>BTQL01000007.1:0-67149 GCA_036985855.1 Acidimicrobiia bacterium | reverse complement strand
ATGCCTTGGAGTTTGCCGAAGGCGATGAAGGATCCGAGCAGTGTTATCGCCCCGATGATGAGAGAGAGCGACGTGGTGACGGCCGTCTCGGTTGGCATGATCGCGCTGGAGCCGACCACCGCTGCCGCGGCGACGAGAGCGGAAGACCCACCGCCGAATCCGTTGAATGCTGCAACGAGTTGCGGCATGTCCGTCATCTGGACTCGAATCGCAAGGAATGCACCGATTCCGCCACCAACGATGATGCCCGCGATGACGATGCTCCAGGCAAGCTGGGCATCAAGTCCGATGAGGTCCACAACGACCACCACGATGGCGACGAGCATGCCGAGAGCCGCGATACGGTTGCCACGCCTGGCAGTTCTGGGAGAGGTCAGACCCTTGAGGCCGACGATGAAAAGCACACCGGCGACGAGGTAGGCAAGTTCGACCATCAGCGCTTACCAGGGATCTTCTTGAACATCTCGAGCATGCGGTCCGTGACGAGGAAACCACCAATGACGTTGATCATGGCGAAGGTGACCGCGAGGAATCCGAGCACCGCCGCGAGCACCCCGGTCCCGACCGCGGCCGCGATGATCGCCCCGACGATCGTGATACCTGAGATCGCGTTTGCCCCGGACATGAGTGGTGTGTGAAGCGTTCGCGGGACCTTTGCGATGACTTCGAAACCGACGAACGCGGCGAGTACGAAGACCACGATGCCTGCGATGAACTCGGCGCTCATTCGGTGGCCTCGCTTTCTTGGGGCGCGGGGATTGGGGCGACGATGGCCGGTCCGACTACCGGGTCCTCAGGGTCAACGATCAGCTCACCATCTACGACCATTCGTTTGACGAGCTCGAGCACATTGCGCCCGAACATGCGGCTTGAGTCTGTGGCGACGCGCGATGCGAGGTCGGTCGGACCGAGAATCGTCACATCGTGCACGACGACCGTTTCGTCCGGCGAAGAGCCCTCGACGTTTCCTCCCGAGGCCGCGGCCATGTCGATGATGACAGACCCTGGTTTCATCGCCTCGACCATCTCACGGTCGATGAGACGTGGGGCCCGACGACCCGGAACCTGGGCGGTTGTGATGATGAGGTCCGCCGCGGCAACCGCAGAAGCGAGAGCTTCTTTCTGTGCAGCCTGGGTCTCCTCATCTACGGCTCTGGCGTATCCACCTTCGTCCATCTTGAGGGTGGGCGCTTCGACGAATCGGCCACCCAGAGACTCGACTTGCTCCTTCGTTTCGGGCCGGATGTCATATGCGTACACCACAGCCCCGAGCCGCTTGGCTGTTGCGATGGCCTGGAGACCAGCGACGCCGACACCAAGGATGAGGACGTTCGATGGCGGAATCGTGCCGGCAGCGGTGACCAGCATCGGCATGAACTTGGGAAGAGTCGTGACACCGAGCAGAACGGCTGCATAACCCGCTGCGGTTGCCTGGGAGGAGAGTGCGTCCATCGCCTGGGCAAGGGTCGACCGCGGCAGCATTTCCATCGAGATCGTAGTGATTCCATCATCGCCCCAACCGGTGACCAGGTCTCGGTTCGCTGCCGGGTCAATGAGCCCCACGATGACACCACCGCGAGCCATGAGCGCGCGGTCTGTGTTCGTCGGAGGAGATATGCGTACGAGTAGGTGGATCGGTCGTGCATCCGAGAGACTTCCGACGACTGTTGCGCCGGCCAATTCGTAGTCCGTGTCCAAGAATCCTGCGGCTCTTCCCGCATCGGTTTCGACCGCCACGTCGAAACCGAGCTCGACGAAGGTGGGCACAGAGGCCGGAGGTGCCGCAACCCGGCTTTCATGTGAGGTCTGTTCGTTAGGGATTCCGAGTTGCATCAGACGAAACGGTAATCCCTCCGGTGCAACAATCCGCACACCGGCCGGCATATGTCCACAGGATTCTGGGATCACGTCAGGTGTCCCGTGAAACCCTCGACAACATGTGCTCGTAGGCGTTGGTGATCGACTGTTCGGCCTCGGAGTCGAGGGGTTGGAGGGGGAGGCGACTCACGCCGGGTCGCAAGCCGGCGAGGGAGGCGGCGAACTTCGTTCCCGAGACTCCGAACTGTTCGACGATGTTCGTGATCTCGACCAGAATCGCCTGAGCCCCCTCGTCTCCCGATGCGGCCGATTCCACGAGTGTGAATGCGTAGTTGGCACTTGCCGTGATCGCTCCGAATGCGCCCCGACCGCCGCTGTCGGCAAGAGCTTTCGAGTTTCCGGTGTAGGCGGTGAATCCGGCGTTCAGAGTCTCTGCGAGCGCTGTGAGGCGGGACACATCGCCTCCGCTGTCCTTGATGCCGACGATGTTGGAGTGGCTGGCGAGTTCGGCTACCGACTCGACCGGGAACTCGTATCCCGTCACACGAGGCACGGTATAGAGGAACATCGGCAGAGGAGAGGAGTCGGCGATCCGACGATAGAAGGCGGTGATGATATGGTGGCGGTTCCGCACGAGCGTGCCTGGTGTGACAATCAGCACCGCGTTTGCACAACCATCTGCCGCTTCCGCAATCTGGCTCTCCGTTGAACGATCTGTTTCAGCGAAGATGCCACACAATATCGTGAGATCTGGAAACGCGTCGCGTGTGATGGAGCTGAGCAGCTTGCGTTCGCCTGATTCGAGGTAGGGTCCTTCGCCCGTCGACCCGGCCAGGAGGACGCCATCGGCTCCGGCGGCGACCGCCACGGATACGTTGTGCCCATGAGCATCGGCATCGATGTTCTCATTGGAGTCGAAGGCCGTGATGAGCGCAGGCATCGTTCGCGGCCATGGCTGGCTCAAGTCGATCCATCCCCATTCGCGGCCCACTCCGTGTGGAACCACTCTCCCCGAGGACGGTCGGTCCGCTCATAGGTATGTGCTCCGAAGTAGTCGCGCTGTGCCTGGGTGAGGTTGGCCGGTAGGCGTTCGGACCGGTATGCGTCGAAGAAGGAGAGCGCAGCCGAATACGATGGCACAGGTATGCCGGCGGTTGTGGCTCTTGCGACGGTTCTGCGCAAGCCCCCGACCGCCGATGCAACCTCGCTTCTGAAGAAGCCGTCGAGCAGCAGATTCGTGAGGTCTGGATCGCGACGGTACGCGGCGGTGATGTCGTTGAGGAATCGCGAGCGGATGATGGCTCCTGCCCTCCACAGGCTGGCGATCGTGCCGAAATCAAGATCCCAGCCGAACTCCTCACTTGCGGAACGGAGAAGCATGAAACCCTGGGCATACGAGATGATCTTCGCTGCGTAGAGCGCGTCATGGAGGTCGGTGATGATCTGATCTGGATCGCCTTCGATGGGATCATTCGTTCCGCCCAGATAGGCCGAGGCTTTTGCACGCTCGTCCCGCAATGAGGACACGATGCGTGCGTAGACGGACTCAGCGATCAGTGAAACGGGCGTCGGAAGCTCCATCGAGGCCTCGACGGTCCACTTGCCGGTTCCTTTCTGGCCCGTGGCATCAACGATGACGTCGACCGTCGGTGTTCCATTGTCCTGACGATGACCGAGGATGTCTGCGGTGATCTCGATGAGATAGGAGTCGAGCTTGCCCTCGTTCCACTCTGCAAAGTGAGGTTGCATGTCCGCTGCCCCCATACCGAGTCCCCGTCCCATGATGTCATACGCCTCTGCGATGACCTGCATGTCTCCGTACTCGATCCCGTTGTGCACCATCTTGACGAAGTGGCCGGCTCCTCCGGGGCCGATCCACGCAACGGTCGGGTCTCCGTCGGCTACGGCGGCAATGGCTCTGAGAACATCCCCGATGATGGGCCATGCTGTCTCGTCTCCACCCGGCATGATCGATGGCCCGAATCGGGCTCCCTCTTCACCGCCGGAGATACCAGCACCAACGAAATGGATGCCGACGTCGGCCAGGTCCTCGTATCTTCGTGCGGTATCGGTGAACAACGAGTTCCCACCATCGACGATGACGTCTCCCTCGTCGAGCAGTGGCAGGAGAGTTGTGATCTGGGCATCGACCGGCTGTCCCGCCTTGATCATGAGCAGGATGCGTCTGGGGCGTTCGATGGATGCCGCGAACCCGGCCAGATCGCTGAAACCCGTGATGTCCCGGTCTTGGTTCTCCGCAACGAATTTCTCTGTTCGTGCTGGAGTTCGATTGAACACAGCAACACGGAAACCGTGGTCCGAAAGATTCAGGACGAGGTTCTGGCCCATCACAGCCAGACCGATGAGTCCAATGTCGCTGGTAGGTTGCAGTGTCGTCATGTCGGTTGAGAGTACAGAGGTTGTCGATGGAGCGGGAAGAACAACGTCCCGTGATCGCTTGGAACAGCATGCACGTTGAAGGACAAACAAGAGCGCTGTTTCTCATCGCGGGTGCCCAGCTTCTAGCGCTCTCCCTTTGGTTCTCTGCTTCCGCAGTTGCGGATTCACTCCAGAGCGCGTGGGCGCTAACCGACGCACAAGTTCCCATTCTGACCCTGGCCGTCCAGATCGGGTTCGTCGTGGGAGCGCTTCTCTCCGCACTGCTGACCCTGGCCGATCGAGTCAAGGCGAGGTATCTGTTCGCCGTTTCGGCCTTCGCTGGAGCGCTGATCAACAGCCTGCTCGTGATCCTTGGTCCCGGTGATCTGCCGATCGTCGTAGCAGTTCGATTTCTCACGGGTATGGCTCTCGCGGGGGTGTACCCGAGCGGAATGAAGGCGATCGCAGGCTGGTTCAAGGAGGGGAGAGGTACTGCTCTTGGAATCCTCATCGGCGCATTGACGGTCGGGAGCGCGCTTCCTCATCTGATCCGTGGTATGGGTCTTGATTGGCAGATCGTGCTTCTCGCGGCCTCGGTTCTCGCTCTTCTCTCAGCGGGGATGATGCTTTTTGCAGGTGACGGTCCGTTCGACACAGCGACGTCTGCCTTCTCGTGGTCCCATGTTCGCAACATCATCGGTAACCGGGGTTTCAGGCTTGCGACGATCGGCTATCTCGGCCACATGTGGGAGCTCTATGCCGCTTGGACATGGGTTGCGTTCTATGTGGCTGCCACCGAGTTCTCGGGTTCTTCGTCGGTTGTTGCTTTTGCGGTGATCGCAGTGGGAGGTATCGGCGCCTGGCTCGCCGGGCGCCTGGCGGATCGCCGAGGCAGAACTCTGGCTGCAGGTGGGTCCATGGTCATCTCCGGCGCGGCCGCAGCCGCGACGGCCGCGGTTTTCAACGCACCGGCGTGGCTGATGATCGGTGTACTGCTCATCTGGGGGCTCACCGTTGTTTCGGATTCCGCCCAGTTCTCAGCGATCGTCACCGAGGTGGTCGATGACAAGGTGAGGGGCACCGCCCTGACCTTGCAAACCGCCCTTGGGTTCATGCTCACGCTTGTCACGATCTCCGTTGTTCCCCTGATCGCAGACTCTACGTCCTGGCAGTGGGCCTTTCTGATTCTCGTACCAGGTCCGATCGTGGGCACGATCGCGATGATGCGCCTGAAACAGAGCCCATGGGCAGCCCAGATCGCGGGTGGCCGAGGCTGAGCGACAGCGCCGACAGAACATCGTCCCCGCTCTACCCGCCGGGTCTCTGGCCCTCTTCGTTCTCGGCAGTTGGTGTTGGTCAATGAGCTTGATAGGGCTCAGGCGCCACAAAGTGATGCTTCTCGTTCGCTTGAGGAGTGGGTGCAGTCTCATTTGGATGTCAAGAGGGAGACCGCCCGTGATCTTGTGTTTGCTGCCAGACGGTTCGGGCAGCATCGGGGGTTGCACGACCGGATGCTCAACGGCACCGCAACGTTCGACCGTACGGTTGTTGCGGTGAGGCTTGCCGATACGGGTGTTTCCGCTGGTGTTGTTGACGATTCTTATGGGTGTGATCTCGACGGTGTGCGGCGCATGATTGCTCACCGCAAGCGGGTGACCGCTTGTGAAGAGCGTGCCGTGTTCGCCGATCGGTTCTTCACGATCCAACCGAATCTCGATGGGTCGAGGTACCGCATGTGGGGTGAAGCACCGGGGATCATCGGTGCCACGATCGAGGGAGCGATCTTTGAACGTGCAGATCGGCTCCACCGCACAGTAGGCGGCCTGCCCTCGACTGGTTCTCAACGCCGGTTGGATGCGTTTGCTGCGATGGCCATGGACAGTCTCGACGGGGCCACTTCAGCCGGATCCAACTCACCTCAGGTGACGGTGTTTGTTGACGCACGCCGAGATAATCCTGCCGAAACTGCCGCCGGGGTCGAATATGGTCCCCGTGTCGGACCGGATGCTTTGGAACAGATGTTGTGTACCGGCAGGGTCCGTATCGTCGGACTCGATGACCACGGTGTACCTGTGGTCACCTCGCCGGCGGCCAGGGCGATCCCGCCTGCGATCCGTCACGTGGTTGCGCACCGTGACGGGGTCTGTCTCATAGACGGCTGTACCTCCCGGTACCGTCTCGATCCCGACTCGCCATCCATGCGACGTCGCCTCATCCACAGCAGCCCGACAAGAGGGTCACCACAACGGACAAACCCACCCTGACCCAGTCACGTGTGTTCCTGTGTTTCGAGTTCCTATGCGATCGCTCGAGCGACTGCCGCGCCCATCGATGCGGTATCGACTGAGTCTGCGCCGTCTGCGATGTCGGCCGTCCGCAGACCGTCTCTGAGAACCCGATCTACCGCGTTCTCGATGGCAATCGCTTCGTCCTCGAGGTGCAGTGAGTGTCGTAGTGCCATTGCTGCGGCGAGGATGGTGGCGAGGGGGTTGGCAATGCCGTGGCCCGCAATGTCCGGTGCTGATCCGTGGATCGGCTCGTAGAGTCCGACGTTTCCATCGCCCAAGGACGCCGAAGGCAACAGACCGAGCGACCCCGGTAGCATCGAGGCTTCGTCGGTCAGGATGTCGCCGAAGAGGTTGCCGGTGACGACGACATCGAAGTCCCGTGGACGTGACAATAGGTGCATCGCCATCGCATCGACGAGCAGCGTCTCGAGCTCTACTTCGGGGAATTCGTCTGACATCACGCGGTCGGTGGTGCGTCTCCATAGACGCGAGACCTCGAGAACATTCGCCTTGTCGACAGAAGTGAGCTTCCCCGACCGATCACGAGCAGCTCTTGCTGCCATGCGGATGATGCGTTCGATCTCCACAACGGTGTATCGCATGTGATCGGCGACTTCGGTGCCGTCCTCCGAGACCGTCGAGCCACCGAAGTAGATACCGCCGGTCAGCTCCCTCAGGAACAGGATGTCCGTACCTTCGACGATGTCGCGACGAAGGGGAGAGGCATCGACGAGTGCGTCGAAGGTCCTTACGGGACGCAGATTCGCATAGAGACCAAGGTTCTTTCGGAGGGCGAGGAGTCCTGCCTCAGGCCGCGTCTTGGCGTCCGGATCGCTCCACTGCGGCCCGCCGACAGCGCCGAGGATGATCGCGTCGGATTCGTTGCAGGCTTGCAGCGTTGCGGCCGGCAGAGCGTCGCCGGTTGCATCGATGGCGCAGCCGCCCATGAGGTGCTCCGAATACGAGAAGTTGTGGTCGAACCGAGCAGCGACAGTATCGAGGACGACTCTTGCCTGCTGCACTATCTCCGGGCCGATACCGTCGCCAGGGAGAAGGGCGATCTGTGCGTTCACGCGTCCGAGTCTCGAGTGTCCTCGATGACCCCGCGGTCAAACGCTGCTTTGTTCATCGCAGCGACGATCGCTCTTGCGGAACCTTCGACGACGTCTGTCGAGACGCCTCGACCTGAGAAGGTCGACGAGCCGACTTTGATCATGACGTTGACCTCAGCCATGGCATCGGCACCGGAAGTGATCGGTGAAACGCGATAGTCGAGGAGTCGTGCAGGAATCCCGTAGGCATCCTGCATGGCAACGAATGTTGCGTTCACCATCCCGTCACCCTCTGCGGTCTTCTCGAGCTGTTCGCCGTTTCGTGTCAACGTGACGGTCGCCACAGGTACCTCGTTGGAACCTCCCGAAACATAGATCGCTTCGAAGCGCATCTCTTCGAAATCGGTTCCGGTCTCCTGCGCGACGATCGCTCTGATACCTTCCTCCGAGATTTCGCCCTTTCGGTCGGCGAGTTCTTTGAAACGATCGAACGATGACTGGAAATCGACGTCTTCGAGTGAGATCCCCATCTTGGCGAGTGCATCCTGGAACGCCGCCCTGCCAGAATGCTTTCCGAGTACGAGCACAGACTCGGTACCGACCGACCTTGGATCCATGATCTCGTACGTCTCACGGTTCCGGAGCACCCCGTGCTGATGGATGCCGGACTCGTGTGCAAACGCGTTCCGGCCAACGACTGCCTTGTTGTACTGGATCGGATAACCCGTCAGGCTCGACACAAGGCGCGACGTTTCGAAGATCTGGGTTGTGTCTGCACCGATCTCGACATCGAAATAGTCCTGCCGAGTACTCAATGCCATGATGATCTCTTCAGTTGACGTGTTACCAGCGCGTTCGCCGATCCCATTGATGGCGCCCTCGATTTGACGTGCTCCAGCGTTGATGGCTGACAGGGAGTTCGCCACGGCGAGTCCGAGGTCGTTATGACAATGGGTCGAGATGATGACATCCTCATTGCCGCCCCTTACGTCATCGAACACCCTGGTGAGCAGCTCAACAAAGTCCTCCGGCATCGCATATCCCACGGTGTCGGGGATGTTGATGGTTGTGGCACCGGCTGTAACGGCTGCCCGACACACCTCAACGATGAAGTCGGGGTCAGATCGGGTCGCATCCTGTGGCGAGAACTCGATGTCGTCGACATAACGTTTCGCACGCGTCACCCCGTCCACGACGGAGCGGAGGACTTCGGTGGGGGACATGCGGAGCATCTGCTCCATGTGGATGGGTGAGGTGGACATGAAGACATGGATGCGCTTCTTGTCGGCGAGCTTCAACGCGTCGGCTGCCCGATCGATGTCATCCGGATGCGTACGGGCGAGCGAAGCAATCGTTGGACCCTGCACCTCCTGCGCGATTCTCGAAACCGCCGCGAAGTCGCCTGGACTGGACGCAGCGAAACCAGCCTCGATGACGTCGACTTTGAGGAGCGCAAGCTGTTTTGCTATCGCAACCTTGTCATCAGGCGAAAGCGCGATGCCGGGCGCCTGTTCACCGTCGCGCAACGTCGTATCGAAAATGATGAGACGGTCACTCATACGTCATCCTCGGGAGTTTTCGGGACCATGAAGGTCATCATGTCGCGGAGGCCTCTGCCGGTTGTCTCGACGGGATGTTCGGCGATCGCCGCCCTGGCCGCATTGAGGTTCGGGGAACCAGCCTCATATTCGGCCATCCATTCCCTGGCGAAGTCACCCGACTGGATTTCGGCGAGGATCTTGCGCATCTCGACCTTTGTCTCGCTCGTGACGATGCGAGGACCGCGGGTCACGTCTCCGTACTCGGCCGTGTCCGACACGGAATGGCGCATCCACTCGATCCCCCCTTCCCAGAGAAGATCGACGATCAGCTTGAGCTCGTGCAGAACTTCGAAATAGGCCATCTCCGGTTCGTAGCCGGCCTCGGTCAGTGTTTCGAATGATGCCTGAATCAGCGAATCGACGCCGCCGCACAGGATTACCTGCTCACCGAACAGGTCGGTCTCTGTCTCGTCTTTGAATGTTGTTTCGATGACGCCTGCCCTCGTTCCTCCGATCCCGTGGGCATAGGAGAGCGCGAGGGCGAAGGCGTCGCCTGTGGCGTCTTGCTTGACAGCGATAAGCGTTGGGACACCTGAGCCTTCGACGTATTGGCGTCGAACGAGGTGGCCCGGCCCCTTCGGAGCAACCATCGCAACATCGACGTAGTCGGGTGGTTTGATGAATTCGAAGTGGATGGAGAATCCATGGGCGAAGAAGAGCGCGTCGCCGGGGGAGAGCCTCGGAGCGATGACATTCTCATAGAACCCCTTCTGTACCTGGTCTGGCACGAGCACCATGATGAGGTCGGCCCACTCGGCGGCTGTCCCAGGATCGACGACCTTCAGTCCGGCATCTGACGCTGCCTTGACCCTCGGCGAGCCGTCGCGGAGACCGACCACCACATCGACGCCCGAGTCCTTGAGGTTGAGAGCGTGTGCATGTCCCTGGCTTCCGAATCCAATGATCGCAACCTTGCGGCGCGTGATCAGGCCTGGGTCTGCATCGGCTTGGTAGTACATCGTTGTCATGTGTCTGGCTCCTACACCGCTTGTCTGTTCTTCTTCGACTGCGACTTGTTGTCTTTGGCGAGAGCGATCCGCCCCGACTTGACGAGGCTCACGATGCCATACGTCTTCATGAACTCGAAGAAATCCGACAGCCGTGATGGCTCGCCGACGACCTCGAAGGTGATCGTGTTCGCTCCGACGTCGACAGCGGTCGCATCGAAGATGTTGGCTGCATCGAGAATCTCACTGCGCCGCTTCGGGTCTGCGTTGACACGGACGAGCATGATCTCGCGTTCGATGGCTTCGCCTTGCGCGTGTTCTGTGACCTTGATCGTGTGGACGAGCTTGTAGAGCTGTTTCACGATCTGCTCCATCTCGGGACCGTCGACGACCATCGTGACTCGCGATCTGGTCGGATCCTCGGTTGGTCCAACAGCGAGGGAGTGGATGTTGAAATCCCGCCTGGCGAACATCGATGCGATCCTTGCGAGTACACCAGGTTTGTTCTCGACCGTCACGGTGATGAGGTGCTGTGACTTTGGCATCAGAGATCCTCCGGACCCATGAGAACCTCATCGTTCGATCCGCCGGCAACGACCATGGGGAAGACCATGGCATCGGGGTCGCACACGAATTCCATCACAACGGGCCGATCGTTGATTGCAAGACCCTTTTCGATCGTTGGGATGACGTCCTCTGGCGTTTCTGCGCGGAACCCTGCGCATCCCAGAGCCTCTGCGAGCATCGGGATATTCGGATTCGTGTAGGACAACTCCGTCGCCGAATACCGGTCGTCGTAGAAAAGCTTCTGCCATTGGCGGACCATTCCGAGGTTCGCGTTGTTCAGCACGGCGATCTTGACTGGGATGTTCTCTTCGGCCGCGGTTATCAGTTCCTGGAAGGTCATCTGGAAACATCCGTCGCCATCGATGGCGATGACGGTCCTGTCGGGCATCGCGGCTTGAGCACCCACCGCGGCCGGCACCGCATAACCCATGGTTCCGAGGCCTCCCGAGTTGATCCAGGTGTTCGGTTCCTCGAACCGCCAGAACTGAGAAGCCCACATCTGATGCTGGCCAACGCCGGCAACGGCGATCGTGTCCTGGGGCGTCCGTTTCGAGAGTTCGTCTATCACATACTGCTGTTGTATGAGTCCATCGGGATCCTGGACATAGGCAAGCGGAAAATCGTTTTGCCACTCTGTAAGTGTCCCGAGCCACTTGCTGCGATCGGGCGCTGGACCGGTTGCGAGGCGCTCGGCACCGTCGGTGAGGAACTGTTCGAGCACAGCCTTTGCGTCCCCGACGATCGGGATATCGGCCCTACGGATCTTGCCGATCTCTGCCGGATCGACATCGACATGGATAACGCGAGCACGTGGAGCGAAGAACTCGGGATTGCCCGTCACCCTGTCATCGAATCTGGCGCCGATGGTGATGAGCAGATCAGATCGCTGGATCGCGGTTGTCGCCGTGTAGTTGCCGTGCATGCCAGACATTCCAAGTGTCAGCGGATGGGAGTCCGGAATAGCCCCGCGGGCCATGAGCGTCGTCACTACGGGCAGGTTCTGCTGTTCGGCAAATGCTCGAAGCTGTTCGCTCGCCTGAGAACGGATGATGCCACCCCCGGCGTACAGAACCGGTCGTTCAGATTTGAGAATCTCATCCATCGCGGCTCTCACCTGACGGGGGTGTCCCTTCACAGACGGTCTATAACCTGGCAGATTGATCTCAGCCGGACCGTGCCACGCCATAGAGTCTGCAAGTGCGTCCTTGGTGATGTCGACGAGCACTGGTCCGGGACGCCCTGTGGAGGCAATATGGAATGCCTCCCTGATGGTCGTCGGGATCTCGTCGATGTCGGTGACGAGGTAGTTGTGTTTGGTCACGGGCATCGAGATACCCCATGTGTGGGTCTCCTGGAATGCGTCGAGTCCGATCGAGCTCGAGCCGACTTGCGCGGTGACTGCTACGACAGGAATCGAATCCATATAGGCGTCGGCGAGCGGTGTGATCAGGTTCGTAGCTCCGGGTCCAGATGTGGCAAAAGTCACACCCACACGTCCGGTGGCATGGGCGTATCCCGAGGCCATGTGACCTCCGCCCTGTTCGTGTCTCGCCAAGATGTGTCGAATCGGGCTCGAGTACAGCTCATCGTATGCCTTGAGGATCGCCCCACCCGGGACGCCGAAGATCATCTCGACGCCCTCGTGTTCGAGGGATCGGATGAGGATCGCTGCTCCGCTGAGTTGTTCTGCCATGGTGTTCTCCGGGTACGAAAGAACCCTCCGGGACACGGAGGGTTTGGCGCATCAGGGGTCCAATGCGCCTATATAAGAATGAGTACCAGTTCGTATCGGTTCGTCATGATGTCCGTTGCTCCGCTTGTTGGCGTGGCCTGCGAGTATGGCACTGTGAAAACGCATGTCAAAATGACGGATCGGATATGTCACACAACAACCAGGTGACCTGGGACAAACCCACCCTCGACTTTCTCCTTCCGGTGATTGAATCGACGCGCAGAGAACTTGCAGACATGGAGCCTGATGACATTCCTGCGGGTCTTCGGAAAGTAGCCAAGAGCTCTGCCCGCTCGCTTCCACCTCCCTTTGCAAGGTCGGTTGTCCAAGAACTGATCGACAATGAGCCGCTCCGTGATGCTACCAGGGTCAGGCTCGAGTCCCTGGTGTCGATCGACGCTGATCTGGTTACGTTCCTGGATGACCCGGTGGTTGGACTTGAAACGATCGCCGGACGGGTTCACAGGGAGAATGAGCTCGCTGCCGACAATGACCTGGTGTCGGCCAACCAGCAGATTGCCATCCTCAACGACCAGCTCGCTGAGGCGAAACGAAGGTTGGCCGACACTCGTTCCGAACACACCAGGGAACTTCGCGAAACTCGCAAGTCTTTGTCGGATGGACAGAAGCGCATCAAAGCGAGAAATGGCGAGCTGCGCGAGATCGTTGAAGTGCAACGGTCGGAGATCCGTTCGCTCACCGAGAAGGTCGCAGGTTTGCACAGTGATGTGAGCGAGATAGGTACCAGGCTTGAAGCGGCAACAGTACGGGTCCGCAGGCGATCGGAGGCGAACATCTCGAATGGACGCGCTCTGAGAGCAGACACGACTCCGGCTGATCCTCTCGAATTCGCTCGATGGCTTGATGTGATCGAGCGCAACGCCAGACCGTTCCGTGCCAGGTCTGGAGTCGAACACGTGCCTGCCGAAAGCCTTCCGCTGCGCGTACCGCCGGGTGTTGCTCCCGACTCCGGACCAGCTCTCGCATCTCTGATCGAGCAGTCTCCAACCAGGATCGTCATCGACGGATACAACGTCGCGGGAGCGATCCACGGAGAGCGGTTCTCGACCAGGGATGCCAGGGACGATGTGGTCGGTCGTGCCGGAAGATTGGCGAGGAGCACGACTGCGGAGATTCTCGTCGTGTTCGACGGTCCCGACGCGGATGGAAGCACAGGGTTCCAGTCCACCGCCGGGGTCTCCGTCCGCTTCTCCCGAGGTGACGAGGCCGACGATGTGATCGCCGACCTCGTTCGCACTGAACGAGGGCGAACGATTGTCATAACCAACGATCGGGAGCTGCGCGATCGTTGCACCATCGAAGGCTGTGTCCCCGTTTGGGCCACTGCCTTCGTTGAGTGGGGCTGATAGATGTCTAAACGCCGGGTCGCCGTGTGCCGATACAGTGCTCAGCGACCGACGGATACCACGTGACCGCGACGCTTCCGCGCACACATGTTCAACAGATGTCAGAACCCGGACCGAAACGGGCGGCTGTCACGCACCGGTGGCACAGTTATCGAAGGTTGATGGGGTCCATCGCCGCGCTCGTCGGACTCTCAGCCGCCATCATGCTTGAGTGGCCGGCGATGTACCTGATCGCAGCAATGGGTGTCGGGATGGCAATTGACGCCTCTCTTGCGCTCAAGAACAAGCGGTTGAGGTCGTCTCCGACGATCGTTGTCGACATTCTGTTCACGGGAACAGCGATGCTCGCAATCGGGGCACCTGGAACAGCCGTCGGCGCAGTCGTCGCGTATTTCCTCCTGGTCATTGCCGTCCTTGGTGACTCGTCCAGGGCATGGGTCGTTGGACTTTTGGCAGTCGTTGTCGGGTTCGTCGCCTCGTTCCTTTCCGATGTGTTCGGATTGCAGGATCAGTCTGTCCAGCGGTCGATCGTGGCCGGCATCGTGATCGTCGCCGTATTCGGGCTTTCGATGCTTGGTATCGCACGAGACTTCGTGAGGGAAAAGAGGAGAGATGATCGCACGTTCGGTCGCAAGGTTGAAGTCGCCGACGCAGTCTCAGCCGCATCGCGAGCGCTCGTTGCCCAGGACGACGTGGGCGCGATGGCGAACGCGCTCGATGCCATCAGGAATGCAATGCACACAGCAGTCGTATTCGTCGAGCGCAACGTCGACGATCCGACACATGGCCTTTGCGCCATTGTCGAGGAGCGCTCGGTAGACCCTCGCCACGCACACCCATCTTTCGACCGGACCGCAGTGATGCCTTGGTCCGTGATGCCAGGGGCCAGGGCGCACCTCGAGGGAGGTGCTCCATTCTTCTACCGCGTTGAAGAAGCTCGTGGTACGCCGTTCGACAGGGGAGGCGATTCGGGTATTCACATGGAGGTAGACGTTCCGATTGTCGTCAACGGCTCGTGGGTTGGGGTCATCGGTGCGGCAGACGATGAGCCAGATCGAGCATGGCAGACCGACGATCTCGTTCTTCTCAGGACTATGGCGGATCTGACCGCGGCGGTTTGGGAACGCGCTGAGGGTTCACGCGTCCGGGAATCACTCATCGGGAGCCTCGATGGAAGGCTCAGGTACGAAGAGGCAATGGCCAAGTCTTCTCGCGCACTGCTCGGTGAGCGGTCGACCGATCTCTCATCCGCCCTCGAGGCGATCGGAACAGCAGCGGACGTCGACGAGGTGTTCGTAGCGGAGACCATCTCCGCGGATCAAGGTGCTCCGGCGGCCCGTGTCACCGCTGCATGGTCCACGCCTGGCGTCGGCCGAACCTACGGCATCGACGAGCATATTTTCTATGACGGGATGCCAGATGTACGTCGTGCGATACAAAGTGACGAGGTCGCGTTCTGTGAGAGTGGCCCATCGAGGCAGATCATCGTTGCGATCAATGTCGGCGGTGCTTGGTACGGTTCCGTGTCGTTCACGCGTCACGACAGTTCGAAGGACTGGTCAGATCGTGACATTGCTTTCTGCCAGGCGATTGCTGACATTCTGAGCGCGTTCTTCGAACGATCGCAGAACCGCGCCAGGCTCGAGCACTCTTTGTCGTCCAAGGACCAACTCATTGCCTCTGTCAGCCACGAGCTGAGAACACCGCTCACCGCCGTAGTTGGCCTTGCCGAGGAATTGATCACTGCCGGTGACGAGTTGGGAGTCGAGGAACGCGGCCAGCTCATGCAGATCATTGCAGAATCCTCGAGGGAGATGGCCGATCTCATCGAGGATCTGCTGGTTGCTGCACGATCCGAAGAGGGGACGCTACCTGTCTTCCCCGAACGCATCGATCTGTCCTTGCTCGCCCAATCAGTGCTTGCCCAGCTGACCGTGCCGGAGGGGTGGGATGTCGTTATCGAGGATGCCGACTCTGTTGCCTTCGCGGATCCTGTGCGTGTACGCCAGGTGATCCGCAACCTCCTCACCAACGCTTTCCGTTACGGTGCCTCACCGATCACGGTGTCGGTCGCACAGAGTGAAGACCTTGGGTACCTCGACGTGCACGACTCTGGTCCCGGAATTCCTGACAAAGATCGGGAGAGGATCTTCGAGCCATACGAGAGGGCGAGCAGTTCGAGGACGGTGAAGGCGTCCGTGGGACTTGGTCTCGCGTTGTCTCGACGTCTTGCGCAGCTCATGGACGGAAGCCTGACGTATGTCCGGGGCGATGGTGCAACGTTCCGGCTGGCGGTGCCACTTCCGGCAGCAGACGACCGATAGCCGGCTACAGAACCAGTTCAGCCATCGTTCGCAGGGTCGGGACGTCGCTGGTGCCGAGGATCATCGTTGTCACGCCGGCATCCCGCCAGACATCCAGCCGATCCGCGATGCGGTCTCTCGAACCGACAAGGGCCAATTCATCGACAAGAGCGTCGGGAACCGCCATGGTCGCCTCCATCTTCTTGCCGGCGAGATAGAGATCCTGGATCGTCTCTGCCTCCTTCTCATAGCCGTAGCGGCATGCGAGGTCATTGTAGAAATTCCGACCCTTCGCTCCCATCCCCCCGATGTACAACGCGAGGAACGGTTTCATCGACAGGCGACCTTTGTCGAGGTCGTCCGTCACGAGCGCACTCAGTGTCGGGGCGATGTCGAACCGTTCAGCTTTGTCCGTTTCTCCCGACTCTCGGAACCCCGCTTCGAGCAGAGGTCCATACATCTGGTCCACTCTTTCGGGTGAGAGAAACACGGGCAGCCACCCGTCGGCGATCTCGGCGGTGAGTTGCACGTTCTTCGGGCCGATCGCGGCGATGTAGATGGGGAGATTCGGGTTCTTGGGGCGATGCATCAATTTCAACGGTTTGCCGAGACCCGTTGCCCCTTCCCCCGTGAACGGGAGCTGGTAATACGTGCCGTCAAAGCTGACGGGCTCGTCGCGAGCGAACATCTTCCGCAGGATGCTGACGTACTCGCGAGTGACGCCGAGAGGTTTGCCGTAGGGTTGGCCGTGCCATCCCTCAACGACCTGAGGACCCGACACTCCAAGACCGAGCAAGAAACGACCGTTCGACATGATGTCCAGGGTCGATGCGGTCATCGCCGTCATCCCCGGTGTGCGCGCTGGCATCTGAAACACAGCGGAGCCAACTTTGATGCGTTCGGTCTTTGCTGCGACCCACGCCAAAGGCGTCAGAGCGTCCGCGCCGTAGGCCTCGGCGGTCCACACGCTGTCGTAGCCGAGGTCTTCGGCAGTGGAGATGAGCGTGAAATCGTCCGCGATCGCTGTTCCGAAGTATCCGATGTTGAGTCCAAGGTTCATGGGATAAACGTAGTACCACCCACGCATGAGACGGTACGACTTATCTGTGATCTCGGCTCTCTGGCTACTGTGTTCTCCATGACTCGTTTGGCCATCGGAGTGACTGCTCTTGTCTTTCTTGTCGCTGCTGCTCAACCGGCTGAGATCGCTCCCGTGCTCAAAGCCAACGGCTACTTCATCGAGGCGGGTTCAGATGCAGATTCCGGAGCCGTCAGCGACGCTGTTGCAGAGGCCCGATTCGCGGGCGGCGCGCTGTCTGTGGCTGTGCTCGCGGCGGAACCTTCCGGTGGTGCAACCGTGTTCGCGGAGAACACACTCGGTGCGATGGGCGGTGTCGGCACGGTGTTCGTCGTCGGACCCGAGACGGTCGGCTGGGCGTCCGAGGGTGACATCTACAGCCGCGAGCAGCTGGATTCAGCGACGGACGCCGCACTGAGCGGTCGCTCGGATACTGAGGTCGTGCAGCTCTTCGTCTCGACCCTCACCGGCAAGTCCATTGGAGGGATAGAGGCGGATGGAGGCGGCGGATTCGGGTGGGGTTGGGTATTCCTGGTCGTCATCGTCGGCGGGGGAGTGTTTCTCTTCTGGAGAGCTGCGCAGTCCTCCAAGAAGCGTGCAGCGGACACGGTCGACAGGGCGAGAGCGGCGGTGCAGAAACGCCTCGATGATGTTGCCAATGACATAATCGACCTCGAGGGAGAGGTCGCCCTGTCGGAGGATGCAACGGTTCGCGAGCACTACGACGCTGCGGCGTCGGCGTACACAAAAGCGCTCCACGACTACGAGAAGGCATCGGGTGTGCCGCAGCTGATGGCGATGGCAGGAGAACTCGACATCGCGATCTGGAACCTTGACAGCGCAGACGCCATCCTCGACGGAGAGCCGCTCCCGGAGAAACCCGTGAAGCTTGAGCCTCGACCTCCGGCGCGGAGGTCCCCGTCGCCGGCCCCCGATGGCTCTCGTTCGTCTGGCGCCGACGCGTTCGATGTCCCCCCATCTCGGACTCCGCAGCCCGCGTACCGCAGGCCGCAGAGCCGGCGGTCGTCCGGCACGTTGGAGATGTTGGAGGGGTTGCTGATTGGCTCGATGATGTCCTCATCGGGTGGCGGTCGGCGTAGATCCGGAACTTCTCTGTCTCGGGGCGTCGGACGTATGCGCGGCGGAGGTCGACGCCGGGGTTGAAGACTTTCCTAGACTTCACACAACGACGAGCAGAGAGGGAGACCAATGTTGAAGAAATGGTCTGAGTACATCAAGTCGTGGTTCAAGAAAACGTCAGAAGAGATGATGGATCCTGAGATCGAGATCCAGATGGCTGTCGATGCGGCCAACAAGAAGAACCAGGAGCTTCGAAACCAGGCAGCGAACATCGTGGCCCACCGAACCAAGCTCGGGAGCAAGATCGAGGACGCGGCGGACGATGTCGGTGAGGCGCGAGAGATGGCGAAACAGGCGATCCTCAAGGCAGAGGAAGCAAAAGCAGCCGGAGATCAAGCAGCGGTCGCCAAGTGGACCGGTGTTGCGCAGAGCCAGGCCACAAAGCTGCTGGCCGCAGAGAACAACCTGGCATCATTCAAGAGTCAGTACGAAACAGCCATCGCTCAAGCCGACGACGCGAAACGTGCCGTGCAGGCCAACGCTGCGAGGCTCGAGGAGCTGTCATCGAAGAAGATGGAACTCCTTGGCGCTCTCGAGCAGGCCAAGATGCAAGAGTCTGTGAACGCCGCCGTCCAGTCGATGTCTGCAACGCTCGACGATGACATGCCCTCCCTTGCATCCGTGGAGGACAAGATCGAGACACGCAAGGCCCAGGCCATGGCAAAAGCAGAGATTTTCGAGGCGACACCTGAAGGTGCAGAGGCAGAGTTACGCGAGGCGATGAACGAGGCCCAGGCCGATGAGACCCTCGCGAACCTCAAGGCCGAGTTGGGGCTCTAGACAGAGACCAGATGCCGGCGGTCGGTGGTCTGTGCTGATAATTGACGGCCGACCACTGTTTCCTGTCACACCCGTTTCGTACTCTCCTTTCCAAGGAGGTTCTGATGATCATCGATTGTGGAACGTGTGACATGCGCGAGACAAAGGTGTGTGACGATTGTGTGGTCTCGGCGCTTGTGCGAGACGCGGGGATCCTCGAGCTCGCAGAAGTCGAGCGGGCTGCCATCGACTCGATGAGCAAGGTCGGGCTCGTACCGCCGATCAGGCTCGTGTCCGACAACGGGAACTCGGTCGCCGGCGGAACCTGACCGATGCACCATTCCGGGCCGCCTAACGTTGCGGCATGGACCTGTACGCGTCGCTCACTGTCATCGCCGATCGAGCGTCGGCAACGATCGGCGTAACCGGCCTCGCACCCTTCCCCGACGAGGCTGAGCGAATAGAGGCTCGGGTGACGAACGGTCTCCACGGCGGACTCGCGTTCACCTATGCTCATCCCGAGATCGCCGCAAGCCCGAAGGAATCGTTTCCGTGGGCATCTTCCATTGTCGTCGCGGCCGTTCCCTATCTCGCGGACGGCGACGGAGCCAGAGAAACCCGGACGGTGGCCAGGTTCGCGGACGGAGACCGATATGAAGGTCTGCGCGGGGTCCTCGCGAGCATCGCCTCGACATTGAACGGCGAAGGTCACAGAACCGAGATCGTGTTCGACGACGATCGGCTGATCGATAGGGCCGTTGCTGTGCGCGCCGGTGTGACGTGGCGGGGGAAGTCGACGATGGCGCTCACTGTGGGGTCGGGTCCTTGGATACTCATCGGCTCGGTCGTCACGGATGCTGAGTTGTCCGATACGGAGCCGATGCGTAGAACGTGTGGAACCTGTGACGCCTGCATCCCCGCGTGCCCGACGGATGCGATCGTTGCGCCGGGCGTTCTCGACGCGAGAAGGTGCATCGCGGCTGTGCTCCAGAGGAGAGGCGTGATCGATCCAGCCATCCGTACCGCCATTGGGGGAAGGATCTACGGTTGTGATGCATGCCTCACCGCGTGTCCTCCCGGCCATCCCGCCTTGCGTTCGGTCGGGGCAACCCGCGACATGCTCACACCTGAAGACATGCTCTGCCTCAGCGACCGGGAACTTGCTCGGATCGTCGAGCACTGGTACATCCCATCTCGGCGCATGCGCTTCGTGCGACGCAACGCCCTTGTTGCGCTCGGCAATACGGGAGACGAGTCATCGCTCGGACTCCTAGCGGGATATGTCGGGCATCCGGACCGGTTGCTTGCCGGACATGCTGCTTGGGCGGTTGGGCGGATCGGTGGACAGCTCGCCTCCGCGATCTGTGAAGCAGCTCTCGATCGTGAGCCGGGGCAAGTCGTGCGCGCCGAACTTGAATCGGCGGTCGCTGCGTGTCGGCTTGGTGGTGTCTACGCTGACGGCATACCGGCGCCCAGGTCGGCCGATACAGAGGAGAAAACTGAGTGACGGCCCTCTTTGGCATTCCTTTGCTCCTCGGGTTCTTGCTCATGGCTGTTTGGATCGCCGCTACCGCCGTGGCGGCGACGGTTGATGGCTGGGAGAGCGTTGACCCCGAGAGGCGCTTCGGCCGGACGGGCCGATTCGCGCTCGCAGGCATCATCGGTTTCGGGATGGCCGGTATCTCGGCTCTGTATGCGGGGTGGCCATCCCTTCTTGCGGTCGGGGCAGGTTTTGCCGGCACGGTCGGTCTCATCCTCGTGTCGATCTGGCTGGGTCCGGAAACGGGCGACTGAGTAGTGTTACTCGTCGCGGACGTCCATGGAGCAGCTGATGCCCTTGCGCGGGTCGCCCGCGTCGATGAACCCCTGCTCGTACTCGGGGATCTTGTCAACCTCATCGACTATCGAACCGGCGAGGGAATCGTCTCGGACGTCGTCGGCAAGCAGCTCATTGTTGAGATCTCGGCACTTCGGGCGCGCAGAAGACGTGCTGAAGCCAATGAGCTGTGGCAGACAGCGACGGCTGGAAGGAAGGAAGAGGTGGATACGGCGATCGGCGAACTGATGGCGATGCAATACCGTTCCGTGTGTTCTGCCTTGGAGGGTTCAGAGGCTTTCGTGATGTACGGCAATGTCGACCGACCAGCCATGCTGAAGGACCATCTGCCCTCGAGTGCACAGTATGTCGACGCAGAGACCCGCGAGATCGAGGGCCATCTCGTGGGTTTCGTCGGTGGGGGGATCCCTCGTATCGGAACCGCCGGGGAGGTCGAACCGGACGAGATGAGATCGAAGCTCGACTTGCTTGGACCAGTGGAGATCCTATGTACCCATGTGCCACCCGACGTGCCTGCGCTCGCTTCGGATGTCATCGGTCGAACCAGGAAAGGATCGCCGGAGATCCTCGACTACCTCATCGAGCATGAGCCGGCATTCCACTATTTCGGAGACATCCACCAGCCGAAGGCAATCACCTGGCAGGTCGGGAAGACGACATGCATGAACGTCGGATACTTCCGGGCGACGGGGCGAGCGGTTCGCCATGGTTGACATCGATCTGGAACGGCTCGCCGACGCCTACCGCCTCAGGCCCATGTCCGGCGCTGCGAGGGACCGGGCAGAACTCTCCTCGGCAGGCATCCGTGGTTGGATGATCGATGTCGGAGGTGGTACAGGAGATCACGCATCGACATGGGCCTGCCCTGGCCGCCGTCCCGTGGTCGTGGATCCGGCGAGTGCGATGCTCGTGAGAGCATCGCAGCATCGCGGGATCGATGTTGTGTGTGGGACCGCGCAAGCTCTCCCGTTCCGGGACGGTACGGTGGCTCTCGTGTACTTCCACTTGTCGATCCATTACGGCGACTGGAGACGTTCGGTCGCCGAGGCGCTACGCGTTACTGAGCCGGATGGACGTATCGACATCTGGACCATGGGTCCTGAGGCGATCGAACAGTCCTCGCTTGGCCGGTGGTTCCCCAAGGTCGTCGAAATCGACCGAAAGCGTTTTCCCGATCCATCGGTCATTGCGGACCACTGTGCGGGTGGAGCAGCGAGGGTTGAGATCGCTCACACGCGCGAAACCGTCAGTCGAACCGCGGGGGATTGGATGGACGCGGTGAACGCACGATTCGTCAGCACACTTCAGCTGCTCGATGATGCAGAGATCTCCGCAGGGCTCGACCGGTTCACCGCCGCGAACCCTGATCGTGAAGCACCGTACCGGTACGAGCTCATGCTGACGAGAATCACCACGACCGTATAGAAGCTACCCTCACGATCGTCGCACGGAGAAAAAGGAGTGCCTATGGTCGAGGGGACCGTACAAAGGGTCGAGGTGTCTTCCACCCCGCAACATGTATACGAGGTGGCGCTTGATCTTGAGGCGTATGTCGAATGGGCCGGTGGAGTCAAGGCTGTTCAGGTGACGAGCGAGGACGAGTTCGGCAGACCGGCCACCGCAGACTTCGTGATCGACGCGATGGTCAAGGAGATCTCATACACACTCGAGTACGACTACGGCTATGACAACGGGTTCGCATGGTCGGCGATTCCAAACGCAGATCTCAAGTCGCTTGATGGGCAGTACGAGTTCAACGAAATCGAAGGTGGCTGCGAAGTGGTGTACGCACTCAAAGTCGATCCAGCTTTCACTGTGCCAGGGTTCCTGCGTCGCCAGGCAGAGAAACAGATCGTAGGAACCGCACTCCGCGGATTGAAGAAACGGGCTGAAGAGAGCGCCTGATGCGCATCATCCTCGTGACCGGGAAAGGTGGCGTCGGAAAGACGACCGTGTCCGCCGCGACTGCCATAAAGGCAGCCGAACTCGGATACTCGACACTCGTCATGTCGACGGATCCGGCGCACTCGCTCGCCGACGCGTTCGATATGCCGCTCGGCGACATGCCAACAGGTGTGGTTCCGAATCTCGAGGCGCAACAGATCGACAGTCAGCAACGCCTCGAGGAATCATGGGGCGCGGTGAGGGATCACCTCACCGAGCTGTTCGACTGGTCAGGACTCGAAGGCATCGAGGCTGAGGAACTCACCGTGTTTCCCGGCATGGATGAGCTTTTCTCGCTCGCGACGGTGCGAGACCACGCACGTTCAGATCACTACGACCTGATCGTCGTCGACTGCGCGCCCACGGCCGAGACGTTGCGCCTTCTGAGTCTGCCCGAGGTGATGTCGTGGTATATGGACAAGATGTTTCCGATCGGTCGCAGGGTGGCGAAAGTGGTGCGTCCCGTGATGGCAAAGGTCTCGACGATGCCGATCGCAAACGACGAAGTGTTCGAAACGGTGGCGCGGTTCTACGACCGGCTCGATGGCATCAGAGAGATCTTGTCTGACGGTGACGTGACGACGGCGCGCCTTGTCATGAACCCGGAAAAGATGGTGATCGCCGAGGCGAAAAGGACATACACATATCTCGGGCTGTTCGGATACGCAGTCGATTCGGCGATCGTGAACCGAGTTCTGCCGGACGCCGTTTCTGATCCGTATTTCGCCCGCTGGCAGGAAATCCAGGCGAGACACATCGAAGATGTCGAAGAGGGGTTTGCGGATACCGATATTCGGATGCTTAGGCTGTTCGAAGAGGAGATGGTCGGTCCTGAACTGTTACGAGTGGTTGCAGATGAGCTCTACGGTGACACCGATCCAACCCGCAAGCTGTCTGAAGGCCAAGCCCTTCGCATCGAACACTCGACGGAAACCGACGACGTTGAACTCGTGATGAGCGTACCTTTCACCGAACGTGGCGACGTCGATCTGATGCGTCACGGCGATGAAGTATTCGTGACGATCGGTCCTCATCGGCGGTCACTGATGCTGCCCGACTCGCTGCGGCGTCGTACGATCCGCGGCGCCAAGATCCGCGAAGGGGAATTGCGGATCGTGTTCACATTGGAGGGGTCGTGACACAAGACCGGCCGACGGATCCGTTGGTGAGCGGCATCAAGAGAGCTTTCATCCATTTTTCCAAAGCTGCGTTTGAGGTCGCCTCAGGGGTGGGAGAACTGGTGACCGGGGTCACGAGAACGGTTCGTCAAAGCGATGGAACCGATGAACCGGAATCAAACGGTCCGCAGAAAATCGACATCGAATGATTTCAATCGGCATCGACATCGGCGGTACCAAGGCGCTCGCCGTGAGGATGGACGCCTCCGAGACGGTCGCGGAGTCGCAGTTCGAAGTCGACAGATCGACGGGGACCATCGATGCGATCATGGCCTCGATCGACTCCGTATACGGCGAAGCCGTCGATGCGATCGGTGTTGGTGTGGCTGGTCTCGTGAATCACAAGGACGGCACCCTTGTCTGGGGGCCACATGTGCCCGGAACCAATCTCGATGTGCGTACGGCGATTTCAGATCGTTTCGGTGTCCCGGTATACGTGGACAACGACGCAAACACGGCGTCGTTCGCAGAGCTCCGCGTGGGAGCCGCCAAGGGATACAGGAACGTTCTCTTCGTAACCCTCGGCACCGGTATCGGTGGAGCGGTGATCATCGACGGTGTCCTGTACCGCGGGGGAGGCTTTGCAGGTGAGTGGGGGCACGTCCAGGTCGATAGGGACGGTCTTCTGTGCGACTGTGGAAAGCGTGGATGTTGGGAGACGAGAGCATCCGGCCCTGCGATGGTTCGTCTGGCGCATCAGGTCGTTACGACGAATCCCGATAGTTCGCTTGCGAGGATTCTCGGATCGAACTCGATCACCGGTGAGTCTGTGGTCGCAGCAGCCGATGCAGGAGACGAGACAGCGCGTGCGCTTGTCACCGAGGTTGGCAGGTCGTTCGGTCAAGGCCTTGCCGGACTTGTGGCCATATTCGATCCGGAACTCATCGTAGTTGGGGGTGGGCTCGGTTCGATCGGGGAGTCGATTGTCGGGCCGGCGAGAAGGGTTCTGAGTGATTCGCTGCACGGAGGAAAGTTGCGAGTACCTCCCGCGGTCCAGGTGGCAACCCTGGGACCAGCTGCTGGGGCCGTTGGAGCCGCCCTGCTTGCAGCGGAAGAGGGTGGATGAAGGACATACAGGAGACCGTCGAACTGGTCGCGATAGACGACTCCATGCCGGTTGAGGCGCGCTCGCGCGGACAGTTGGCCATGGAAGCCGTGGTACTGCTTCCGAACATCGTGAAGTTGTTGACCCGGCTTCTCCGTGACCCACGCGTCCCGATCCGCCGCAAAATCTTCATAGGTGCGGTCCTCGGTTATGTGGTCCTTCCTATCGACCTGGTTCCCGACTTCATCATCGGTTTTGGGCGTTTGGATGACCTCATACTCGTATCGCTTGCAGTGAATCACCTCATGGTCGGTGTGGATGAACATATCGTTCGTTCGCACTGGGATGGAACGGAAGATGCACTCGATCTCGTACGGTCGGCGTTCTCATGGGGTGCAGCGATCATCCCCGATGGAATCAGGCGATTGCTCCCTGGATAGAGTCGCTACGACGATCTGGTCCCGGTCTAGGGTCACGATATGCAGTTCAGGAGAATCGACAATCTTCCGCCCTACGTGTTCGCCGAGATCAATCAGCGCAAGACCGAGGCGAGGCGTGCAGGCGTCGACGTCATCGATCTGGGTTTCGGCAACCCGAATATCCCTTCACCGCCCGGCGTCGTTGACAAGCTCGTCGAGGCCGCTACGCAGGCCAAGAACCACAGGTACTCGGCTTCGAGAGGAATCCCGAACCTGCGAAAGGCAGTCGCCGACCGGTACTTGCGCGCGTATGGGGTCGTGTTGGATCCAGAAACCGAGGTCATCAACACGATCGGTGCGAAAGAAGGTCTGTCCCACCTCATGTGGGCGCTCGTGCAACCGGGTGATGTCGCGCTCGTACCTGAACCCTCGTATCCGATCCATATCTACGCGCCGGTGCTCGCGGGTGCTGAAGTGCGTCGTGTTCATCTGTCGACGAATGCCGATTTCTTCGAGCAGCTGACTGCTGCGTTCCGAACGTCATGGCCGAAACCGAGAGTGATCGTCACATCGTTCCCCCACAATCCGACGACCGTGACCGTCGATGTCGGCTTCTTCGAGCGGCTTGTCGAATTCGCCCATCGGAACGACGTCATGCTCGTTCATGATTTCGCGTACGCCGATATCAGCTTCGACGGCTACAAGCCGCCTTCGCTGCTCCAGGTTGATGGTGCGAAGGAAGTTGCCGTTGAGCTGTACACATTGTCGAAGTCTCATTCGATGGCAGGTTGGAGGGTCGGTTTCGTCGTTGGGAACGCCGAGATGGTCAGAGCGCTGCAACAGCTCAAGTCCTATCTCGATTACGGCACCTTTCAGCCGATTCAGATCGCATCGATCATCGCTCTCAACGAGCACGATTCTTACGTCGGTGAGGTTGTCGAGGAGTACAAGGTACGGCGTGACACGTTGGTGGAAGGACTCAATCGAGCCGGCTGGGAGATCGAGACGCCGCGCGCCACGATGTTCGTCTGGGCCGAGATACCCGATCGATTCCAAGCCATGGGAAGCCTCGCGTTTGCACTCGATCTCCTTGACAAAGCCGAAGTTGCCGTGAGCCCCGGAATCGGATTCGGACCCTCGGGCGATCAGCACGTTCGGTTCGCGCTTGTGGAGAACGAGCACCGAATCACGCAGGCCGTGCGAAATATTCGCAAGTATCTTCAGGCGGGGAACGGATAGCTGATCGCAGATTACGATTGCAACTATCCGGACCCGAGACGAAACGAATCGAGACAACGAGAGCACCAATGGACTACGCCGTACTGTTCCCAGGTCAGGGAAGCCAATCTGTCGGGATGTGCGCCGACGCGCGCGCCGCATATCCCGAAGTATCCGGTGAGTCTGCCAACGAAGTGCTCGGCTGGGATCTCGACGCCCTTGTGAGCGATGGCCCGGACGAGCGACTTACCGAAACCCAACACGCCCAGCCGTCGTTGTATGCGGTTTCGTACGCTCTCTGGCTGGAGTTCGCCAAGAACGTGGCGAGTCCTCCCAAGGCAGCTGCGGGACACAGTCTCGGGGAATACACGGCCCTGGCCGCAGCTGGAGCTCTCGACTATTTCGACGGTCTCGCGCTCGTTGCAAAACGTGGCGAGGCAATGGCAGCGGCAGCACGGCTGACGCCCTCGGGCATGGCGGCGCTGCTCGGAGCAGACGTCTCTCTGGTCGAAGCTGTCGCCCGCAAACGGGCGGATGAGGGTGGACACCTGTCGCTGGCGAATATCAACGCTCCCGGTCAGGTCGTTGTCGCCG
Source organism: Acidimicrobiia bacterium (assembly GCA_036985855.1). Taxonomy (GTDB): domain Bacteria; phylum Actinomycetota; class Acidimicrobiia; order Spongiisociales; family UBA5794; genus B3-G11. The sequence continues at coordinate 39,883 of BTQL01000007.1, read as the reverse complement.
GTGGGGATGACGACCTCATGTGGCTCGAGAACAACGCACGAGAACTCGGAGTACGGAGAGTGATCAGGCTCAAAGTGCAAGGTGCGTTTCACTCGCCGTACATGGCCCCAGCCGCCGAGATGCTCGCAGCGGCGCTGGAACCTGTCTCGTTCGCCGAACCAGCGTTTGCTGTGTACGCAAACGCCACGGCTGAGCCAACCACCGAGCCGTCGATGACTCTTGTCCAACAGTTGACGGCCCCCGTACGCTTCTCCGAGTCCCTCGAACACATAGCTCGTGGAGGAGTGGGCACGTTCGTGCACATTGGGCCGGGAGAGGTCACGGCCGGACTCGCGAAACGAACCGTCAAAGATGTCGATGTGAGGGTGGTTTCATCCATTGTGCAAGCGCGCGCGGTGGCGAGGGAACTCTCCGTAGAATGAAGGCTCGCTGGGAAGGAACAGCATGAAGAACGTAACCATCACCGGCTGGGGCCGCTGCATCCCTCAACCTGTTGTGACGAACGATGAGCTCGCAACGGTCATCGATACAAGCGATGAGTGGATCACGTCGCGCTCTGGCATCAAGGAGCGACACGTTTCTCATGTCAACAACTCCGACATGGCAGCACTCGCTGGAAAGCGCGCGGTGGCGGCCGCGGGTTTGCAACCTACCGACGTTGACTATGTGATCGTCGCTACGTGTACCGCGGACCGACAGATCCCATCCTCGGCAGCGTACGTGCAGTCCAAGATCGGCGCGGTGCGCGCAGCCGCTTCGGACATCAATGCAGGTTGCTCGGGATTCATCTATGGCCTCTCCATGGCCCACGGACTCATCGCAACGGGCACGGCCAACCGCGTCCTCTTGATCGGGTCTGAGCGAATCACGTCCTATCTCAATCTTAAGAAACGTTCAACCGCCGTGCTCTTCGGCGACGGCGCAGGCGCAGTCGTCGTAGAGGCGTCGGACGACGACTCAGGAATCAAGTCGATGGCGCTTGGCGCCGACGGGAGCGGCGCCGAGTACCTCACCGCTACAGGGCTCGGAACCGAATTCATCGACTCGGAAGCAGAGATAGCCATCGTCATGGACGGTGCGGAGATCTTCAAGGGCGCCGTGGTCAAGATGGGTGAGGGCACAATCTCAGCTGCCAAGGATGCAGGCTGGGAACTCGAAGACATCGACCTTGTCATCCCGCACCAGGCGAACTTGAGGATCATCGATGCGGTGCGACGCAGAATCAAGGCTGATGAATCGAAGATGTTTGTGAACATTCACAAGTACGGCAACACCTCAGCGGCGACGATCCCCATCGCTCTTTCGGAGGCGATTGAGGAAGGTCGTGTGCACGCGGGGGACAAGCTCGTGTTCGCCGCATATGGCGCCGGCGTCACATGGGGTTCCGTTGCATTCCAGTGGGGAGACCGTACAGAACCACTGGCAACGATCGATGAACAACTACCGGAACCAGACAAGACGGGTCTTGAGATTCTGATCCAGAAACAGAAAGCATTCCAAAGATGACCGATGTTGCGCTCGTAACGGGAGCTTCCAGGGGTATCGGTCGCGCAATTGCGCTCCACCTCGCTGCCGACGGTTTTGCCGTTGCGGTGAACTATGCCTCGAACTCTGCGAAGGCCGACGAGGTAGTGTCAAAGATTGAAGAACACGGCGGGAGCGCGCTCGCCGTGCAGGCTGATGTGTCCGACGCCGATGCCGTCGCGGCCATGTTCGAGATGGTTTCCAACGAACTCGGTTCGGTTTCGGTCCTCGTCAACAACGCTGGGATCACCGATGACGGGTTGCTTCTGCGCATGACATCTGATCAGTGGGACAACGTTGTGAACACGAATCTCGGTTCGGTTTTCTTGTGCACCAAAGCAGCGCTGCGTTCGATGCTGCGGGCGAAGTCGGGAAGGATCATCAACATCAGTTCAGTTTCAGGGATCTCAGGGAATCCGGGACAAAGCAACTACGCAGCTGCCAAGGCTGGCATCATCGGTTTCACCAAATCTGTAGCGAAAGAGGTCGGTTCCAGGGGAATAACCGTCAACGCCATTGCCCCGGGTTTTATCCAGACCGACATGACCGCTGCGCTCGGGGACAACGTCACCGACGCAGTAGCTGAACAGATCGCCCTCGGCAGACTCGGCTTGCCTGGGGAAGTCGCATCGATAGTCGGCTATCTTGCTTCCGACGGTGCTTCGTACATCACCGGCCAGACCATCGTCGTTGACGGTGGGTTGGCTCTATAACCAACCAGGAGACACATGCCATGGAACGTGCGGAAATTGAATCGAAGTTGAACGAACTTCTCGTGGAAGAGCTCGGCCTCGATGCTGACAAGATCACCGCTGAAGCGCGATTCGAAGAAGACCTCGAAGTCGACTCGCTTGGCGTAGTCGAGCTCCTCATGGCGCTCGAGGACAATTTCGGTGTTCAGATCCCGGACGAGGAAGCGGAGTCGATCGGCACCGTTGGCCAAGCCGTCGATCTGGTCGTTGCCAAACTTGCTGGTTAGGGCTGCTGATGATCGGCCGCAGGGTCGTCATAACGGGCTTGGGAACACGAACCGCGCTCGGATCGAGTGTGGACGAACTCTGGCGCAATCTTCTTGACGGCAGGAGCGGTGTTTCAAGGATCGAGCGCGTCGATGTCTCCGATATCACGACAAAGATCGGTTCGGAGATCAAGGATTTCGATATCACCGATCACATGTCTGTGCGCGACGCGCGTCGACTTGACCGTAGTTCCCAGCTGTTCTGGGTGGCGACGAAACAAGCGCTCCAAGACGCCGGCCTTTCATATGAAGAAGACGACCCTGCTGCCCTGCGTGCCGGTGTTCTTGCGGGCACCGGAATCGGCGGGATCGAGACGATGGAGGAACAGATCGGTGTGCTCCTCGATCGCGGCCCGAGTCGTATCTCTCCGTACGGCATCGCCAAGATCATCTCGAACATGGCCGGAGGGGTTGCTTCGATCGACTTCAATCTCTATGGACCGAACTCGACGACCGTGACTGCGTGCGCGGCATCGGCGAACGCCATCGGTGACGCCGCAGCCGTGATTGCACGTGGCGCTGCCGACGTCATGGTTGCAGGTGGAGGGGAGGCGAGCATAACCCGGTTCGCGATTGCTGGTTTCGCTTCTGCACGGGCCATGAGCACGAACAACGATGATCCCGAGGGAGCGTCGCGACCATTCGACCTGCACAGAGACGGGTTCGTAATGGGTGAGGGGGCTGCGGTGTTGATCCTCGAGGAGCTCGGACATGCTCGCAGCCGTGGCGCTCACATCTACGGTGAGCTTCTCGGGTATGGCATGTCCGCAGACGGCTATCACATCACCCTGCCACGGCCGGGAGGTGCAGGCGCAGCACGCGCGATGACGGCGGCGTTGGACGATGCAGGTCTTGCCCCAGCCGAACTTGGCTACATCAACGCCCACGGTACTTCGACGCCCGCCAATGACAAGACCGAAACGGCTGCGATAAAGACTGCCTTCGGCGACGCTGCCTACGAGATCCCTGTCTCTTCTACCAAGTCGATGACCGGTCATCTGCTCGGGGCCGCGGGAGCGGTCGAGTCACTCGCGTGCCTTCTCGCGATTCGCGACGGCATGCTGCCACCGACGATCAACTACGAGACACCCGACGAGGAGTGCGATCTCGACTATGTGCCCAACCGTGCGAGAGCAGTTGCCATTACGACAGCGATGACGAACTCATTCGGGTTCGGAGGACACAATGTGTCCCTCATCTTCGGAGCACCACCGGACTAGTGGCCTGAGGGCATCCGCTCACCGATAGCCGAAGGATCGGACGGGTCATCAGTCATCGGTATCTTTGTCCCTGTTCGTGTCCCCTCCCTCACAGCCGACGCCCGTTGGTGGCAGGCCGGCCGCGATGCGTTCGTTGTACTCGTCGAACGACCGTGTCACGAGAGCTGCAACGAGTCCGACCCCAACAAAGGAGAGCGCCGCTGTGATGAGCCCGCCTGCGACCGTAAGTGGTCGACAGCTCGCGGGCAGACAGATGGCCTCGACGACACTCGAACCGATGAGTCCACCAGCCATCGTCCCGACGAGTACGGTTGAGACAACTCCGGGCCGGATGTTCGCCCTGACACCGACATAGGCGAGGATCACAGAAATGGTGGTCCCGATCACTGCGCCAACTGATTCGGCGATCAGCCAGCCCGTGACGGCACCGACGAGGGCCGACACTGCAATCGCAAGTGCGTCGCTAGTTCTCACGGTTGGACGTCCCGCGATTGACAGGTGCCGGTAGCGGAGGTGTGATCACTGCGGTTACCTTTCGCGCCCGGCGGTTCCATGCCATTCCAGCCACTACGACGGCTCCACCAGCGATCGCGAGGCTGGCCGGACCAGGGGTCAGAATCGTAACAAACAGACCGACAATCGGAACGATGACTCGGAACCCCCAGATACCGAACGGGAGTCCTCTTCCGTACGCCCACGCCGAAACCACAACGAAACCAACGAGCGTCCAGTGGAACCAGGTGACTCCTCCGTAGGCTGCAAGTCCAACGATGATCGGTGCAGCTACGCTGCTCGCGATGAGAGCCACGGGGATCATCCCAAGCGGATCGGCGACCGGCTGCTGGCGCACCCAGAGTGTCAACCAGGGTCCGGTGAGGCCGATGATCGAGATGGCTGCAATTCCGAGAGCGATCCAAAAGAGCACTGATCCGCCGACCGAAGCCAGGAAGATCGAAGCCAGAACGGCAGATCCGAGCATCCATCCGCCCCACCGAGCGTGCACAAGAAGGAGTCCCGCGAGACCACCGATCGCCATGCCCGCGATACCACTGATGATCATCGCCGCGGCCGACGAAGCGATTGTCCCGCTGTCCTGCGCGAAAGCGATCAAGCCAAAGGTGACTGCTATGAATCCCGAGGCGCCGATGGCAATCGGGGGACGGCTCATTGCTTCGCTGCCGGGGAACTACTGGGCCGGACGGGAGTCCACCACGCCGGGGACGCGTACTCCTCCGAAGAGGCTGTCGGTATCGAGAACCGCTCTGTAGCGATAGAGCCCCGGTGGAACGGTCGAATAATCGAATTCGAACTCATCGCCGGGGCTGAGAGGTTCGGAGGCAAACGCGCCTCCTGCGTCCTCGATGATGAACACCCTGTCGTCGTTGTTGATCCAGTTGACGATTTGAATCTGCTCGAGGTCGATCTCGAGGTTCGATGGCCTGAGGACACCGTTCTCGAGGAGTACAACCACGACGCCTGCCGCGGGTGGCTCGGTCGTGGTGGTCGTCGTTGGTTGACGGTCGGACTCGACCGTGGCCTGTGAGGGTCCTGAAGACACCAGTGAACCGACCACGACGAGGGCAACGAATACTCCAGCTATGAAGATTGCACTCTTGAATAGAGTTCGGTTGGTCAAGACGCTCCTCGTCGACAAGACTGGCGAGAGTGTAGTGGACTTCGATCGGCTCAGCCGGTTGCTTCCATCGGCAACCATCGATTCTGCTCGGTCCAGGTATCGTCATCCCGGCGAACGAGCGTGACCACCTCAGCATGGCGCGGCGGGTCGGTTCTCAATCCGCGGAGGTCTCTGGCCGTGAGAGCGAGCCTCGTTGCTTGCACAGGATCCTGATGACCGACAACGGCAATGTGTCGGAAGCCGCGGGACGTTGCATCGTCGATCGCCGATATGATGCGCGACGAAACTTCCGTGAGCGTCTCATGCCCTCTGGCCGCGTCGGCATCCTCGATGTAGGCCTCGAGTTCTCCGGGGTACAGAACAGGTATCGATTCCCATCGGTGTCCGGTCCAGTGCGGGAATTGCCTCGATTCGGTCAGTCTGATGTCGACAATCGGCTCGATATCGTGGTGTCGAGCGATCGCTGTCGCCGTTTCGAAAGCGCGCTCGATGGGGGACGTGAGGACAACATCGATCCTGGAGGTCCTGAGGTGTTCCGCTGTGCGATGTGCTTGAAGCACTCCGGTGGGGGAGAGATGAAAGCCCGGAAGGTCCCCGTACACAACATGGTTGGGATTGGAGACGGCACCATGGCGTATGAGAAAGAGTTCGCTGTTGCCTTGAGAGTTCACAGATATCAGTCTTGTCTGTTCGCTCTGCTAGGGCGACTGTGAACTGGAACTGTGAACTGTCAACTAGTTGATATGGACCCCGACGGCATATCGAGGGTCAGGTATACTGACAAGAAGAACCCGCTCGTAGACTACGGGAACAACATGCCACTCAACGAACACGAGCAGAAAATCCTCGATGAAATCGAGCGCCAGCTCTACGAAGAGGACCCGAAGCTCGCCGAGATGGTCGCAAAGGCTGTCAGGGGAGGAGCCGAGCGCTGGAAGATGCGTGTTGCGGCGGCGGTATTCGTGCTGGGAGCGATTGTCATGTTCGTATCGTTCCCGCGGTCCTGGGCGATCGCGGGTGCCGGGTTCTTGATCATGGTTGCGTCCGCCGGCTGGATGGCGCTCACAGCCAGAGCATCCCGAATCGGTCGGTCGACATCCGGGGCTGTCGATGATTGGTTGCTGCGGTTCCAACATAGGTGGCGCAGGGACGGCTAGGATGACCAACCGCTTCGGATCAGCTGGTAGGGCACCGAAGGGGCAAGGACTGGAGCGGACAACCGTGCATCGTCCGCATGATGAGTAAAGGGAGAACGGGTTTTGGAGGGTTTTACCGCCGCACAGGCATGTCGGCTGACGTCTTGTACACCACATCAACTTCGGTACTGGGACAAGGTCGGGCTGATACAACCCTCTCTCCAGACGACAGACGGTCGACCAGGGAGACGGCGCATCTACAGCTTCCGCGATCTCGTCGGCCTCCGTGTGGTCAAGAGCCTTCTCGACAACGGCTTGTCGATTCAACGTGTGCGTCGAGCCTGGGAGTATCTACGCCGCACCGGCGACATGGACGACCATCTTGCAAATGTGAAACTCGTGACCGACGGCCAGTCGGTGTTCGCTGTGGCTCACGATGAAACTGAGCTGCTCGACGCTCTCCGCCAGGGTCAGCTTGCTTTTTTCGTGAGGATCGACGAGATCGCACAAGACGTCGAGGACGACGTCACGAAGTTCGAGCTCGACCGTGCGAGCTTCAGGGAGATGTTGAAGCTTGTGGAGGACGACGTGACAACAGAGGCACATGAAGCATCGGGTTGACCTGCGCCCTGCCTCGACATCGACACCCCGAACATTGCAGGGCAGGAATCAGGAGTTCCCGTTCCTCCGGCCCACCAGATCGGTCCACTTCTCGATAATTCTCGTGGGTCGAAATGCGGCAAGGATCCGCTCGATTGGCGAGTAGCGCGTTGCCATGTGTTGCGCCGCTCGTGTGTGAGCATCGGTCGCTTTGTCGATGACAGCGGTCGTTGACTCGTACTCGCCATACAGCGACTGGCCGTACGCCTCGGCAAGGGGAACGAATGCCTCATCGATTGATCCGGCGGCTTCAAGTGGAGTGGCCGCAGAATCGAATGGCTCTCCCAGGTCGACGAGGCGTTCGGTGATGTCTTGCCAGGCTGCGGTGATGTCCCCCTTCTTGAGTCTCGCAAGTCGGCGGCGCCTGCGAAACCACTTGGTGATCGGGACAAGAGCCACGAGAACGCCCGCGGCGGCGCCCATTGCAAGGATCCAGGTCGCCCACCTTGGCAGGTCTGGACCGGCGATGTCCTCCCCTTCGCCGCCGCCACCCGGCACGAAAGTCGAGTCCTGTTCTTCGCGGGCTTCGAAGCGCCCTGCGTCCGGCCCTATTCCGCCACCAGAGTCGTCTACCAACTGGCTGGGAGGGATCGCCTCTACGTAGTCGTAGGGTGAGAACTCGAGGATGTCGGCGAGGCTCTCGTTGGCCGTGGGGGCTGCGTATCCAGACCGGGGGGTTGGGTCGAAGGACATCCAACCATACGTCGGTACCCACATCTCCACCCAGGCGTGAGCGTTCTTATCCCTCACCTGGACAAGTGTGTCGTTGAGCGCATCGCCTGGGGTGAACCCGAGGACGACTCTCGAAGGGATACCAAGCGCTCTGCCCATGAGTGCCATGGCGGTTGCGAACTGTTCGCAGTAACCGTTGCGAGCGTATGGATTCTCTGCATCGGTGAGCCAATCCGAGACGTCACCGGTTATCCACTGGCTTGGAACCTCAGTGTTGTAGATGAAGCTGCCAGACGACCTGAAGTAGTACTCGAGAGCAAGCGCCTTTTCGAAGTTCGTGCTGAGGCCCTTTGTCTGTCTTCGTGCCTCGACGACGACGCCGGAGCCGAGGTTGTCTGGTATGTCGGTCCAGTATTCGAAATTCTCGAGCTCGACCATCTCATTGGCCTCTTCCAGACGAGGGATCTTCTCTCCCGCGTTCTCGGCCGCCCTGAACAGCGGGCTCAGCTCTCCGGATTCGGTTCGGGCGAGCCGACTGAGGGTTTCCGCGGTGTACGTCGGGATGTTTGCTTCAACGGTGTACACCATCCCCTCGTACGTGACGTCTCCGGGGAGGAACAACGACCCATCGAGTCGCCTCACCCGCATCGATCTCCCGTCACCTTCGGTTCCGGCAACGGTCGCTGTTGGCGTTATGGGGGCCGGCATCCACGGCTGAGCGAGATTCTGGATCGTGATGGCTACCTTCACGGAGACGGTCTCGCCTCGATACTCCTGGGCAGGATCGATCCACGGCTCATCGTCGAGCGGGAACAAATGGACCCTGTCTGTTGCCCATCGTCCATTCTCGTAGACATCGAGTGTCACGGTGCGGAACCGGACGGTCGAGGGATCAACGCCTTCGATATTGGCCGTGAAAAGCGGATTGTCAGTCTGGCTGATGAGACCGGCCTTGATGTCTACGAAGGGGTTGTAGGAGGTCGAGCCGGAGTAGCCATCCGAGTAACCCGCCGCCGATCGCCACGTCACGAAGCCGTCCGAGGGCACTGCATCGCCGAGAAGGCTGACGGCGAGCAGTCCTGCTACGACGGTTCCGGTGATCAGTACGCCGATTGCCGGCGTCGGTCTTCGCGTTGGGGGACCTGAGGCGTTGACTCTTTGCAGCCGTCCAGTTCCACGATCTCGTTCGTCCGCGCGGATCGCTATGAGAGAGAAGGCAACAACGAGAATGAACATTGCGAGGTGCGCAAAGCTCTTCGGCTTCCGATCGATGATCGAGAATTGGACTGCGACGATGAGCGGAGTGAGGACGGCGACAAATGGGCGATCTTTGAGTAATCCTGCAGTGAGCAGGAATCCTAGCGTCCAGAAGAGAAGCGAGATGAGCAGTACGAGTCCAGGCACCGGCCGTACCGGCTCGACACTGCGTTGGATGATTTCGAAGGCTCGCCCGAGTTCGTCGAAGACGACAGTCCAGGTTTCACCGGTGGGCAGGATGACGAGAAGGGTTTCTGGTGCAACGATGAGTCCGGTCAAGATGACGAATGCACCAGCGTTGACAACGAGGATGAGCCATGCGGGAGCACGATACGCAATCGCGGTCCATGTGATGCCCGCGCCCAGAAGGGCAGCTGCGAGGATTGCGACCTGCCACGGTGTTCCCGTGACAGAGTCTCGCATGACCGATGACAGCTCCCAGAAGGCGAGCCCCATCGCTGTGATACCTGCTATCCAGCTGAAGCGGTAGACCATCCGTGCTCCATTGCGTTTCGCCAAGGGTCAGCCCACGCGCCGTCTGGCGTCGTGCGAACAACGAGGGCGCCAGCTCGTGCGAACCCAAGGATCTCGTCATTATCCCCTTGTTCGACAGATAGCACCACCGTTCTGTAGAAATCCTGACTGAGAAGCTGGAAGGCGGCAAGGTCAGCTTCATCCGCGCTGCCCGTCACCATCACGAGGACTCCGCCGGCCATGCCGCTGCGTCTGAGCCTGCTGATCAGGTGGCGAAGATCCAACGATCGGTGAGGTGCGATCGTCGCCAGTTCCTCCATCGCCAGTCTGTACGCCCCTGCGTTCCCGACGACGGTTCCGTTGCCGCTCCCCGCCCAGATCGTTGGCGTGTAGCCACTTCTGAACAGATGACGCAGCACCGAAGCCGTGCCTTTGACCGCCTGTTCGAAGCTCTCCGCTGATTGGTGAGGTTCGACGCGGGGATCGAGCACGATGAACGCCCGCGATTGCCAAGGCATCTCCAGCTGTTTGATCATCAGCTGATCCCGTCTTGCCGACGACGGCCAATGCACCTTCCGGAGGTCGTCGCCCTGCTGGTACTCGCGCAGCGTGAAGAAATCCTCTCCCCCCGTGTGCCAGAAGCTCGCTCTTGACGTGCTGATGGTTTGATCCTGGCCGCGGCCGGTGGGCACGCCTGTAAGGTCTTCGACCCTTGGATACACCACCAGGCGATCAACGATCCCTGCCTTTGAGGTTGCTTCTGCAAAACCGATTGGATCCGTTACGGAGACATGCGATGGACCTACCTTGTAAACCCCTCTCGGTCTGCAAAGCACCTCATATCGCCCTGCCATCGTGTCCCCGGATGCCACACGATCCGCGACGAAGGTAGCCGAACCGAGACCGTGCACTCTGTCTTCGACCCGTACGCGGTAGACCTTTCGCTTGGATTCCAGTGACAGGTCGACGAGAGCTCGCTCCCCGTCGTGGAGCTGCTCGGGATTGATGACGCGCCGGAGCGCAAGTTTCGGACCGGATACACGGACGTAGGCCGTTCCTCCGACAACGGCGGTGATCAGAAAGATCGCCAAAGCGAGCAGTAAGTCCTCGCCGAATGCCAGCCAGAGAAGTACGAGCGCTGCGGCGGCCCCTGTGGCCGCCCAGCCCCGAAAGGTGGGCATCAGCGGGCGTCCCGCGTCCCGGGAACGGGAACCGAAGCGGAAATCTGCGCGAGAACTTCGTCTACGGTCGTTCCGCGCATCTGAGCTTCCGGACGGAGGATCAGTCTGTGATTGAGAACCGGTGTGAGAATGGATTTGACATCGTCCGGGCTTGCATAGTCACGACCGTCGGCGGCCGCGATGGTACGTGCGGCTCTTTGCAGGAACAGTGTCGCCCTCGGAGACGCGCCAAGGAGAATGTCGGGATGAGATCGAGTCATTTCGGCCAGATCGATGAGGTAACCGCGCAGAACATCCGCAACGTGGATCTCCCTGGCGATCGAAGCCATCCGAATCACATCCTCGGCGTGTACAACGGGCTTGAGATCGACGAAACTCGAGTGTTCCCCGTGCGTCTGAAGCATCTCGAGCTCTTTCACGCGGTCCGGGTATCCCATGGTCACTCGCATCATGAATCGGTCGAGTTGGGCCTCGGGCAGGGGATAGGTGCCCTCATGTTCGATCGGGTTCTGTGTTGCGATGACGATGAACGGTGCGTCGAGAATGTGCGTTTCTCCATCAACGGTGACCTGACGCTCCTCCATAGCTTCGAGAAGTGCTGCCTGAGTCTTTGGACTCGCCCTGTTGATCTCGTCACCGAGCAGCACGTTCGCGAAGACCGGACCGGCGCGGAAGGTGAAGGTTCCTTGCTCCCTGCTCCACACCGAAACACCTGTGACGTCTGATGGAAGCAGGTCAGGGGTGAATTGGATTCTCTGGAACGAGCAGTCGATCGAGCGTGCGAGAGACTTCGCCAGAAGCGTCTTACCCACCCCAGGAACGTCCTCGATGAGAACATGGCCTTCTGCGACGAGACTCGTCACGACAAGCTCGATCGATTCACGTTTCCCCTGGATGACGCGTTCGATGTTTCCGGCAACCGCTTGAAATCGGTCGTCGAACCAAGCGAGTTCGTCGGATGTCACGGGCACGTCGCCTCCTCCAATGCCGGGTCGAATCGTGTTGACAATACCTGCGAATCGGAACTTCGGTGACCGAAAGACTTCTGTCGGCACCATGACAGGACAGGGTACACGGACGTCTCTGCTGCATTTGCAGGCACGCGGGAGGACGACACGTCAGGTTTTGTCGGTTATCGTCGTATCGAGATGGTCAATGCTCGTGTGTTCTTTGCAATACTGGTGCGGCCTGTCCTGTGGCCGACCGCGATCGGCGCGCTGCTCGCGTTTGCCCCGAGACGGTGGTGGGCGAGGGCCCCATTTCTTCCGATTCCTGACCGCAGCGTGACGGAGTGGCGGGTGACTACTGCCTTTGGACAACCGGATTTGGCCCTTGTCCCGAGCGACGTTGTTTCGTATCTTCGATGGAGACGAGCAGCGTGACATATCAGCGGGCAAGGAGGCACGGTGATCGCTACTTCTTTGCAGGATGACTTGCTTCGAATTCCCGGCGTCGAGGGCGCCGAGGTCGACGGGTCCCAGGACGCACCTGCCGGGCTGCGTATCAGGATCGCTGAAGGGGCAGACCAGCAGGCCGTAGGTGGTGCGATTCGGCGCGTCCTGAGCTCACACGGCCTCGGAACCGACACCCGGTTGCCGGGCGAACCGACGGTGCGCGACGAGCTTCAAGATGATCCCGGCACGGTCGCTCTGCTCACATCTGAAGCGGATGAGCCTGGTCTCGTTCAGGAAGCGCCCGAAGACTCCGAAGATGCCGAAGACGACTCCGAAGATCCCGAAGACCTGGGGCGGGCGATCATCGACCTCACCGATGACCACCGCGAGACCTCAGGACCCGAGCCGGAGTCCTCCCAGGAATCGGACGATCGGTTGCAGGAGTCTGCAGCGCCCGGATCGGAGGAGGGCGAAGATGTTCCCGCGTTCTTGCGACCACGAGATTTTGAGCACGCAGTCCCCGTCGAAAAGGCGGCACCACCCCGGGCTACCGGCGCAATGATCACCAGGATCGAACGGGTTGCCGTTGAGGAGAAGCGGTCAGGGATCACCGTCACCGTCGGCGCATCTGATGGAACCGAGATCACTGAGACGGCCTCATCAACCGAGGGTGGAGTCGAGCTGGCTGTGGTGAAAGCAGCAGCGAAGCTTGCCGATCCCACTGCTCCAGACCCGACCGTCGTCGAGATAGAGGACCGGAGGGTCGAAGGAGTCGACATCGTGCTCATCGTCCTCGATGTCGATGGTGAACTGGCGACCGGCTCAGCCATCGTTGTGGCTGGGAGAGTCTTTGCGCTCGGAAGAGCGACCTGGGCTGCACTGGCTCTCTAGGAGTGGGAGCGTGGCGTCGCCCTGGGAGCCTACGCTCCCGGGGTGATCAGCTCGACTACCACGTCGGTGGTTTCCTTGGTGAGGGTTAGGTCCGCGTTGATCACACCGGGCTGATCGGAGGGTTCAACCTCTCCCGACAGGCCAAAGGCCTCTCGATACTCCGCGATCCGGGCGAGAACGTCACGAACGAGCATGCGTGCGTGGTCATCTTCGCTCGATTGCAAGGCCGCAATGTCGGTCTCATCGGTGGCGATCACCGTTATGCCCGCTCTCAGGAGATCCTGGATCATGATCTCCTGAGTCATCTTGTCCGGGGAGAGGGCGGACAGGTTCGCTATCACGACAGCGTCTGCGCTGTTGGATCGCACAATCTCGAGAAGTGCTCTGAAGCCCGGTCTGTCGGTCTGTGCGGACGCGGCGTGGTGGTCCTGGCACACTGCGATGAGCTCATTGGATGTGTCTGCAACCCAGCGCCGAATGCGTTCGCTCTGGCTGAATGCCGAATCCGGATCCGTTCTCCCTGGAGTCTGTCGTACATAACCGGCGATTTTCATGATGCCTTCCTTGCCCTCCGATTATCGCACCAGCGCGTTGAGTGGTCAATCATCGCTCAAGCGTGGTCGCCAAGGTCCCTGCTACCTGAGCACGAGCACGGGACGTTTTGCCCTGCGTACAAGTTTCGCTCCGGTCGATCCGAGCAGTCCTTGGAACGCGCCGTGTCCGTGGGATCCGATCACGATCACATCTGCATCGATACTCGCGGCGGTTGCCATGATTTCACCAGCGACATCCGTTCCCTCACTGACCCTGGACTCTGCGGGCCCTCCGAGTTCGCGGACCGCCTCGCGCACCGGATTGCAGACTTCGACGCGTTTGTTACCGAGGTACTGATCGACCACAGCGTCATCGCCTGGAAAGCTCTTCGCGATGGCGCCTGCAACCTCCGGGGCACCCACGTACTCTGCGTCGGTATCGACGGATATCGGTGCCGGCTCGCCCCACTGTTCGCGCAACTGTGCGACCAGTTGGCGTGGTACCGGGACGACCGTTGTCACTGTGGTGGTTCCGTCCGAGCCGGCAAGCGCGTATGCGAACTTCGCCATCTCGTCGATGCTGCTGCTTCCGTCTGTGGCGACCAATACGTGCATGAGAGAGCCTCCGAGAATCTGTTGACCGTAGACGGTAGACGGAACAGGGCGTCTTCGCTGGATTTGGGGGAGGGGTAGGGAAACGGATGTCCGAAAGAGAGCCAAGCGGCATCTGAGCTCTGTGCTCTGAACGAGGTGGTGACCGAGTTATCTGCACACGAGTGTGCGGTGGGTTTCCGTGTGCCATTGTGTTGACAAGTGTCATAGAGTGGGCCATAGTGGGTTCTCGTGGGAGACATCCCGATGATGATGATGGAGACAGCGGACCATGTTCCTTGGCGAATTCAGCCATTCACTCGACGCAAAAGGGCGCGTTGTCATGCCATCCAGGTTCCGCGAGGGTTTCAGCGATGGCTGTGTCGTGACCAAGGGGCAGGAGCGGTGTCTTTACGTTTTTCCCATGGACCAGTGGGAGAACGAGGCGCAGCGTGTGCTGAAGCTTCCGCGCACGGACCGTCGGGCAAGGAACTTCTCCCGCTCATTCTTCGCCTCCGCGTCGAGCCAGACGCTCGACAGGACGGGCCGATGTCAGATTCCGGAAGCGCTCAGGGTGTATGCGGGGCTGGCGAAGGACATAACGGTTGTTGGTGTCGCGGATCACGTCGAGATCTGGGATTCCGCGACGTGGGAGAACGTTGCCGCCGAGGCCGACGACTACTACGCCGCAATCGAGGAGGTACTGACTGAGGACGGAATATGACAAGAAAGAACAGAACGTGTTCGTTGTGGGCTGGCTCGCGGTCAGTCCCCCGGATGCCATCGGGAAGGCCCCTTACTCCGCCCGCTTCCTCTTTGGCGCCAGCGCTCCGGGGGGCTGACCATGGATCAGCCCACATCAAGCGACGAGACATACCACATACCGGTAATGGTCCCAGAGGTGGTGTCATGGCTGGAACCAGCAGCCCACGGTTGGATCGTCGACTGCACCTACGGCGGGGGAGGGCATAGCCGTGCGCTCCTTGACCGATTTCCAACTATTCGCGTTATCGGTATCGACCGCGACCCGGATGCTGTTGACCAGGCGTTCGACGATCCCCGCCTCGCGGTCGTTGAAGCCAACTTCCGCGACCTCGACGATGTCCTCAACCGGGCCGAGTTCCCCGACAAGGTTGAGGGCATTCTCTGCGATCTCGGTGTTTCGTCCCATCAGCTCGACACGGATCACCGCGGTTTCTCATATCACCGGTCTGGCCGTCTCGATATGCGTATGGGTCCTGACGCCGCCCGTAGCGCGGCTGAACTCGTCAACAACTGCGAAGAACAAGAGCTTGTTTCGATCTTCAAGCGGTACGGCGAGGAGCGGCACGCGCGCCGCATCGCAGCAGCGATCGTTGCCAGGCGCCCGATCATGGACACCGTCGATCTTGCTGAATGCGTCGCCAACGCTGTTCCTGCTGCCGCGCGAAGAGGCGGTCATCCGGCGCGGAAAGTCTTCCAGGCGCTCAGGATCGCTGTCAACGATGAGCTTGAGGGTGTCGCCGGCTTCATGGTCGCAGCCTTCGACCGGCTTACGATCGGAGGTCGGCTCGTGGTGATGGCCTATCACTCTTTGGAGGATCGCATCGTCAAGCGAGCGTTCCTCGACAGAGCGCGTACCTGCATCTGTCCTCCGGATTTTCCGACATGTGTCTGCGGTGCTGCTCCAGACTTCAGGATCCTCACGCCGAAAGCTGTTCGTCCGTCTGATGACGAAGTGAAAGACAATCCACGATCCCGCAGCGCCGTGCTGCGAGCTGGAGAACGAATCTCATGACCGTGCATGCCATTCCGTACAGCGATCTCTTGGCCCGGCATGACAGCGACGATCGCGTGCGGACATCGGGGCCTCGAATCTTTCCTCTCGTCCTGTTCGCGATCGGAGTGGTAGCGGTCTTCTTTGCGATGATCTACCTGCGAATCTCCCTCGACCAGACGGCGTTCGAACTCGACAGAATCGAAACGGAGATCGCTGTGCAGCAGTCACGTCAACTCGATCTTCGATACGACCTCGCCGGACTCCAGGACCCTCTGAGAATCGCCACGGAAGCCCAACGAATCGGGTTGGTCTACCCCGAAGAGCGCATCGCCGTTGTGATGGACCGGTTCGTTGCTGATGCACAGATCCTCGAATCCGAGCAGCCTGTGAGAGCCATGACCGGTGAACGTCCATGATGGCGAAGGGATGAATGCCCACATCTGGAAGAGAGGCGACCTTCGGTTGCTTCTCGTCGGACTCGCTTTCATTCTTTCCTGGGGTGGCATCGGATTCAGGCTCTTCGACTTGCAGGGCAGCCAGGCGCTTGCGAATGCTGAATATGGTTTCGACCAGCGCATCCGCGAACGGGCCATCGATCCGCCGCGTGGAACGATCTATGACAGGGAAGGCATCGAGCTCGCGATGACGATCAATGGTTACAACATCTTGGTCGACCCCATGTTGATCGATGACCCACAGGCTGCTGCTACGGTTCTCGCCCCATTCTCGAGCAAGTCGTACGAGGATCTTCTCGCCGAGTTTGTCGAGGGTCAAGCGGACGAACGTAGGTACCTCGAGATCGCCATGCGGGTCGAGAAAAGGATGAAGGCCGTGGTTGAGGATGCTGTCGATGCCGCGGGGATCATCGGCGTCTTCTACAGGGATCAGCCACTCCGCGTCTACCCGGCCGGTTCGGTCGCCGCCCAGGTGATCGGGCTCCTCCGCCTGGACGACAACTCGGGTATCGAAGGTCTCGAAAAGACGTTCAACTCCGAGCTCGAGGGTCGCGCAGGGAAGATCGTCGTCGAAGTCGACCCAGGTGGTCGTGCGATTCCCCAGGGTCAGGTACTTGTCGAGCCAGCGGTTCCGGGTAGTGACATCATCACGACCATCGATCGTGAGATCCAGTTCATTGCCGAGCAAGCGCTTCGCAAGGCGATACAAACAACGAACGCGGTCGGTGGCTCCATCGTTGTCCTGCTGCCGGGGACCGGCGAGGTGGTTGCGATGGCGAGCTGGCCGGGTCTTGATCTCAACGACCGATCTGAGATCACGCCAGCCGTCTTGCGCAATCGGGCGGTCGCAGACGTGTACGAGCCGGGATCTACGCTCAAGACCATCACGATCGCTGCAGCGATCGAGGAAGGTGTGGTTACCCCTCAGACACCGATCGATACACCGAAGACCGTGACCGTCGGCGAATTCGTATATCAGGACCACGCCAGTTATCCCGATTGGATGCCGGTAGAAGACGTCCTGCAGAGGTCCTCGAACGTCGGAACAATCGAGATTCAACGCCGACTCGGAAATGAACTGCATTACGAGTACCTGACGGCGTTCGGTCTTGGTCGAGCGTCAGGACTCGACGTCGCAGGCGAAAGACAAGGCAAACTCGACCCGACGAAGATCTGGACCCAGACGAGCGGGTCATCGATCGCGATCGGATACGCAGTCGGAACCACGGCGCTCCAGATGGCCGCTGTGTACGCAACGATCGCCAATGATGGTGTGTGGACCGAGCCGTACCTGGTCGAGGAGATCCTCAGGCCTGACGGTACGAGGATCGAGACACACGCGAGGTCGCGCCGTGTCCTTTCTCCCGATACGGCTTCCGAGATGCGTCGAATGCTCGGCCGTGTCGTCGAGACCGACAAGGGCACCGGTCGACGCGGGCGCATGACCGACTACACAGCGGGCGGAAAGACGGGAACGAGCCAGAAGTTCGACGTTGAAGCCGGCGCCTACTCGAACGCAACGACTGCGTCTTTCATAGGTATGGCTCCGCTCAATGATCCGAAGGTCGTTGTCGTTGTCGTTCTGGACTCGCCGAACGGTCGTCTTCCGGACGGCACCGACCTGTCGTTCGGTGGAGCTTCTGCGGCACCTGTTTTCGCCGAGGTTGCGCAGAACGCACTTCACCAGCTTGGCGTAACCCCCGATCGGGACTGAGATGTCCGGTATGGGAGTCTTGCTCCGTCAGGTCGCCGAGAGAGTTCCCGGCTTCATCTCCTTAGCCGGGGGTGATGTGTCGGTGTCAGACATCACCCACGACTCGCGTCAGGTTCGACCCGGCACCCTGTTCGTAGCGATTCCCGGAGAGCAACTCGATGGGCACGATTTCATCGGTGAGGCCGTCGAAAGGGGAGCATCGGCAGTTCTTGTCGAACGAGTCCAGCAAACGTCGATCCCTCATATCCTCGTGGAGGACACTCGGCTCGCAACGGCATGGGCGGCGCGAGCGGTTTTCAGAGAACCTGACTCAACCCTGGTTGTGGCTGCTGTCACAGGTACGAACGGAAAGACAACAGTGACCCACATGTTGGAATCCATCCTTGTTGCATCCGGAGTACGGGTGGGGATCATCGGTACCCTCGGTGCCAGGATCGATGGGTCTCCCGTCACAATCGCCAGAACAACGCCGGAGGCGACCGACCTCCAGCGGATTCTCGCGACGATGCGTGACAGCAGAGTGCACACGGTGCTCATGGAGGTGTCGAGCCACGCGATCGAGCTGCACCGATCGGACGCCATCGTATTCGCGGTAGTCGGTTTTACGAATCTCTCCCAGGATCACCTTGACTTTCATGGCGACATGGAGACCTATTTCGATGTGAAGCGGAGGCTCTTTGCTCCGGGTGTTGCGGACACCGCGGTGGTCAACACCGACGATCCTTGGGGGGAGCGACTCACGTTGTCATCGAGAATCCCGTCGATCGCTGTGTCCTTGGCTTCAGCCGCCGATATCACCGCCGATGGACTTGAGGGAACGGCAGAAGGGACATCCTTCACGGTCCACACACCGGGGGGATCCGGTGTCGTGGCATTGCCTCTTGTGGGGGTCTTCAATGTTTCCAATGCGCTCGTCGCCATCGGAATGGCGGTCGAACTCGGTGTTGACCTCGCCGCGATCACCGAAGGGCTCGAGGGCCTCGACTCGATCCCTGGGAGGATGGAGGTGATCCCCCACGATGGGCCGTTCACCGTCGTCGTCGACTACGCACATACGCCAGACGCAATCGCGGTTGTGTTGGATTCGGTGCGGTCGGCGGTACCAGGGCGCGTGATCGCACTCGTCGGTGCGGGAGGCGACCGGGACAGAGACAAGCGCTCGATCATGGGAGCTACCGCGGCAAGGCTTTCTGATCTGACGGTCATCACGACCGACAACCCACGTTCTGAGGATCCGGTGGCGATCGCCGACGAGGTCCGTCGCGGTGCGGAAGTCCAGCCCGGTGCGACCATCGAGATGGTCATCGATCGGAGGGAGGCGATCAGGTATGCGGTGCAAGTCGCTCTGCCGGGCGACATGGTTGTCGTGTTGGGCAAGGGACACGAGCAGGGCCAGGACGTTGGAGCAGAGATTCTGCCATTCGATGACAGAGCAGAGGTTCGTGATGCACTCACAGCCGCGGGTTGGACACCGTCATGACCGGTGTCTTTCTTGGCTGGAGTCTCGGCGATGTAGCCGATGCGGTGGGCGGCGATCTTGTCGGCCGATCAGATCGTCCGGTGGCCGCGGTCGTCAGCGATAGTCGTGGTGATGTCGACGGAGGACTGTTCGTGGCCCTTGAAGGGGACACATTCGACGGTCACTCCTATGTTGATCAAGTTCTCTCCTCGGGTGCGGTCGCGGTGGTGGTTCAGAGCGATAGCGCCGTCGACGCCACTCCCCGAATCGAGGTCGAATCGACGGGGGATGCTCTCGCTGCTCTGGCAGTCAAACGCCGAGACGAGTTGGATATCCCGACTATTGCCATTACCGGGTCGACAGGGAAGACGTCGACCAAGGACCTTCTTGCAGCCGGACTCGATGGGTCGTGGGCGTCTCCTCGCTCGTTCAACAATGAAATCGGGGTTCCCCTCACGGTGCTCTCCACGCCGTCGGATGCAACAGCGCTCATTCTCGAGGTCGGTACGCGCGGTACCGGTCAAATCGAATGGCTGGCACCCATCATCAAACCATCCGTCTCTGTCATCACGAACCTCGGTCTCGTGCACCTCGAGACGTTCGGGTCACTGCGGAACCTGGCGAATGCGAAGTACGAGTTGATCGATGCTCTAGGCCCCGGCGGGGTGGCGGTGCTTCCTGCAGACGAGCCGTCGCTGCTGCGCGAGGGCAGTCACAAGACGATCACATTCGGCAAGACAGGAGCGGATGTCATGGTCACTGATGTGACCACTGACGACGGAGGCCTTCCCAGTTTCACATTGCATACGGCTGAAGGCGACCTCTTGGTGTCGCTTCCACTGCCCGGAGCACATCACGCTTCCAACACAGCCGCTGCGGTGGGCGTTGCTCTCGCTCTCGGACTGGAGATAGAGGCGTTTGTCTCAAGACTCGAATCGGCGACCGGGTCCGACTGGCGAATGGATGTGCATCGAGGTCGGTACACGGTTGTGAACGATGCGTACAACGCGAATCCTCAATCCGTCGAAAGCGCCCTCACGACCGTAGCTTCGATGAGCGGAAGGCACATTGCCGTCCTTGGCCTGATGGCAGAGCTCGGATCCGCCTGTGAGCGGGAGCACATTCGGCTCGGGCGTATTGCAAGTGACCTCGGCTTCTGTGAGCTCGTGGTTGTGGGTCCTGACCATGGATTCGCTGTCGGCTTCGGAGGCAACGCTCGCAAAGCCGCCAATATCGAGGATGCAGCCGATACGCTTGCGGGCATCGTCGAACCGGGAGACGTTGTGCTGGTGAAGGCCTCGCGTTCAGCCAGCCTTGAACGCCTAGCTCTTCAACTGATCAAGGATTCTGCATCGTGATCTCTCTGCTCGCTTCATCCGCAATCGCGTTCGTGCTCGTGATCTTCGTTACGCCTTTTTCCATCCGGTTTCTGCGGCGCCGCAACATCGGGCAATTCATTCAGTCAGAAGTCGAGGGACACCT
This sequence comes from Acidimicrobiia bacterium, assembly GCA_036985855.1. Taxonomy (GTDB): domain Bacteria; phylum Actinomycetota; class Acidimicrobiia; order Spongiisociales; family UBA5794; genus B3-G11. The sequence goes on along the minus strand of BTQL01000007.1, from coordinate 18,827 downwards.
GCACAAACAGGGAGTGCCGACGATGGGCGGAGTCGTCATCGTCGCGGGTGCCGCGCTCGGTTATCTGCTGGCCCACTTCAAGTTCTTCACTGTTGGTGAGGGCTTCGGTTTCGTCAGTCAACCGATGAGTGACAAGGCACTTCTTGGTTTGTTCGCCCTTGTGGGCATGGCCGCTATCGGATTCGCAGATGACTTCGCGAAGTTCGCTCGAAAGCGCAACCAGGGTCTTTCGAAGCGGTGGAAGTTTGGTGGACAGCTCCTCGTCGCCGCATTCTTCGCGTGGGGTGCGTCGAATGCCGGTGTGAGCACCGAATTGTCCTTTGCGCGACCGCTCGGGATCGATCTGGGACCCATACTGTTCTTCGGTCTTGTGCTCTTCATGCTGACCGCGACCGCGAACGGCGTGAATCTGACGGATGGTCTCGATGGCCTGGTAGCTGGTTCGAGTGCCTTGGTGTTCGGCGCGTACGTTCTGATCGCGTTCTGGCAATCGCGCAATGCGTCGTTCTACCAAGTCGATGGTGCTCTCGACATAGGGCTCTTTGCCGCGGCAGTGCTTGGAGCGGCGTTGGCATTTCTGTGGTGGAACGCTGCACCTGCAAAGATCATCATGGGTGACACGGGCTCGCACGCGATAGGTGGAGCGATCGCTGCTCTGGCATTGCTCACCAACACGCAACTGCTTCTTGTGATCATCGGAGGCCTCTATGTGATGGAGACGGTCTCGGTGATCCTCCAGGTCATCTCGTTCCGAGGATTCGGAAGACGCATCTTCCTGATGGCTCCAATCCACCACCACTTCGAATTGAAGGGTTGGCCGGAGACCACGGTGATCATCAGGTTCTGGATCATCTCAGGAATGATGGTCGCCGTCGGCATCGGACTGTTCTACGGAGATTGGGTTTCAGGACCAGGATCGATCGTGCCATGAGAACCTTGATCCTCGGCACAAACCTTCGGGGCCTCGCCGACGCTGCGAGGATCAGCCTCGCTGATGGCGCCGAGGTTGTGATGTACGACGCTGAATCGCCCCAACCTCCCTCGGACCTCAGCGACCGTGTCACCGTGCTGCCGGCAGAGTGGCAGACAGGGTTTCTCGATGGTGTCGATCGCGTCGTGACATCGCCCTGGTTCGCAGAGGTGCAGCCGCCTTTGAGCGATGTTCTCTCCGCTGGTATCGAGGTCATCACTGAAGCTGGATTCGGTCTCGAGCACATCGATCTGCCCTTCGTCGCCGTGACAGGGACGAATGGCAAGACCACGGTCACTGAACTCATCGCGGAGATGCTCACAGCGTCCTGCGTGCAGGCAACAGGGGGTGGCAACCTGGGCACTCCTGTGTCGGGCATGACAGATACCGATGCCCAGATCCTGGTGCTCGAGCTTTCTTCGTACCAGCTCCGATTCCTCGGGTCGGCGGTTCCCATGGCGGCCGCACTCCTGAATATCGCGCCAGACCACCTCGATTGGCACGGCACCTTCGAGGCCTATGTTGCGGCGAAAACTCGTATCTTCTCAGGCATGGATTCCACGGCCGTGCTGGCATACAACGCGGACGATCCTGTTGTTGTCGACGCTGTGGCAGGAGCCGAATGCTCTCTCGTGCCCTGTTCTGGGCTGAGGATCCCCCAGGGAGGCAACGGCGTCGCACAAGCTCGGATCGTGATCGAAGACAACCACTTTTTCGCACCAACAGCCGATCCCTCGTTCTTGTTCGATATCGTGACCGCCGGCACGGTCGCTTTGGCGGCCGGAGCGACGCCTGAGGGTGTCGCGGCCTCGATCGGAAGCTTCCGACCGGGCGCGCATCGAAGGCAGATCGTCGAGACGAACGATGGCATTGTGTGGATCGATGATTCGAAAGCAACGAATCCTCATGCGACAACCGCGGCGGTCGCGGCGTATGCACCGGTTGTTCTTCTCGCCGGTGGACAGAACAAAGGTCTCGATCTCTCGCCCATTGCGAGTCTCGATGGTGTCACGAAGCTGATTGCATTCGGAGAGGCAGGTCCGGCGATCGGAGAGATCACGCGCCAACCTGTCACGGTTGTCGACTCGCTCGAAGAAGCCGTCGAGGCAGCCCGCGCTACAGCTGGGTCGGGCGACACCGTTCTGCTCTCGCCTGGATGCGCGAGTTTTGATGAGTTCTCATCCTACGCTGAGCGCGGTGACGTATTCCAAGCTCTGGTGAAGCGAACCGAGGGGACCGCCGCATGGTCCAGATAGCCGATGCCAAGCACAGGACGGTTGATGGCTCGGAGATCGAACGTCGCCCTTCCCGGCTGGCGAGGATTCAGCATGGCGGGAACCGAAGATCCGTGTTCTTGTTGGTCGTCGTCGCAATGCTCCTGACCATCGGCCTCGGGGCTATGTTGAGCGCGTCATCGGTCGTATCGATCCAATCGAATTCCGGCCAGTTCGAGCTGTTCACGAAACAGGTGATGTGGGTCGGCCTCGGCCTCGGAGCGCTCGTCGTCACGGCTTTCGTTCCATATGACGTGTGGAGGAGATTCGCGTTGCCGATCTACGCCGCGACGGTGATAGGTCTTGTGGTCACCTTGGTGGTAGGCGACACGCGGGGGGGTGCAACGAGGTGGATCGAGATCGGGCCGGTGACGTTTCAGGCGGCTGAACTTGCGAAGTTCGCAACATTGTCGTTGCTGGCTTCCGTGCTGACAAAGAAGGACGCGCTGCTCAGCGACATCAGGCACGTGATGATTCCCGTTGGTGCGATCCTCGGGACAGTCGGCCTCCTGCTGCTTGCACAGCCTGATTTCGGAAACGTGCTCCTCATCGTCCTTCCGGCATTCGTTGTGCTTGCCGCGTCAGCCGTGCCGCTGCGCTTCGTGCTTTCGATGGCCGGACTTGGCGCCATTACGATGACCGTTCTTGCGATGTCGGCCGACTACCGAAAGGCCCGTCTCCTGGGATTTCTGAAGCCTTTCGAGAACGCAAAGGGCTCCGGTCTCCAAGCCGTGCAGTCCATGGTTGCTCTCGGCACCGGCGGAATGTTCGGTGTCGGACTCGGACAGAGCCGGGCCAGATGGTTATGGCTTCCGAACGCCCATACGGACTTCATCTTTGCGATCATCGGTGAGGAGACCGGATTCGCAGGCGCGTCCATCGTGATCACACTGTTCGCCCTCATCGGAGTGGTTGGCGTATCGATCGCGTATCGAGCCCCGGACATGTACGGGAGGCTGCTCGCCATTGGGATCGTTTCGTGGCTTTCGATACAGGCGCTTGTGAACATCGGAGGTGTTGTGGCTGTGCTCCCGATCACCGGGGTGCCTCTCCCATTCATTTCTGCCGGCGGGAACGCGATGTTTGCGAATCTCGCGGCAGTCGGAGTTCTGCTCAACATCTCGAGGACTTCGGACCGTTCGCAGGCGACTCAGGACGCGGCGTGAAAGTCGGAATCGCGGCGGCTGGCTCTGGTGGTCATGTGTACCCCGCTCTCGCTGTTGCGGAATCCCTCATCGAATTGGGTATGCACAAGGATGACATCGTGTTCTTCGGCGGTGACCGAATGGAGGCCGAAGTGATTCCGACAGCGGGTTATCCGTTCGTCGAGGTGGACATACACGGCGTCAGGCGTTCGTTGTCCGTCGACAATCTCACCCTCCCTCTGAAGATCAGGAGAGCCACCCGTGTCATGTCCGATCAGATCGAACTTCTGGGCATCCGGGCGATGGTCGTGTTCGGCGGATACGTATCTGGTCCTGCCGGTTTGGCTGCGCGAAGGACGAAGATCCCATTGATCATCCACGAGGCAAACGCCGTGCCGGGGATGGCCAATAGGCTGCTGGCATCGAGCGCCGATACTGTTTTCGTAGCATTCGAGCCGGCGACCAAGAAGCTCAGGAAGGGGATTGTCGTTGGCAATCCGCTCCGCAGTTCATTCGAGTCATTCGACAGAGAAGCGCTTCGCCCTGAGGCGAGGAAGCGTTACGGAATGGATCAGAGCGGAATCGTCCTCGGTGTATTCGGTGGAAGTCTTGGGGCCGCCGCGCTGAACGAGATCGCAGCCGAAATCGCGTCGGATCACACCCGCGGGTTCGAGATCCTGCAGGTGACGGGTGAGTCCCATTTCGAGCAGATCGCAGGCAACGCTGCGTCCGTCGAAGGATGGTTCGTAGTTCCGTTCGAAACCGAGATGGAGCTTCTCTACGCGGCATGCGACGTCGTGCTATCCAGATCCGGTGCGATGACCGTCTCGGAACTCCACGCAACCGCTACGCCGGCGATCCTCGTTCCACTACCGGCCGGGAGGGGATATCAAGGCCTGAACGCCGGCGATCTTGTCAAGACCGGCGCTGGGATCGTCATAGGTCAGGAACGTAGGAATGAGATCATCGACACTGCTCATGCGTTACTCGCGGACGAAGTGAAACGAAAAGAGATGTCAGACACAGCCAAAGCTTCACAACACCACGGTGTTGCCAGGTCGATCGCCGAACACGTTCTCGGGTTGGTCCATGACTGACCCGAAAAGCATTCCCGAGCGGGTGCACGTCATCGGCGCCGGTGGCGCCGGCATGTCTGGCCTGGCGAAGCTGTTGAGCCAGCTTGGTCACACGGTGTCGGGTTCCGATGTGAAACCAGGTCGTATGCTCGATTCACTGGCGGACGTGGGAGTGCGGACCTGGGTTGGTCATGAACCCAACGCCATGGCCGGTGTCGAACTGGTTGTTGCATCCTCAGCCGTGCCAGAGAACGATCCAGAGGTCGGCGCCGCACGGGCTGCCGGTATCCCTGTTTGGGAGCGCCCCCGACTGCTTTCAGCCCTCACAAGGAACATTCCAACGATCGGTTTTGCTGGCACGCACGGCAAGACAACATCAACCGCTCTAGCGGTCACCGCGCTCAGAGGAATAGGCCTCGATCCGAGCTTTCTCGTCGGCGGAGAGATGATCGGTCTCAACACAGGAGCCCATTTCGGGGCGGATGACTTATTCGTTCTCGAGGCAGATGAAGCCTTCGGAACGTTCCGGCACCTCCACCTCGACGCACTGCTCGTGTCGAACATCGAAGCTGACCATCTCGACTATTACGGAACGGTTGCGGCACTCGAAGATGCCTTCGCCCAGGTGAGTGCGCAGGTCGGCGGTCCACGAGTCGGCTGCTTCGACGATCCAGGCGTTCGCCGGCTTGATCAGAGAGTTTCTCTCATCTCATACGGATTCTCGCCAGACGCCATGTGGCGGATCGTGGACCACAAACACACCGCCGACGGGCAGGTATTTCGTGTCGTTCGAGGTGATGTCGCCCTCAACGTGTCGCTCCCAAAGCCTGGCGCACATCTCGCGTCGAATGCTGCAGGCGTTCTCGCGTTCCTCACGGAGCTCGGTTACGACACCGGAGGCGCGGCTCGCGCATTGTCCGGTTTTGCCGGAGTGCGGAGGCGATATGAGATACGAGGGAAGGTCGCGGGTGTGACGATCATCGATGACTACGCGCACCACCCGACTGAGGTCGCCGCCACGATCGCGGCCGCGACGCGAGGAACAGCTCGCAAGGTGATCGCCGTCTTCCAGCCACATCGATACACGCGAACAGCCGACCTCGGCCCGCAGTTCGGAGCGCCGCTTGCATTGGCCGATCACGCGATCGTCACTGATGTGTACGCGGCAGGTGAGGTGCCGATCATCGGCGTTTCGGGGCGGATAGTTGCTGCTGCGACTGAAGCGGCAGGAGGTCACACCGTGTATGTGCCGAACCTGTCCGATATCGGGCCCATCGTTGCCGACCTGGCCGAACCCGGCGACACGGTGCTCTTGCTCGGCGCCGGAGATATCACATCGGTTGCTCGGACTGTGGCTCAGGCGATTCAGAGCGACTCGTGATGGATCATGCCTCCGTCAGGGGCGACGTTCCGCTCGCACCATTGACAACGTACAAGGTTGGTGGCTCCGCAAGGTGGTTCGCTGAGCCGCAGGATCTTGAAGAGTTGCGTTCGATTCTCGGTGTGGTCCCCGATCGCGTTGCCATCTTTGTGCTTGGGAGGGGGAGCAACGTCGTTATCTCCGATCGAGGAATCGACGGTCTGGTTCTGCACCTCGGCGGTGCGTTCGCTGCCATCGATGCGCGACCAGATGGCCAGGTAGTCGCCGGTGCCGCGGTGGCACTCCCGAAGCTCGCACGAACGGCAGCCGGCGTGGGATTGGCGGGTCTCGAGTTCTATGTAGGAATTCCTGGATCCGTCGGTGGTGCCGTTCGAATGAACGCCGGCGGTCACGGATCCGAAACTGCTGATGTCCTTGAGAACGCCGTCGTGGTCGATCTCGCTTCAGGATCTCTTGTAAAACGGGCCGTGTCATCACTCGGATTGGCGTATCGCCACTCTGATCTCACGGATACGGAGATCGTCGTGCAGGCCACGTTCATGACATCTCGAGGTGATCCGGCCGAGATCGAGGAGACGATCAGGGACATCACACGATGGCGGAGGGAGAACCAGCCTGGCGGAACACTCAACGCCGGCAGCGTCTTCGTGAATCCGCCGAACGATGCAGCGGGAGCGATCATCGATCGGTGTGGATTGAAGGGCGTAACCGTGGGACCCGTTCAAGTATCTCCCGTTCATGCCAATTTCATGGTCACCACAACCGGTGCGACGGCAGAAGACATTTACGGGTTCGTTCGCGAAATCCAAGAGAAAGTGCTCGACATTACAGGGATCATGCTCGAACCCGAGATACGATTCCTCGGAGAATTCGATACTTCTAGGGGCCGAGCATGACCGTTATGGAGCCGCGCGTTGCGCAACGTCGCAAAACGGTATCTGAAGATAGAGCGCGCCGACGCTTGAAATGGATCCTCATCGTGATCGCACTGGTGGCGACTGTGCTGTCGACGCTGTGGCTCATCCGGTCACCGATCCTTTCCATTCGGCAGGTCGATGTGACCGGAGCAGAGCACTCTGATCCAGGGGCGGTGGTGCAGGCTCTCGGCATGGGAATCGGTACGCCGACGATCGATGTCGATGGCACAGAGATAACCGTTCGGATCCTCGAGGATCCGTGGGTGGCGTCCGTCGACGTTGACATCATTTGGCCCGGATCCGTGCTGATCGATGTTGTCGAGAGAACTCCTGTTGCAGCGGTGCTGGCGGGGGAGCAGTGGGTACTGGTTGCAAGCGATGGTGGAGTGATCATGGCGGTCCCGGACCCGGGAGCCGGGGATTCGTTGATCGCGATCGATCAAGGTCCCCTCCTGCCTGGGGACGTGATATCGGATTCAGCGGTGCTCGGCGCGCTTGTTTTCGTTTCTCGAATCTCTGAAGGAAACCGTTCGGGAGCGAGGGTCTATGTCGAGGGCGAGGGTCTGGCCGCGGAGATTGGTGACTACCGCATACGACTCGGTCGACCCGTTGACATGGCTGAGAAAGCGATGGTACTTGAAGCGTTGCTCGAAACTGGCATCGAGCCGGGCGCGTCGATAGACATCATCGCTCCGCTACGACCCGCAGTGACCAACCCTCTACCTGAACCAGAGGTTGAGGAATAAGTCAGGCATCAACCTTGAAGTGGGGGCTAAGGTTGATTGATACCTTCTTGGGGAGGGATACTCCATGGCCACAGAATCAAACAAGCCACCTACTACATACCTCGCAGTGATCAAAGTGATCGGCGTGGGTGGCGGCGGAGTCAACGCCGTCAACCGCATGATCGCTCAAGGTGTTGGTGGCGTCGAATTCATAGCCGTCAATACTGATGCACAGGCCCTCTTGATGTCGGACGCGGATCTCAAGCTCGATATCGGCCGCGAGTCAACGCGAGGTCTCGGCGCAGGCGCTAACCCTGAGGTCGGCAGAGAGGCTGCCGAAGATCATCGCGACGAACTCGAAGACGCACTCACCGGCGCTGACATGGTCTTCATCACCGCAGGCGAAGGTGGTGGGACCGGTACGGGTGCTGCTCCCGTTGTTGCCGAAGTAGCGCGGGCGGCAGGCGCACTCACGGTTGGGGTCGTTACAAGACCGTTTGGTTTCGAGGGGAGACGTCGCAGTGTCCAGGCCGAACAGGGCATTCAAGCACTCAAGGGTGCCGTCGACACACTCATCATCATCCCGAACGAGCGTCTGCTCGAGATCGCGGAACCCTCTACTCCCGTTTCCGATGCATTCTCGATGGCTGACGAGGTCCTCACGTCCGGCGTGAAAGGGATCACCGAGCTGATCACAACGCCTGGTCTCATCAATGTCGACTTTGCAGACGTGACAGCGGTCATGTCAGACGCAGGGTCCGCTGTCATGGGCATTGGCACGTCGACGGGCGATAGTCGCGCCCAGCAGGCGGCTGAGAAAGCCATCTCGAGTCCGCTACTCGAAACCTCCATGGAGGGCGCCAGAGGAGTGTTGCTGTCCATCGCGGGTCCCGCAGACATGACGTTGCACGAAGTGAACACAGCCGCGTCGTTGATATCTGACCACTCAGATGCGGACGCGAACATCATCTTCGGTGCAGTGGTCGACGAGACGCTCGATGACGAGATGCAGGTGACCGTCATCGCTGCAGGGTTCGACCGCGATCGCAGGGGCGGTTTCTCTACCCAACAGCCGCGAACAGAGCGTCCCAGTATCCTCGGTGGTTCGGGCGATGAGCAAGAACCCGGTACCGATGAGATGGATATCCCAGGTTTCGTTCAAGGATGATCCGCCCTCGGGGGCTCCCTGGGGTTGTCTTCGGCGAGTCGAGCGATGGCGATCCGCGCAGCGACGGTGAAGCCAGACGTCGCATGTCAGAATCTCTCGATATCCCGGAATCCTGGGCGTTCGTCGATCAGGTCCATGGGTCGGACATTGTTGTTGCGACGGAACCTGGCAACTTCGGTGAAGCCGACGGGATCATCACGACCGCGCCCATGTTGCCGATCGCTGTCACAACGGCAGACTGCGTGCCCCTTGTGCTCATGGGTGCAAAATCGGTTGCTGTTGTCCATTGCGGATGGCGTGGTCTTGCTGCAGGCATCATCGGTGAGGCCGTAGGGTTGATGGAGCGTGAGGGTGACGCTGTGGTATCCGCTCTGGTCGGGCCACACATCGGATCCTGTTGTTATGAGGTTGGCGGAGATGTGGTCGAGGCGATCGGAGGGCACACGCGATCGACGACGTCCGGTACCCGTAGTGTCGACCTCTCCGACGCGGTGAGAGCGCGACTGGTCGGAGTGGATGTGACGGCGCTCGACGCGTGCACAATGCACGATGAGCGTTTCCACTCCTTCCGCGAGAATGCAACATCTCATCGACAGGTAACGGTGGCATGGATACCTCGGGACTCGTAAAGGTCAAATCTGCAATAGCTGCAGCCGCACATCGCATCGGGCTGACACCGGATGCGGTCACACTCGTTGCAGTGTCGAAGGGTCGACCGGATGCGGAGGTCGCGTCGATCGCTCGAGCGGGTCAGAGGATCTTCGGTGAAAATCGTCAGCAGGGCCTCGCGGACCGTGTGGAAGGTGAACTCTTCGATGGTCTCGAGTGGCACTTCATAGGTCCGTTGCAAAGACGAAAGGTTGCATCGGTGCGTAGGCATGCGGCGTTGCTGCATTCGATGGATCGCATGTCGCTTGCGCGAACATGGGCAGCCTCGGGCTCGACACCGGTTCTGGTGCAGTTCAACCTCGGCGACGAGCCGCAGAAATCGGGGTTCGACCCGAACGACGCGGATGCTGTCATCGATCGATTGATCGAGATGGGTGTTGACGTACGCGGGGTGATGGCGATCCCGCCGATGACTATCGATGCCGAAGTCTCGAGACCGTACTTTGCCAGGCTGCGGACCATCTTCGATCATTGTCGCAGTCAGTATGGGAACATGGAGCATTGCTCGATGGGCATGTCAAACGATTTTGTGGTTGCGATCGAAGAAGGGTCAACCATGGTGCGCGTTGGACGGGCTATCTTTGAGCCAACGGATCGTTAAGAAGTAACGGGATTTGAACATGTCATCACTGTGGAACAAGACCCTTTTCTACCTTGGTCTTGTCGACGAGGAAGAGCAGGGCGCCGGGATCATCGAGTCGTCCGTTGGCGAGGTCAGGCCTGTGGCCGCAGATTCGATCGGGACACCCCCGTCACAAGTCCAACCAGGTGATGTTTCCCGAACTTCGACGGTGGCGAAACCAGGTGCGGGTGTTGCCGGAAGAAGGGTCGAACCCCCTGCGGCCACCAGACAGAGGATGTCGCCTGACAGGACCTACGCGGAGGCAGGTGTCTACATTCATCCCGATGCGGGGCGAGCGAATGCCGCGGTAGCTGCTCGCCGGGTCGAACCGGAATTGCACATAATCGTGGCGCGAAACTTTTCCGATGCCCAGACGCTCGCAGACGCGATCCGCGGGGGTCGGGGGGTCGTGCTCGACCTTCGCGATACTGAACCAGAGATGGTGCGCAGGATCGTCGATTTTGCATCGGGGCTCACCTATGCCCTGGAAGGGAAGATGGCGAAGACAGCCCAGGGTGTGATACTGGTGACACCTTCAGGCGTATCGCTCGGTGTGCAGGAACGCGATCGGCTCACAAAGCTCGGGCTCTTCGACACGCAGACCTGACGTGGCACTCGTCAAGCTGATCATCAATTGGTTCGTGCTCGGAATGCTCCTTTGGATCGTACTGTCGTACCTCGTCGCATTCGGCAGGCTCGGTTGGGATCATCCCGTTCGGAAGGTGTATGACGCGTTGTCGAAGATCATCGAACCGATTCTGCGGCCCATACGTGCACTGATCCCGCCGGTGCGAATCGGTGGTGCAGCGCTTGATCTCTCCCCTCTGATATTGATACTCGGGCTCTCGCTGCTTGCTGGATTTCTGTAGAAATCTCGCCGCTGCCGCCGCCGAGGATTTCTGGTAGTCCGCGTTTGGACGCGTCCTACGCCCTCCCTACGCGAGGTCCCGCGTTCGTAAAAGGATCGATGTGGCCGTGACACCGGCAACGAGGAAGGTCAAAGCAGTGAGCAAAGACGCCGAGGCGCTCACGTCGAGACTTCCGATGAACTCGCTCGTATATGCAGCGACTTCAGGTGCCAACGCACCGAACGTCACGACTCCGAGACGCCAGGGTGACAGCGAGGCGAGCCCGGGGAGGGCGAAAGCGATGCCGTTCTCGAAAACCAACAGGTAGGCCATCCCGATGATCACGGCGCGGTCGGTGAGAAACCCGAGCGGGACGAAGATTGCCGCATAGGCGACCGTCGCCACGAAAGCCCCGGCGATGAGTCCCAGAAAGAGTTGAGGATTCCCGAAGCGGATCGTGTGTGCGCCGGCGAGGGCGACGGCACCGACGGAGTTCACGGCGAACGCTGCGAATATCGCGGCGAGGATCTTCGCAGCTGCGATGGCGATTCGAGGAATCGGTCGCAGCGCGATGAAGCTCAGCGTCTGATCCTTTCGTTCGGCTCCGAGAACACCTGCCGCAATGACGATGGAGACGACAGGGAGTACAAGCGAGAAGAAAATGCTGCTGCCGATCTGCACCGCACCTTGGAGGGCGAAGTCCTCCGTCCGGTTGGTCGTGGACACGAGGTATATGCCGGCAGGTGCGAGCTCAAGAAGACCGAGCAGGAGTGTGCGTCGCCTCGGCATGGCGTGTCGAAGCGACACGGTGAACAGTGCGAGGGTGGGGGTCATCGTCGCTCCACGAGATACCGGAAGACGGATTCGAGGGACGCATCCTGGGGGTGGAATCCGGTGAGCTGTGCGCCGAGGGACGCGGCGAGGCTTGGAGCCTCCGAGCCAAGTCTCGCGAGATCTCGAGTTCGTACTTCGACCGCTGTGGAAGTTGCTTCGACCGTATCGACTACGCCGTTTCTGAACATTGCCGCGCCGAGCTCGCGAGGCTTGTTGGTATCGATCCTCACGACGTAGGGAATGTCGTACATTGCCGCTCTGATCGCGTCGACGGTTCCTGCGGCCGCGAGCCTCCCGTCGACGATCGCGACTACTCGGGAAGAGACTCTCTCCACCTCTTCGAGCACATGGGACGAAACGATCACTGTGCGGCCCCGCTCCCCAAGGCGCTGGAAGAGATCGATGAGATGAGCTCGTTGTACCGGATCGGTTCCGTTGAGGGGCTCATCGAGGATCAAGACCTCAGGGTCACATGCGAGCGCGGCTGCAACCTTCGTCCGCTGGCGCATACCCTTTGAGTATCCGGCGATTGGCCGGTCCGCTGCGTCGCGCATCGCCACTTCATCCAGCGTTCGCTCGATTGCCGCGGAGGAGCTGTCGGCATTGGCGAGCTGAGCGGAGTATCGGACGAATCGGCGCGCCGTCATGTCTCCGTAGACGGCGTCCTCATCTGGCACGAGAGCGACACGGCTGAAGATCCTCGGCTGCCGTCTCGGGTCCTCGCCGAGGACACGAATAGTTCCGTTTGAGGACCTGATGAGTCCCGCAACCATGCGAAGGAGCGTCGTTTTGCCGGCCCCATTCGGGCCGAGCAATCCCGTGACTCCCGGCCCGAAGGAGCACGACAGGTTCGAGACCGCGACTTTCTGCCCGAACCACTTCGACGCGGTCGAGATCTCAATGGTCGGGGATTCGACGAAAGCCGGATCGGAGGTCACATCAATCTCCGGTACCGGTTCAAAGCGAATACCGAAAGCGCCGCGCCCGCGACGACAAGTGCGAGAATCCCGAATGCCGGGTGGATGTCCGCGGCTGCGAGCAGGGACTCAGCGTTCGATCCACCGAAGATCCACACATTGGCCGCATCCGCCGTGTTGATGGGGGCAAGCAGGGCTGCCCACCGACCCCCTGAGATGTTCGATCCGCGAACGAGGGCTTCTGCGAACGCCGTGAGAGCGATCATGACCGCCAGGTAGCTTGCTGTGGCGATCGACTTCCTGTTCGATAGGCTCGCAATGACGAATCCGAGCGGGACGTATGCAATCGTGTAGACAGCGGCAACTGCGACGATTCTTGGCAGCGTGTCTGCAGCGTTGACGAGACCTTTGAACAGTCCTTCGGGGTCGGTGCCGGCTTGTCCCAGAAAGAGAACGAGCTGGGGAATGATCATGAACACACCGACGACGGTGACAAGGCTCGCGAGGCGTGTGCCGAGGTAGTCAGCGGTGGTAAGGGGTCGCGACGCGAGCATCGACAACACCCCGTCTTTGCGGTCGGGGATCAAGAGCTCAGGGGCCGCGAGCGCGGTGAAGAGCATCGTGATCGTGCCGGCCAGTGAGAAGAATTCAGCGTTCTGTCCTGCGAGGTCGATGGTGTCGGCTGCACCTGGAGGGATCACGAAGGAGATACCGACAGCGACGATCGGTGGAACGATGGCGATGAAGAGCAGTGCCCATGGCATGACCTTGCGTCTGGCTTTGCGTCGCAGACCGAGCACGCGCCTGATTCCGTCGAAATACAGTGTCTTTCGTGCGCCGGCTCTTCCCGTGCGTTCACCCTCGAAAGGTTCGTATCCGAGGTCGTATACGGCACCGATCTGCTCGGTCATAGGCCTTCTCCGTGATGCAGGAACATGTCTTCGAGCGATCCACCGGATGCGTCGAGTTTCCGGATCGATGCCCCCGCGGCAGCGACCGAGTCTCGAACGATGTCATACACGTCTCCATGTTCGGCAGAGACCTGGAGAACCCTGCCCTGCTTCGTCACGGTCGCACCGGCGCGCACAAGCGCCGTCTCAACGTGTTGTGGATCGTCGATCAATTCGAGATGCACGGTCCCTTCCGTGCGGTCGCTCCCGATGGGACCAGCGTGGAGGAGCGTGCCTCGGTCGAGCATGATGACCCAACTACAGGTTCGCTCGATGTCGCGCAACACGTGGGAAGACACGATCACGTCGATGCCGTAGCTTCCGAGGCGCCCGATGAGGTCGAGCATCTCTTCTCTCCCGGACGGGTCGAGGCCTGAGGTCGGTTCGTCTAGGAACACGAGGTCCGGGTCGTGAACGATCGCTTGAGCGAGCTTTGCTCTCTGTTTCATCCCGGTTGAGAAGTCTCCGAGATAGCGGAACCGTTCTTCGTTCAGGCCGACGAGGGTGAGAACGTCCGATGCTCGCTGACGTGCTGCCCTCTTCGGGAGTCCCGCGGTTCCTGCGGCGAACACGAGGAAGTCGGCTGCGGTCTGGTCGAGGGGAAGGCACGGTCCCTCCGGCATGTATCCAACGACGCCCCGGATGTCGATAGTCTCAGACCTGGTGTCCATCCCGAGTACCGATGCGGTACCTGTGGTCGGCGTGATGATGCCGAGGAGGGCCATTATGAGGGTCGATTTGCCCGCGCCGTTCGCCCCGACCAGTCCGGTCCGTCCGCGTGGGACCTGGAGATCGAGCGAATGCAGCGCGGCAATGTTGCCGTACGCATGGCCGAGGTCTGAAGTTGTGAACGCAGTTTCTCCCACGGAGGGGAGAATACGGCAGACGATGACCCTCCGACCGCCAGCGGCTGTATACGATGCCCCGCGTGGATGTTTTCCTTGCGATCGTCGGTGCGGGAATCGCGACGATGTTTACCGGTCAGCTGTTCACCAGCTGGCGCGCCCGTAGACGTCTGCACGCTGAGATCTGGTCTGTAGCGTTCGGAGCGTACGCGTTCGCGATGTGGACGCTGGCCTATGGGCTTGGTCTCGGGTGGACGTCGTTCAGCTTCCGGATCTTCTACTTCCTGGGCGCAATAGCAAACATATCGCTGTTGGCTGCCGGTTCGGTCGCGCTGTGGCGGGAGTCCGCTGCCAAGCGTGCCGGGCCGATTGTGAGCCTCTGGCTCGTATTCGGGTTCTTCGCGACTTTTCTTGCGCCGTTCGTGGCGCCTCTGTCGGCAGACGGCGTCCCGGAGGGCAGCGAGGTATTCGATTTCACCTTCATGATCGAGGCGTTGACCCTGCCAGGACCGAGACTCTTCGCAGCGATCTCCGGCGCCATCGGATCGATCGTGATCATTGGTTTCGCAGCGGTGTCGGCAGTGCGATCCTGGCGCACGAATCGTCGACTCGCCTATGGCAATCTGCTCATCGTTGGCGGCGTACTTGCGCCGGCGTTCGGCGGCAGCTTGACTGCACTCGGTGAGTCCTCCGCGCTTGCTGTGTCGTTGGCCGTCGGGATCACGTTGCTTTGGTGGGGCTACCGGTGGGCGAGTACGGCCCGGCTGTCCTGACTGCCCGCCGCGCAACGGCGTGCGCCGGAGAGGTGGCCTAGCGGCGCTTCCTGCGGTCCCGCCAACCGGTGGTGACGTAACGCCAGTATGTGGTTGTGGGTGGTTGGGCCGGTTCTGGTTCAACGATATTGGCTACCGGCTCCTGTGACCGAGGTCTGGAGTCTGGTGTTTCGACCCTCATCTCTGCCAACCGCTCCCTGAGAAACGAAACCTCCGTCTCTGCCTTGGCCGCACGTTCGCGCGCTGTTGCGAGCTGCTGGCCGGCCTCGTGGAGATTTCCGAGTTGGTTGAGCATCTTGTTCCACGCATCGATGGGAACGATCATCGTGCCTGGGGGCGACTCGCTCTCCCCTTCTGCGCCGCGTCGTTTGACTCCTCGCGCCTCTCCCGCCAGGGGAGAGGGGGATTCGAGCTCGTTCTCGCTCGCGCGTTCCCTGCTCTGCGCAGCAACGCTCCGCCCAAGCTCTTTCGCTCTGGCAACGACCGCGTCCAGATCCACCATCCGCAGAGCGAGGTCGCCATCGGCTTCGAGGTAGGAGGGAAGGTCGGCCTTGCGTACCCACTTGCGCAGTGTGTTCGTCGGGATCCCCGTCGCTTCTTCTGCTTCTCTGAGTGTCACCCAATGGCGGTTGTCGGTGAAGTCCGAACGAGTGCGTTTTCGCGTCGGCTTCGGCGGCGATTGCCGCGTCCCGCCGACCGATCGGATCGCCTCAGTTTCCCATCGAGTTGTTGCATCCATTCCTCGGCATCCTATCGGGCAGCGAAGCCGCTTGGAGAGAGTGGGCCATCTATGATGGCGAGACCAACGGAGATATCAAGTGACCGCACGAGATCCCAACATCGAACAAGACGTACGAGCCATGGTCCGCAACATCGTGGATGGACTCTTCGAGTCCGCGAGCGCAGAAGACAGAACACGGAACCCAGGTCACAGACGATCCGAGCATGCCCCCACGGTGGCTGTTGGGGGGGACCACGGGGGCTTCGCGATGAAAGAACGGATCGCTTTCAAGCTCTCCGAGCAAGGATTCGAGGTGATCGATTGCGGAACCAACTCCGCTGAGGTCGTCGATTATCCAGATATCGCTGCAGGTGTTGCCCGCAAAGTGGCATCGGGGGAGGCAGACGCCGGCATCATCGTTGACGGGGCGGGAATCGGATCTGCAATGGTCGCGAACAAGATTCCCGGCGTGCGAGCTGCCCTTTGCCACGACATTTCGACCGCTCGGAATGCCCGCGAGCACAACCATGCGAACGTTCTCACCCTCGGCGCCGGCCTCATCGGCGACGTTCTTGCCTGGCAGATCACCCAGGAGTTCTTTGCAACGCCCTACGGTGAAGGCAGGCATGCAAGACGCGTTGGGATGATCGACGCCCTCGACGGTACGGTGATGGAGAACGCGCGATGACGACCCAGGATATGTCCCGTGATCAGCTCGTTGAGCTGGTTACGAAAGAGGTGCTCGCGGCGCTCACCGAGCGGGCGGACATCTGTGCGAACCCAACGAAGCTGCGCGAGGTTGTTGCCAATGGCGCAGACCGGGTCTCGTTCCACGGTGATGCCCAAGATGTTCCGCTCGACCTTGCCATGTACATCGACCACACGCTCCTCAAGCCGGATGCGACTTGCGACGAGATCGATGTGCTGTGCGAAGAGGCGGTGGCGTACAGGTTCGCATCTGTTTGCATCAATCCGTACTGGGTGAAACGATCCGCGGCGAAACTTCGTGGATCCGATGTGAAGGTCTGTACCGTGATCGGGTTCCCCCTCGGAGCATCGACCTCTGACGTGAAGGCGGCCGAAACTCGCAAAGCACTGCGCGACGGCGCTCGGGAAGTCGATATGGTCATCAACGTCGGCGCCCTCAAGTCCGGACAGCACGACGTCGTTCTCAAGGACATCGAGCGAGTCGTTGATGCCGCCCATGAAGTGGGTGCGCTCACGAAAGTGATCCTCGAAACCGCCCTGCTCACCGATGAGGAGAAGGTGATAGCTTCCTCCCTCGCGAAACGCGCGAGGGCGGATTTCGTCAAGACCTCGACAGGATTCAGCGGTGGAGGAGCCACGGTGTATGACGTTGCGCTGATGCGTGAAACGGTTGGACCCGAAATGGGTGTGAAAGCCTCAGGCGGTGTGAGGACACTTGAAGATGTAGAAGACATGATCGCAGCCGGCGCCACTCGGATCGGCGCATCCGCTGGTGTTCAGATCGTTGGCGGAGTAGAAGGAGTTGGTGATGGCGACCGGTATTGAGCTTCGATCCTATGCGTTCTTGGACAGTCTCCAGCCTCAACACGCAGCTTTTATCGGAACGATCTCAAAGGGTTTCCTTCCTCTGGCTGGTGAATCTTCCTTGTGGGTCGAGGTTGCTCCTGGCATCGAGATCAACCGACTCACAGACATCGCGCTGAAAACAACGGGCGTGACCCCGGGAATGCAGATCATCGAACGTGTCTTCGGGATGCTCGAAGTGCACTCGCCACACCAGGCTGAGACCAGGGCGGCAGGAGAGGCGATCCTCGATGCTCTCGAGCTGACGGTCGAGGACCGGCTCAAACCAGAGGTGCTCTCGAGTCAGCTGATACGCAGGATCGAGGATCACCACGCCCAGCTCATCAACCGCACGAGGCACGGCCAGATGATCATCCCCGGACAGACCTTGTATGTACTCGAGTGTGCACCCGCTGCCTACGCCGCCCTTGCCGCGAACGAAGCCGAGAAAGCTGCGAACATCAACATTCTTGAAGTCAGAGCTTTTGGAGCCGTCGGGCGTATCTACCTCGGTGGTGAGGAGAGCGACATGGATGTTGGCTGGAAGGCCGCCATTGCTGCGCTCGAGGGTCTTGAAGGTCGCAGCAAGTCATAATCGGAACGAGGAAGACAACAGGAGGAATCGATGTCAGACGCACTGGGAATGATCGAGTGCAGGAGCTTTGCGGCGATGGTCGAAGCCAGCGACGCGATGGTCAAAGCAGCCAAAGTTGAGCTCGTGAGTTATGAAGAGACCGGTGGCGGTTACGTGACGGCGATCGTGCGTGGCGACGTCGCGGCTGTCAAGGCTGCAGTGGACGCTGGTGTGCGCGGCGGCGAGAAGGTCGGTGAAGTGATCGCAACACACGTCATCGCGCGTCCACATGTCAACCTCGACCTCGTGCTGCCACTCGGTAGAGCGGACGAAGCGCAGGACGCCGTCGGCTGATTCGATCTCCGGAAGAAGGAGACGACATGAATCTCGGCAGAGTCACAGGAACACTGGTTGCGACGCGTAAGGAGCCCTTGCTCGAAGGGCTCCCGCTTCTCATCGTCCGTCAGCTCACCGCCGAAGGTGAGCAAACGGGCGCATACGTCGTTGCCGTCGACAGCGTCGGTGCCGGTGTGGACGAGGTGGTGTTGTATGCCTCGGGCAGCTCAGCTCGCCAGACAGAGTTGACAAGAGACAAGGCAGTTGATGCGGTGATCATGGCGATCGTCGACCAATGGGATCTCGACGGTGAAACCGTCTACGTGAAGTGACATGGCAGCACTGACCGACCGTGAAATCAAGTCGATCATCGACAGGGTCCAGAGTCGTGTCTCAACCGGCGACATCCCCGGACGCTCGGGCCTCGCGATCGCGGCAGCGGACGCGCTCTCTGTTGGAGATGAGGACCTCGGCGAGGGTGTGTTCGCAACGATCGATGAAGCGGTCGACGCTGCCAGCGCCTCGTTCGGG
>BTQL01000006.1:0-72668 GCA_036985855.1 Acidimicrobiia bacterium | reverse complement strand
CCGGGATTTCCGGAGGCCGTGGTCTTCCGCTGGTTTCGTGGTGGATTCTTTCATTCTCAATCGAGGTGCGCATTCAGAGGCTGAGTGGCGGTGTCGTCGGTTGCAGAGGCGCCAACTCGTTCCTGTCGAGTTACCGGCAGCTTCGCAGGAACACCGACCGCAGGAACAAGCGCCGCGATGCCCGACTCTGCCTCGTCACGACCCTGCTGATCACCGCGAAACTCATCGACCGGCGTGGCCGATCGAACCCACAGTCTTACCCCATCCGATGGCTCCCTATGATGAATTCCTCAACTGCGGTCCATGTCGTGGAACCCAGGTCAACGATCCGGTGATTGGCGATCATGCGCAAACGCTCCATCGAAAGGGTGGCAGCGGGATCGAACGGCGGCAACTATCTGCCGATGATACCGAACAAGGAGGGATTCGCTTCATGACCGAAGAACCGATGCCGACCAAGGTGTCTCGCCGTCGTCGACCCCGAGTGAACGTCCGAGTCGTGATCGTCCGATTCATCATGGACATCGTGCTCATCACGTTCGTGCTCTTGCTCATGCCCGGCTTCCGCACCGACCTTGAACTGACACTTGGGTCGATAGCGCTTCTGGCCGTCATCTATGGGCTACTCAACGCTTTCGTCCGACCAGCGCTCGACCTGCTCCTCATGCCGTTCGTGGTGCAGACCTATGGAATCGTCATCGTGATAGTCGACATCGTGATCTTTGCGTTGCTGGTGCTGTTCGCAGGTTCACTCTCGGCCAGTTCCGTCTGGCAGGTCTTCGCCGGAGGTGTACTGCTTGGTACGCTCCGGATGACGGGGATCGGTTTCCTCGGTCTCACTCCTCCGATCGTCCCCGAGCAAGGCGGGCTCCACCGTCAGCCAACCCCGCTTGGAATCGCACGATTCAGCACAACGGCAAAAGAGCGTCTCCGACTACTACGCGTTCGGCAGATGTTGCAAATCCACGGCATCGATGCACTATTCGACGGCGATGGATCGATCGCCCGGTTCAGACGTCGCGCCCAAACCTGGCTGTGGCAGCCGGACTTCCCGCTTGTCCGTGTGCCCCCTCCGGTTCGATTTCGGCTGCTCCTCCAAGATCTCGGACCTACGTATGTCAAGATCGGTCAGATCATCTCGAGCCGAGCCAGGACTCTGCCGGTGGAGTGGCAGGGGGAGTTCGAGAAGCTACAGAGTGACGTCGCCGTATTCCCCTACGAACAAGCGCGCGATCGAGTGATTGCCGAGCTCGGGGCACCGCCAGAGGAGCTGTACGCCGAGTTCGACCCCGTACCGCTGGCGGCAGCTTCTCTCGCCCAGGTACACCGCGCCGTATTGCACAACGGTCGCGACGTTGCGGTGAAGATTCAACGCCCGGACATCCATGCCCAGCTGCGTTCCGATGTTCGCATCCTGGTCCGCATGTCCCAGGCCATGGAACGTCGAACTCGCTGGGCCGAAGACATGGATCTGGCGGGGATCGTTCTCGAGTTCGGCACAACACTGCTACGAGAGCTCGACTACAAGATCGAGGCCTACAACGCTCGTCGGCTCACCCGTGTGCTCGATCCCATCGAAGGAATCCGAGTCCCCGAAGTCGTCTATGAGCTTTCGTCCTCGGGCGTACTCACCCTGGAGTTCATTCGCGGCGTCAAGTCAACGGACACGGCTGCCATCGATGCGGCGGGTCTCGACCGAGAGATTCTCGCGGACCGAGTCGTACAGGCCGCAGTGAAGATGCTGATGATCGACGGGTTCTTCCACGGCGACCCCCACCCCGGCAACGTCTTCGTCGATCTGGACAACGGTGACATGGTCATGCTCGACACCGGCATGGTGGGTGAGTTGACCTTCCAACAACGGATCAAGCTGGCGAGCTTGCTGCTGACTGTCCAAAATGGCGATGTCCGTGGCCTCGCCCAGACGCTGAAATCGCTGTCAACTCCCTATCGGGAAACCGACGACGCCAGGTACTACCAGGACTTCGAACGCACCCTGACCCCTTACCTCGATCCTGCCCCAGGGCAGGAGGTCGAGGTCGTGGCAAAAGTGCTGCCTGTTGGCCTCGACATCTTGCAGCGAGGCGGCTACCGATTCGACTCTCAGCTCACGTTGGCGATGAAATCAATGGCCCAGGCAGAAGCTATCACCGGCGCGCTCGTACCGACCTGGACCGGCACGGAGTTCATGGAGCGCTCGTTCGACGCGCTGAAGCAGCAGGTTCCCGACGCTCTCACTACAGATGTCATCAAGGACGCCGTGGTGCGACAGGCCAGTTTCGCGGTGAGGGAAGCCGTCGAACAGCTGCCTTCGCTCCAAGAGGGGGTGTTCAAATGGCTGACGAACCTCAAAGAAGGCGGCTTCAAGGTTGAGCTCGGCACCAGCGATCTCGACCGGCACGTCCGAGCATTGCGAGGGATCGCGACGATGTTTACCCTCGGCCTCCTCATCGCCGGACTACTCATTGGTTCGGCCCTGGCCGCCGGGATCGGTGGTCTCGAAGGCAGCCCGCTGGAACCCGTTACCGACCTAGCTGCCACCATCTTCGCCATGTCGGCGGTGGTTGGCGCCATCGCAGTCCTTGTTCTGTCGTGGCGACTATTCCGGCTCAAGCGTCCGCGTCGACGAGATCCGCTCGATCGCATCTGAGGTTGGATTTCGTCGCTCTGTGGCGAATGCGATCACTGCTCTTCTTCGGAGGCGTCCGGTCGATCCGCGTCCTCTGAGGGTGGTGCAGCGGGCAAATCTTCTTGCTCTCGTCGCTTGGAGATGTCGTCTGCAAGTCCCGAGAAGGTCGTCCCGAGAGCGGTGAAGAACGACACGGCCGTCTGTCTCGCCTCCTCCTGGACCTCTGGATCTTTGACAGCGTCCCCAACGGTCGCGAAAGCCGCGCTGATGCTCTCGCCGAGCGTTCGCAATGCGTCCTTGACGTCGTCCTTCGAGGCGGCCTCCGCGCCCTCATCGCTTTCCTGGGCCTGGTAGTGATACTTGAACATCGACCCGAGCTTCTTCACCTGCTCGACAACGTCGCTCCAAGCTTCGTCCGACTGATCCATGGCGTTCCCTTCCGCGGTCGACGAGATGCTAGTGCCACAGCAGGCTACGTTCGGGGCGTCGGGCCGCGCTCAGAGCCTGTGCCTTCGATCACCACCTGGATGGGAGTGACAAGCTCGTCGCCACCGATGGGAACGGTCTTCGGGCTCTCGTTGCCAACCGCTCTCGAGGCGGTAGCGCCGATTCAAGTCCGGTCCGGGCTACAAAGAAATCTCTGCTCACGAATCGTGCGCCTCAGTCTGCGAGACTCAGGTAGATCCTCCGGACGATCGCCCTCGCCGCCATCATCCCGATGATGAGAACCAGGACGTCGAGGAAGCTGCCGAGCTCGACATCCTCACCGAAGACGAGATCGACGACCTCGAGGATGATGAACTTGGAAGTGAACAGAATCAGGAACTTCGCTCCAAGCGTGAGCACGTTGGACAGCGCCCCTTCCCGTCGTTCGAAGAACTCCCCGACGCGGTGCTCGAGACCGATGACAGCGTCGAGCAGTCCTTTGAGAAGAATTGCGGTGAGGATCGAGATCCAGAACGAATCAATGACGATCGCATCGACGAACTCGACGAAGAGGTTCAGCACAATGATGTAGACCAGGACGTCCGCTGTCCAGGACGCGAAACGCCGCTGCCCGTCGGTGATCACCACCCTGGTCGCGTGCTCCGCATTCACGGAAATCAGCGTAATGCTTTGGATCGTGTCACCGGAGCGAGTCAACCATACGGGTCGGGAGGGTCCGCGAACTCGTCGACCTGCGTGGCGCGTCGGTTTGCATGTCGGTGCCGCGGCCTGGATCGCCGAAGATGCCAGCTAGGTAGGAGTGGCTGCCGTCGGCCACGCTGTCGTCTACAGCGAACGAGCACGCACGCTGACGAACGACAAGGAGGGCGCGGATGTCAATACTCAACGAGCCGATCACGATTCCGGTATCGACCATCGACCAGATTCCCGGGCACGAGACCGAACGCTACATCGGCTCGTGTTACGGCCTCATCGCACGGTCCACGGGATTCTCGAAGGGTTTTTCGGGTTCTCTCAGGTCGTTGCGCAAGGGTGAAGTCGAACAGTTCACCGAGACGCTCGAGGAGACACGACGCGTGGCGGTCGATCGCATGGTTGAACACGCCCAGAAGCTCGGTGGCAATGCCGTGGTCGGTTTTCGCTTCGACTCGACCAACTTCTCCGGCGAGCAGGTGGTAGCCGAGATCGTGGCATATGGCACGGCAGTCGTCATCAGCTGACCGCCGAAGGTTCGCTCTCAACGGGAGTCTCCAACGCGGCGTTGCGTGAGGAGTTGCGATGCGGGGGCCGTCATCTTCGTCAGAGTCGTCGGCCACACGCGTAGGAATCGGAGGCCAGCGGGTCTCTATCGCTTTTGACGGACTTCAGCTTCGTCCGTCACTGCCGTCGGTGTGTGCATACACGTCTACTTCGAAGGCGTCGAGCAGTGCGCCGCATTCTTTCACCCAGCGCAGAGCCTCGGTACCGGCGGGACTGTCGAACCAATCTCGTGCCGTGACGTCATCGAACCAGCGTTGGATCTTGTCGAGATCCTGTCGGATCTCTTCAGCTTCTTCGAATGTGTAGTTCTCGCGGAATCGTTCGAATTCGATCTCCTTGACGAACTTCGACTCGCATTCTTCGATGATTTCGGCGTACTCCCGGGCAGCCAGCTCGACAAAGATGTCGACAAGCTTGCTGTGCTGATCGTCCGGCAAGTAGGGGATCTCGAGGTACGTGTCCGTACCGCCCATATCGGTGATTCGCCCACGGATCTCGCCGATCTGTTCGAGGATCTCGGCCCTGCCGGGCAGAATGCACACCGCCTGCTGCGGATAGTACGCACCGAGGCGTTTGAGTTCCCTCCAGATGGAGATCCTGTTCGACGATGGCTCAGACGGGACCTTGTAGGCGAAGAACAGCCACTGAGGCGGTGATTCAACCGAACCTTCTCGTATGTCTTTGTCAGGTTGGTCCTTCATTGAGATTCCTCATGGTGGTTGCCCATCGGGACAAGCTAGTGGTAACCAAAACCGAATCCTCGCCTTGTGCGCGAGTCGTGCAATCCGGAGGCGTTCATCTGTTCGAAACCCATCTTGGGGCGGAGGCTCGCAATCTCAGCGCGCAGCATCACAAGTTGGTCGTGGGACGCTGCTCGCTCCTCGAGCGAGGCGTTCCGTCGGTGCACGGCATCATCGGACAACCGGGCATCCTCGAGGCGTCTCAGCAGATCATCGAATCGCTCCACCGCAGAACCCATCACCGATTCCTATCGTTTGCTGTGATAACACTTGCTATTCTAACATTCGCTGTCTACAGTTGTCAATCCTATACCAAGTATGAGCCAGCGTCAGTGAGCCGATTCAAGAGAGTCACGAAGGGTGTACCCAGGACCGTTGTCGCGCTCGGCCTCGTCAGCATGTTCACGGATCTTTCGAGCGAGATGATCTACCCACTCATCCCCGTGTTTCTCACCACGGCGCTCGGAGCAGGTGCCTTGGCACTCGGTGTCATCGAGGGGGTGGCTGAATCGACCGCTGCCATCCTCAAGATCGTGTCGGGTTGGTGGACCGACATCGTCAGGCGTCGGAAACCGTTCATCTTCGCGGGTTACGGGATCGCAGGAGCCGTGCGGCCGCTCATGGCCTTCGCCACGACATGGCCCATGGTTGTTGCGATACGCTTCACGGATCGTGTCGGAAAGGGCGTCAGAACCGCGCCTCGTGATGCCCTCATCGCTGATGTGACACCTGTTGAGAGCCGCGGCGCCGCGTACGGCGTCCATCGGAGCCTGGATCACTTCGGGGCGGTTCTGGGGCCCCTCGTGGCTGCAGCACTGTTGTGGGTGGGTCTGGGTCTGCGATCGGTGTTCCTCCTCTCCGCTATCCCGGCCGTGATCGTGATGTTCGTTATTGCACGGATGGTCAAGGAACCCACCCAGACCGAACCGATCACAACGACCGGCAGATCCGTGTTCTCGCGGCGCCGAGAGCTGGGAGCGAGTTACTGGACCCTGTTGGCTGCCGTCGTCGTGTTCACGCTCGGAAACAGCGCAGACGCGTTCTTGTTGTTGCGGTTGAGCAACGCCGGGGTAACTGCGGTATGGATTGCACTGCTGTGGTCGTTGTTCAGCATGGTCAAGATGGGATCGAATCTCATCGGAGGGAGGCTTTCGGACCGGATCGGCCGCAAGCCCCTGGTACTGCTCGGATGGACGTTTTACGCAGCCATATACCTGAGTATGGCGATCGCATCGTCGACGGCGATCCTCATCGGCCTATTCGTCGCGTATGGACTCTACTTCGGTGTGACCGAACCGGTGGAGCGCGCATGGGTAGCAGGACTTGCACCGGCGGACCTCAGAGGATCAGCCTTCGGTTATTACAACGGTGCGGTCGGTATCGGCGCACTACCGGCGAGCATCGTATTCGGTGGCATATGGGCGGCATTCGGACCAACGGCCGCCTTCTCTTTTGGTGCAGTCATGGCTGCCGTTGCGGTTCTGATTCTTATCCGGGTGCCGGAGAATCGCCCTGTCAACGTCGTGTCCTGAGTCCCGTGACCGCAGGGCATGCGAGTCGAGAGAACGTGCCTCAAGAGGTTCGGTCCATGTTCAGTACGAATGCGATCTCGCCCTGGAACCGGCGCAGCAGTCCATAGGCCTCAGAGAAGCTGCCGACGCGCTCGTTCCTCGGAGGGCACTCGAAGAACGCATCCTCCGCTATGTCGATCCAGTCTCTCACCGTGTCGTCAACCACCGGATCCGGTGTAGGGAACAGCTGAACCCTATTGCTTCTGAGAAAGGCCAGCGTCTTGTCGCAGACGGCTTGGGAGGGGTTCTCGCCGATCGCAGACTCACTCGGCATGGTCGCCAGTACCCGCTCCCATGTGGGCTGCCACTCCTCGGCAGTGGGCCGGCCGGCGCTGCATGCAGCCAGCAGGAGGGCCGCAACTATCACCAGGGCAGCGATGCGGACGTGTCCTGGCTCCGGTACGAAGCGCTTGTACATCTCTCGAGAGGCTAGCTGGCCCAGCCGTGAACCCATGCTCACCGCCCGCATTCCATTCTCTGGGCTGCAGACCGGACTCAGTGCGGTCTGTAACCCTGGGTACGCGGCACTAGTATCGCCGCGTGTTCGGTCTTGCTCTGTTCGCCGGTTTCGTCTTTGTGTATGCGCTTTTCTCGAGGCGTCTGATGTCGACGGTCTTCACGGGTCCGATGCTCTTCGTGGCGTTCGGATTGATCGCTGGTCCACGTGTGTTGGACGCGGTTTCTCTGAACCTCGACAGCGGCTTCGTGCAACTGCTGCTCGAAGGCACCCTCGTAGTTGTGCTTTTCTCAGACGCCGCAGTGATCGATGTTCGCGCGGTGCGGAGAGAGGCCTTCCTCCCCGGCCGGCTTCTCGGTATCGGATTGCCGCTCACGATTGTTACGGGGGTGTTGACCGCTCTTGTCTTCTTCGACCAGCTGGGCTTCTGGGAGGCGGCGATCATCGCGGTCATCCTGGCGCCTACCGATGCGGCGCTCGGCCAGGCGGTCGTGGCCAACAAAGACGTTCCCTCCATGGTTCGACAAGGTCTCAGCGTCGAGAGCGGGCTGAATGACGGTATCGCCGTGCCGTTTCTCTCGATTGCTCTCGCCGGCGTGGCCAATGAGATGCAGACCGCGAGTGGTATTGCAGCTGTGTTCATCGTAGAGATCGGGTCGGCCGTCCTTGCAGGCGCTCTCGTTGGATGGATCGGTGCCCTGGCTATCCGGTATGCCGGTGAACGAGGCTGGATGACAAGGGATTGGCGCCTCGTGGCTGCACCGGTTCTCGCTCTTGTTGCTTTCGCTGTGGTCGATCCCATCGGGGGTTCAGGGTTCATCGCCGCATTTGTCGCGGGTATCACCTTCGGAAGCATCATTCGATCGGTGTATCCCGATATTTGCGACTTTTCTGAGGGGATCTCCCATCTGTTGACGATGGTGGCGTTCTTTGCGTTCGGTTCCCTGATCCTTGGTCCAAGCCTGTCGGTGATCACCTGGAGCATGGTTGGTTTCGGAATCGTCAGTCTCACCGTCGTTCGGATGGTTCCGGTGGCTCTCTCGCTGGTGGGTACCGGACTTCGCTATCCAACGGTTCTGTATATCGGGTGGTTTGGTCCGCGGGGACTTGCATCGCTTGTCTTTGGCGGCACGGTGGTCCTGGAGTCCGAGCCAGATACGGCTCCTTTCATTCTCGCTGTCGTTTCTGCCGTGGTTGCAATGAGCGTCGTTGCCCACGGGGCGTCGGCAGTATCGTGGTCGCGAGCCTATGCCCGGTGGTTTCAACGGACCACGGCGGACGAATTGCCGATATCGGAGTCGCGTGAAATCGCGCACATGCCTGTGCGGAAGAGAATCGACCACGATCCAGGCAGTGGGTAGCAGATGCAGCAGGGCTAGGCGACAGGTGCGTACGGCTCACCGAGCATTGCACGTTCGTCCTCTTCTCCGCGATCCGGCCACATTGAAATCGCTCGTTCAGCCATTGCGGTGATGGTGAGGGACGGATTCACACCGAGATTCGCACCGATCGCAGCGCCGTCGATCACGTGGAGGCCCTCGTGGCCGAAGACCCTGTGGTAGGCGTCTATCACACCCGAATCAGCGTCAACGCCGATCGGGGCTCCCCCGAGGATGTGCGCGGTGAGTGGTGTGTCGAAGAGGACTTCGTTGACCGAAGAAAAGCCGATGCCATCGATCTCTTCCGCGGTGAGTCTGGCCGTCTCGTTTGCGATCGGGATGTAGGTCGGGTTCGGTTCGCCCTCACCCTGGGTCGTCGACAACTTCGTCCTGAACCAGCCTTTCTTGCGAAGCAAACGGATGCTGTTGTCCCTTGTCTGCATCACGAGCAGGATGATCCCCCGCTCGGACCAATGCCAGACCGACAGGGACCGGAGGAAGAGGATCGGGTGCCTCACGATGTTTGCCAGGAAACGCACCTGCCGCGGCACGCCATCGCCCCCATCGGTGATCAACGTTCCGAGCAGTCCCAGGGCGTTCGAGCCCCTCCCGTAGCGGACAGGTTCGACATGCGTGTCGGCGGTCGGGTAAATCGAAGACGTGATCGCGATTCCCTCGCTGTAGTCGACATCTCTCGACTTTGCGACTGACCCCACGATGGCCTCTGAGTTGGTACGCGTTTGAAACCCGATCCGTTGCGAGAGGTTCGGCAACCTTCCTCGTTCCTGGAGTTCCAAGAGCAGGCGTGTCGAGCCGAGTGCACCGGCCGAAAAGATCACGTGGTCAGCCTGATAGACCGTCTCTTTGTGTGAGAACCATGCACCCGGCTTGCGGGCGGTCACACTCCATCCGTCGCCTGAACGTTCGACATCGACGACTTGTTGGGAAGGGAATACGGATGCGCCTCTCTGCTCTGCAAAATAGAGATAGTTCTTGTCGAGGGTGTTCTTTGCATTGTGGCGACACCCGACCATGCAGTTGCCACACGCGATGCAGCCCGAGCGACGGGGGCCGTCTCCATCGAAGTACGGATCGCCGACTTCGATTCCGGGATCTCCGAAGAAGACTCCTACGGGTGTTGGCTGGTATGAGTCGGAAACGCCGAGCTTGTCTGCGACCCTGCGCATCACCTCATCTGCCGGAGTGTCGAGAGGGTTCTCTACAACACCGAGCATGTGGCGAGCAGTCTCGTAATGCGGAGCGAGTTCAATCCTCCAATCAGTGATGTTGCCCCACTGATCATCCACGTAGAAAGGATCGGGCGGCTCGTACAACGTATTTGCGTACACGAGAGACCCTCCACCGACTCCTGCGCCGCTCAGCACCATCACGTCGGGGAGCAGCGAAATGCGTTGTATGCCCCGCATGCCGAGTTTGGGAAACCACAACGATTTGAACGCGTTCCAGTTCGTTTTTGGGAAATCTCCCGTATGCCACCGTTTGCCTGCTTCAACGACACCGACCGTGTAACCCTTGTCGGTCAGGCGCATTGCGCTCACGGATCCACCGAAACCCGAACCGATTATGACAACATCGAAACTGAACGTGTCTCTGGCATTTCGCGAAGAGCTCACGGCTGTTGCACCGTCATCAGATCAGGGCGGATCCCCACACGGGAACACCACCACCGTTGATGACTTTGGACTCACGACTTGCAAGGAAGTTGATCACGTCGGCGATCTCCTCGGGTTGTGGCCAATTGACATAGTCGGCATAGGGGAGCGCCGACCGTGTCGCCTCTGTATTGATCACCGATGGCAGCAGGGTGTTGCAGGTCGTGTTCGTATCGAGCAATTCGGTTGCAACCGAGCGTGAGAGAGCAAGGACTCCCGCCTTCGCGAGGTTGTACGCAGCCTGTCCGGCGGGAGTGTCCTGGGAGTGCTTGGAACCCATCAGGATGATTCGGCCCCACTGCTCGGACATGTTCGGAATCGCTGCTCTCGTTGTGTTCCAAGCCGTCTTGAGATTGAGGTCGAGCATGCGGTCGAGTCGAACGTCATCCGTCTCCTTCACATCGCGTCCTCCGGACCACCCTCCCACGAGTGAGGCCATCACGTTGATCGATCCGAAACTATCAACAGCCTCAGCAAAGAATGAAGACACGGCATCGGCGTCGCTTGCGTCGACTCTGCGGATGATGAGCCTGTCTTCGTCGAGGCCCATTCGTTCCTCGAGGGCGGTTGCTTCCTCAGGGATCAGGTAGGTGACCGCGACCTTGAATTCGCGGTCGATGAGCATCGGAATGAGGCAGCAGCCGACAGAGCCGGTACCTCCAGGGATAACTGCGACGTTGGATTCGACCATATGACCACATTAGTCGTGTGCCTGCCGCCATTTAGAAACCTGTGGGATTGCTGGTAACGTCATGCTCACAAGGACCAGCGAACCTCGGAGGGACCATGGCTTCAATCACGCTCGATGATGTCGGGAAGATATACCCGGATGGAACGAGAGCCGTCGGTCAGTTCAGTCTCGACGTCCGCGAGGGTGAGTTCCTCGTGCTCGTCGGACCGTCCGGTTGTGGGAAGTCAACTGTTCTTCGGATGATCGCGGGACTCGAAGACATCACCGAAGGCAAGTTGAGCATCGGCGAGAGAGTCGTCAACGATGTGCCACCCAAGGACAGGGACATTGCCATGGTGTTCCAGAACTATGCCCTGTACCCGCACATGTCCGTTCGCGACAACATGGCATTCGGTCTCAAGCTCAGGAAGATGCCCAAAGCCGAGATCGAGGCCCGCGTGAATGAAGCTGCTGAGATCCTCGAGATCACGGATTATCTCGACCGAAAGCCGAAAGCCCTCTCGGGTGGTCAGCGTCAACGAGTTGCTATGGGGCGTGCCATCGTGCGCGAACCGAGCGCCTTCTTGATGGATGAACCCCTGTCGAACCTCGATGCCAAGTTACGTGTCCAGATGAGGATTGAGCTCGGTCGCCTCCACAATCGTCTTGGTACAACGACCGTGTACGTGACCCACGACCAGATCGAGGCGATGACCCTCGGACATCGGGTTGCCGTCATGCGGCCCGTGTCGGCAAAACGTCCGTACAACCTCCAGCAGGTAGACGAGCCGACGGAGCTCTTCAACAATCCGGTGAATCTCTTCGTTGCCGGCTTCATCGGGAGCCCGGCGATGAACATGATCTACGGTGAACTGACCAGGGTGGGCGACGAGGTCAGGGCCTCCTTCGGTGGATACACGGTCACGGTTGACCAGATCTCTCTTGATGCGCACCCCGGTATCGAAGACCACTTCGGCGAGCGGATCGTCGTGGGCATCCGCCCGAGTGCTTTCGAACACGCGCTGATGTCCGATCCCGATCCGGACCGGACGATTCGTGTCGATACCGATGTGAACGAGCATCTCGGGTCCGAGTCATATGTGCACTTCTTCATCGATTCACCACCTGTGTTGACACCCGATATCGAGGAACTTCTCGCGGATTCGGGTCAGGATGCGACTTCCCTTGGCGATCAGACCAGATTCACCGGCCGAGTCAGCTCTGACGTTCCTGTGCCAGACGGCTCCTCGGTTGATCTGGTGATCGATACGTCGAAAATGCACTTTTTCGAGATCGACACGAGCGCCAAGATCGGCAGCGTCGCGCGAGACTCCTAGAGCTCTTCGAGTTCGATTCCAACCGAGACGAGTTCGGGCAGAAGTTCACTGCCGAGAACGATTTCGTTCATCGTTGCCACCCCCGGCCGATCGACGATCTCGCGAGCGATCAGATCCGCAAGCGCCGTTGCAGGGAACGCTGTGGTGCGCGCCAGGGCAGAGAAGCCGTCTCGTTCCGTGTCGACGATCTGGACGGTCGATCGTTCACCTGACTGATCGCACCAAACCCGTATCAGTACGACATCCGGCGCACCACGCGGGAGTCTGTGATCCAAGGCGTCGATGAGCACCTCCCGCGGTGCGATCGTGGCAGAACCGATCGCCCTCGGAGACTCATCGAACAATCCCAGTTCCATCATGGACCGGAATACCCGACCATGACCCGGGTACCTGAGGGTCTTGTACTCGAGGGACATGACGGTCCCGACGTGGCGCATGGCCATCGTCGAGGTTCCACCGGCCGTCGCAAACGCCTCAAGAGGTCCCCATCCTTCCCAATCGACTTCTTCGAATCGGCTCAACGGTTCAACGGTCTGATACACCCCATCCTCGATGACCTCACAAGGTTCTGCGTATTCATTGATCAGGCCTCGAGGGCTGAACGCGAGCTGGTATCCGAGCGCTCCGACAGGCTTCTGAGGGAGAGCTCCTACCCGGATCTGGATGGAGTCGATCGTTCCTTCATGTGCGGACGAAATGAGGTCCTCAGCGATGACATTCGCCAGTCCGGGAGCGAGTCCGCAGTCAGGCACGACCATGATCCCTGCGGTGACTGCATTGTCATGGAGTTTTCGTTGGTCCTGCACAACCGTCGGATTTCCACCGAAGTCCAGGTAGTGCGTTCCCGTTGTGATCGCAGCAGATGCCACGGACGCCCCGTAGCGGAAAGGGATCGCTGAAACGACGATGGCACACTCATCAAGCGCCGCGAGCAACGCATTTCTGTCAGCTGCTTGGAGGTGCATTGCGCCGGCCCCATGGACAGCGGCAACCTTCTGGGCTGCTTCAGCATCCGTGTCGGCGACCGTTACGTCGTGTCCGCGGCGCACAAGGTCCCATGCAGCGGCTGATCCGACGATTCCCGAGCCGAGTACGAGTATTGCCACGAGGTCTCCTCAGGGAGAGATCTTCTTGAACGATTCTGCCGGGCCGACTCCGAATGCTTTGCCATTGTCGGCATGCCACACGGCGAGACGGTCGACGAAAGCAAGGCGCAGTTCAGCACTCGATTCGGCGCCGCCCATGGTGGTGGTCCCCTGGGATGAATGGCACATCAACGCTTCAACCTTTCGATCGAACCACTTGGGAGTGACCTGCTCGATGTGGTCAGGTGCATCCGCCGACCACAGAAGGACTGTTCGTGGTCTGTGGGCAGCCAGGTCGAGATCCGTGTAGGCAAGCGGTTCTCTTGCGGTGACCACCGCGTCAACTGCTGCCATTCCCGTCGCCCTGTGATCCGGATGGAGCTGGTATCGCTGCCACGGGTCATGTGTGACCAGCACATCTGGCCTCGTCGTGCGGATGTGTGTAACAAGCTCCCTGCGCAGACTCATGCTGTACTCGAGTTCACCGTCGACATGGTCGAGGTGGATCACCGATGTTGCGCCGAGAACCTCGGCGGCACGAGCCTGCTCTGCTCGGCGGGTTCGGATCAGATCTGCCTGATCCCTGTCCGGGTCCCAGGAGCCCTTCGAGCCATCGGTGACGATCAGCATGGTCACGAGAGTGCCAGAGGAAACCCATCTCGCCAGTGTCGCCCCCACCCCGAACTCAGCATCGTCCGGATGTGCGCCGATCGTCAGCACGCGTTCTGGGATGCCGAGAGGTGTGAGATCGCTCGAGAGCTCGTTGCGAGAACCGGTGGTCATGTGGAGAGGCTAGGTGGTTCGACCAGCTCGGGGAAAGCCGCAAGCTGAGCGGGAGAGTCGATGTCTATCGAGAGTTCGGATGTTGAGATGATCGAGGCATCGGGAACCGCAGCAAAATGGCGATGAAACGAACCTAGTCCGTACGAGAAAGGGAATGGACCATGGGACGCGATCACGTTCGTACCTCCATCATGGCTCGGAACAAGCACAGCGGCGTCCTCGCAGGCTTCGGAAACTTGTCTGAGCGCGGCGGCGCTCACGAGCGGAAGATCCGCGTGCAGCACAATCCACGGATCCCGACCCATACGTGCAACAGCAGCGGACGCTGCAGCGGACAGGCCGCGGCCGGGGTCGGACCAGACATGCAACCCGCCGACTTCCGCCCAGTTGGTGACATCAGGTGATGATGAGATCACAACAACGTCGAGTTCTGCGTTCCGTGCAGCAGAGACCGCCACGCTGCACAGGGCACGTGATAGTTTCGTCCTCCGTCGAGGACTGAGCACGCCGCTCAGGCGCGACATGCCATCGAAATCGCGTACGGGGAGGATCACCGTGGGGGAGGAGGGCACCTGTTTACTTGTCCGCGAACTCTGCGAGTTGAATGAGTACGCCGTGTGCGGATGCAGGGTGCACGAACGCCTCCTTCCAGCCTTCTTCGCTGTCGTTGACACCAACAACGGTGAAGCCAAGTTCCCTCGCCCTCGCCACGGCCCTGTGTATGTCCCTCACCTTGAACGTGAGATGATGCATTCCCTCTCCGTGCTCGGCGAGGTACCTATTGAGGAAGTTGTCCTTCTCGTTGACCACAGGGCTGATCAGCTCCAGCCGACCCTGGCCGGGAAGATCGAACTGGATCCAACGAAAGTCACCCGCGAAACTGAGGCCGCCACCGATGTGGGATCCACCGAGAAGGTCCACGAGAGCTTGGGCCGTTTCGATGTCGTGGACGGCTATCGAGACGTGGTCAAACCGCTCGATGACGTCTTGAAGGCTCTCGTGCATCGATTCGATATCGGTCATGGTGTCGCGATCCTGCGCTCGTACCACTGCAGCAGCAACGACAGGCCCACAGTGAGCGTCAAGTACATCGCCGCGAGGATCATGAACCCGGTAAAGAATTGGAAATTTCGACCCGTCCACAGTCGGGACATCTGCGTGATCTCCCTGACTGCGAGGATCGACACAAGGGAGGAGTCCTTGAGCAGAGCAATCAGATCGTTGCCCAGCGCAGGCATGATGTTCCTGATCGCCTGGGGCCAGACGATGAAGCGAAATACCTGCCGGTTGTTCAGGCCGACGGACATGCCCGCTTCCCGCTGGCCTTTCTCGACCGACTCGATACCAGCGCGCAGTACTTCAGCGATGAATGCTGCATAGATGAGACCGATCGCCACGCTTGCTCGAATGGCCTTCGAGCCGATCGTTGACTGGGGGTCGATACCGGCACGGCTAAAGAACCATGGAACTATGACCAACCCGAACATGATGATCGTGACGAGAACAGGTATGCCTCGAATGAGCTCGATGTAGTACATCGCGATATTCCTGGGAACCGCTCGCTTGGACATGCGTGCAAGAGAGACGCCGAGTCCCAGGACCATTGCGATGGCGAAACCAGCGAACGTGACAATGAACGTGAGCGTCAGGCCATCCTTGATGAAGAGGAAGCCGTCGTTCCAGGTCTCGTCGGTCAATAACTTGTACACGGGGAACGCGATGGTCGCAAGGATTCCGACCAGCCACCAGGGGAAACCTGCGAAGTCGTAGGAGAGCTTCGCGCCGGGTGGCGTCGGATCGGGTAAATGCTCCGTGTCGATGGCGGTCACATGAGTCCTTTGTGTAGCTGCAGGGCAATGTAGACGGCTACGCGCAGAAGGGCCGTGTCAAACGACCCGGCCCTTCTGATCGATTGCTCTGGTCTATGCCTTGAAGTCGATGAACCACTTCTTGATGAGCTTGTCCATCGTGCCGTCGCTCTTCATGTCCGCGATGATCTCGTTCACCGGATCGATGAGCTCTGAGCCTTTGGCGTAGATGAACCCGAGTGGGTCTGACTGGAGGTCGCCCTCAAGCAGTTTCGTTCCCTCGTTGCCCTCTCCCACATACCCCTGCCCTGCGACGTCGTCGATGATCACGGCGTCGACATCGCCAGAGAGCAGTGCCAGAACCGCAGTCGGGAAGAGATCGAACGCATCGATGTTGCTTTCATTCGTGAGCGTCGTGGCAAGTTCGTAGTTCGTTGTGCCGACCTGCGTGCCGAGCTTGGAATTGCTCGCGAAGAACTCGTCAGCGGTCGCCCAGCGGCTCTCATCTGAGCGGACCATGATCTTTTGGATCGTGGTCATGTACGAGTCAGAGTACGCGACGACTTCCTTGCGCTCCTCAGTTATCGAGATGCCATCAGCTGCAGTGTCGTACACGCCATCACCGGTCTCGAGAATCACGTCAGGCCAGACCGCCTCCACGAACTCAGCCTTGCAGTCGAGTCGGCTACAGATCTCGTTCCAGATGTCATAGTCGAACCCGGCGCCTTGGCCCGTTACCTCGTCGATGAAGTTGAACGGTGGGTAGAGGTTCTCGATGGCGACCGTAACGGTCCGCCCTTCCAGACTCTCGTCTGCGCTGCTGCAGGCTGTAGCCACGAGGCCGAGAACGAGCGCGAGAACGAAAATCCTGGTCGCATTCTTCATTGATTCTCCTCCATTGATTGCCCGTATGAGGGGTACCTATACGGTAGCGGCATTCGATCTACTCTGAGTTGTCAGCTCAGATGATGCATTCCGATGGAGGCGCCTTGATGGGCGCCATCTGCTCTAAGGTTGGCTCGATGCGTCGAAAAACCAAGATCGTCGCGACTCTCGGACCGGCGACGGAGTCGCCGGATGTTGTCGTCAAACTCATCGAACGCGGCATGAATGTTGCACGCCTCAACTTCAGCCATGGAAGCCATGCCGACCACGAACGGCGCTTCGCGGTTGTTCGGCAGTGCGCTTCGGACGTCGACAGACCGATCGCGATCATGCAGGACATCCAGGGGCCCAAGATTCGCGTCGGTACGTTCTCTGGAGGAAGCGTCGAGCTCTTGGCGGGCTCGACCATTCGTCTCCATGAAGGCGAGGGAGTTGGCGACGCCGAGAACATCAAGATCGTCCATCTCGATTGCGTCGAGATAAGCGTCGGGGGCAAGGTCATTCTTGCGGACGGCCTCATCGAACTCGAAGCGACGAATGTCGACCGCGATGGTGTGACCGCTACGGTGCTCCAAGCCGGTGAGCTCCTCGACCACAAAGGAGCGTCTTTCCCCGGCGCCAGGACGTCCCTTCCCGCAGTCACCGACAAGGACGCCGAAGACCTGGAGTTCGGTCTGAGTCTGGGTTTCGATATGGTCGCAGCTTCCTTTGTGAATTCGGGGGACGACATTCGGTCCGTTCGCGAGATCGTCGGGGACCAGCTGGTCATCGCGAAGATCGAGACCGCTGTCGGATACATGAATCTCGACGACATTCTCGAGGAGGCAGATGGGGCGATGGTTGCCCGCGGAGATCTCGGCGTTGAGCTCTCCATCGAGTCCGTTCCACGAGCGCAATACGAAATCATCCATCGTGCGAATGCTGCAGGCAAGATCTCGATCACCGCGACAGAGATGCTCGAGTCGATGATCACCCACCCCAGGCCTACACGTGCGGAAGTATCGGACGTGTACCGGTCCGTGCTCGATGGCACGGACGCGGTGATGCTCTCGGCCGAGACCGCAATCGGGGAGTTCCCGACGAGGGCAGTGAAGCTCATGGCGTCGATCTGTTCCGAAGCCGAGCGCTCCACCGGCTTTGGCAGGGCGACCGATATCTCGAACCTTTCCGAAGGTGCCGCGTTCGCTTCGGCGACTGCCGAGGCATCGGTTGACACCGCCGACCGTCTGGGCCTTGACACGATCGTCGCATTCACAGAGAGCGGGACAACGGCTCGCCTGCTCTCGAAGTACCGTTCGAAGGCCGACGTCTATGCATTCACACCGGTCGAACGCACATATCGCAGGATGGCGATCTACGGAGGAGTGCGTCCCATGTTGATCGACCGGGTGAATTCAACGGACGAGATGATCGGGGCGGCCGAGATCGACCTGCTGCGTCGTGGTCTTGTTCGCAAGGGCGACGGTCTCGTGATGGTTGCGGGTGTGCCACCCAACCAGAGCGCTTCGACCAACCTGATGAAACTGCATGAGGTTGGATCCGGAGACAAGCTTCAGCCGACTCTGGATGCCTAGCGGGATAGGCCGTCATCAGTCGGTACCATCGCCGCGTCGAGGCAACGGTGCATCCCCGAGGAGGACACCTGAGGAGGACACCTGAGGAGGAAACATGGGTCAGCGGATCGAGATCGAGAGTAGCCAGGTCGTTGACGACTCGGTGATCATCACCACAGACCGCAGCCTGACTGGAACCGACGGTGAGGGATACTCCTCCGCGGATCAGGCCAGCAGCAGTTCGACCTTCGGAGCGAAGCTCGCCTCCGACCTCTTCGAGTCAGACGATGCCATATCTCGTGTCTATATCGCTTCGAACGTTGTGGTCATCCGAAGAGAAGACGGATGGTCTGACGACACCAAGAGAGCCGCTGCCGAAGTCATCACCGAGTTCTTTGTCTTCTACTGATACACGATCCCGGGTTTCTCCCCGACATGGGAAACCTGGTCACCCGTTGTACACGCCAACCGTGAGGGTGATGGTCACTCCAGCGCCAACCCACTCGCCTGGAGCCGGATCCTGGGAGAGGACGATGCCGTCCTTGGCAGCGCTGTTCACAACCTCGGTGACCCTGGCAGCGAACAGACCTGCCTCCGAGAGAGACTCCAGAGCGGATTCCCAGGTTTGGTTCACGACGGAAGCGAGCTTCACCGGGCAATCGACCGGCTCTCCAGACACTTCGCACGGGTTGACCATGTACTGCTCGGACAGCGTTCGATACCTGTGAACGAGATCGAGATCCCTCTCGGTTTGCCCGTCCGGGTATGTGACGATTCGATCGACCTTTATGAGGAACCCGTTGATTCCCGACCGGATTTTCGTGCGTTCACCCGGATTCAG
This sequence comes from Acidimicrobiia bacterium, assembly GCA_036985855.1. GTDB lineage: Bacteria > Actinomycetota > Acidimicrobiia > Spongiisociales > UBA5794 > B3-G11. Next base: position 53,550 of record BTQL01000006.1, on the reverse strand, counting down.
TACACCTTCCTCGTCGGCAACGAGTTCCTCTGTGTACTCGACAATGTCTTCAGGATCGTGTGTGTCATCCGTACAGGTGAGCCCGCCGTTGTCTCCATACATCTTCACGGTGATCGACGTATCGGTGTACGCGGTGGCGATGACGATCGGATACTCCGTGTTGTTTCCGAATCGGACGTCGGGGTTGGGGAATCCGAGAGTGGCCTCGCGTCCCATCGGATAGCGAGTGAAGTAGAGCGAATGCGGTGTGTGGTCGACATCGTCGAGACACGAATAGAACACAGCGTTGTACAGCGTTGTACCGAACTGGCTGACTCCGCCCCCAATGTTGGCCGGATTGTCACAGCAATACGGGGCGCCGTTGATGATCGCTGGAGCGGCAATGTATCCTTTCGCCTCAGTTCTCTGTCCGACGTGGTCGTTGATGGACCATTCCTCACCGGGAAGAACGATCGCACCGTTAACCGCGTCCGCCATCAGTTGGATGTTCGTCACGCGCGCCTGGTTCGCGGGGTGTTCGGTAGTGAAGCCGGCGAGTGGTCCAAGGGTTGTGAAAGACGAAGCCGCCTCTGTCGTGAAGCTCGGCTCTGCACCGACCAGCAGAGGGAACTCGCCGACGTCCGATCCGAGGGCCGTCGTCTTCATTTCCGACAGAAGACGTTCCGTGTCGAGGAGGGTCCCGCTGCGACCGGGAACGATGGTGAACTCATCCGTCTCGAGATCGATGTCGAACTGGGCGTCGATCGGCTCGATCTCGTACTCGGTGCGTCTCGGTTCAAGGATCTCGAGCACGCGGTCTGCATCGAACGACACGATGAGCTCGGTGCCGGCGGGACTCAGGTCAGCACGTACGGCAGACGAAAGTTGCTCAGGTCTGAAGGTCGTCCGAAAGCCGACTTCTGCTGAAATCATCGTGATCGAAGAGTCGATCATCTGGGCCATCTCTGCAGCCGCAGCGTCAACGTCGGCGTTCGTCAGGATTGGCGTCGAGTCGATGACTTCGAGGGTCACGCCCGCCTTGTCGAGAGTGCTCATCTCGGCAACGACCTGGCCGTGCGCGGCATCGCGATTGAGCGATTGCCCTGCCTTCGGATAGTTGGGGGTGATGACGCCGTCAACGACCGATACATTCCCGTTGTATGCCGGATTGGGAATAGCATCCGTTTCCCATTCGGCGACGATCTGTTCGATGGCGTCATGATCGAAGGCGATCGACAGAGGCGCATCCTGAGATGTTGAGAACGAACTGATCCACGAAGAGAAGTTGGCGAAGACTCCGCCGTCACGTCTCACAAGAAACGCCGCGTCAACGGCGGATCGAACATCTGCCGTGAGATCGATGCTGATCGGCGAGAGCTTGAAGGTTGCACCATTGACGGCGAAAACGCCTGTGTTGGTGCGAAGCTGGTTCTCGTAGGACTCGACCGCGAGTGTGGCGTCCGCTCGAGTCATTCCGCCAACGGGGATCCCGTCGATGGTCACGTTGCGTGCGACCTCTTGGGTGGACGTTGCGCGGTCCGCTATGTAAATGCCAACAGGCAGCAGAAGAATGGCGAGCGGAACGGCCGCAAATATCGTTTTTCTGGGCTTCATGTGGGTGTCGTCGCAATGGTCTGGATCGTTGCGGAGTGTAGGAACGGTTCCCGGAAACTCGATGGCTATGGGCGGCGTCGGGTGCCGGCCATCATCCCTCGGTGCTGGTGCCGTCCCACTTCCATACCTCGACCGTGATGACCGTTGTGAGATCAACCAGACCGCCGGGACTGTAGGACTTGACGGTGCCGTTCAATGTCTGATCGCCTGTCATGACCTCGACCGCACTGACGCGGAATCCTGCAGCAGTCAACACTGCTGATGCCTCTCCGCTGGACATCCCGGTCACCGAAGGCACGTCGATGGAACAGACGCCGTCCCCACCGACCTTCGTTTCACATGGATGCATCAAGATGACCTGGCGTTCACCTCGATACGTCCATGGGAAGGTCTCGCGCTTGAACTCGTTACCGTCCTTGTCGTAGAAGATCCGGGTGTTGACGATGCGCCACCCGCCCGAGCCGCTGTTGGCAATGTGTTCCACGCCCGGCGCGACCGTGCCATCCTCATCGGCGCGGTATATCACCGAAGCGCTCGTAAAACCAGAGCGCTCCCCGCGTTCGGTGCCGCAGGTGATCCCACCATTGTTTCCGAAGAAGGTCACCGTGATCGTCCTTGGCGTATAGGAGGTTCTGATGATGACAGGAGCCTCGGTGTCGTTCCTGAAAGCCACGTCGGGAAGTGGAAAACCGAGGGTGGCTTCGCGACCTTCCGGGTACTTCTGGAAGTAGATGCTGTGCGGCTGGTGGGCAGTGTCCTCGAGGCACGAGAAGTAGATGGCGTTGAAGATCGTCGTCCCGAACTGGCTCACACCCCCACCGACGTTGACCTTTTCCTGCTCGCAGGAGAGTTCACCGCCAACGATCGCACAGTCGTATTTGAAGCCCTTCGCGAGAGTCCGCTCACCAACCACTTCGTTGACGGTGAACTCCTCGCCTGGCATGACGATCGTCTGGTCGACAATGTCTGCCATGAGCTGAATGTTGAAAACCCGGTTCCTACCGGGAGTCCGGGTGGTGAACTCCGCAAGCTCGTAAAGAACGCCGAAGGACTCTGCCATCTCGGTCGTGAACGCAGGTTTGGCGTTCTTGACAAGGGTCAGCGAGCCCCTGCCGTTGCTGAGTGCGGCCAGTTCGACCACCGCTGCGACTTCTGCAGCATCGACGGTGGTGCCGTTGAGTCCCGGAACGAGGCTGATCGTATCGTTCTCCGGGAGGGCTTCCTCGTGCTCTTGAGGCGAATCCTTGATCTCATACTGATCCGGGTATCCCTCGAAGTCGTCCACGAGCACGGTCTCCCAGTACGCATCAACTGGATCGATCTCCAGTTCTTCACGCACGATCTCGACAAGGGGAGCGATGACGGCAGGGTCGACCGAGAACTCGATCGAAGGGTTGTCGCCTTCGGTGACTGTCGCGTTGAGAGCGCGTCCGAGATCAGCCGACTCGACACGGAATTCGAATCCGTATTCATCGTTCTTCAGCACAACGCCCCGGTCGATGATCCTGTTGGCCTTTTCCACACCAGCGTCGATGTCGGCCTCGGTGAGTTTCGGAGACGACATGACGACAGGGAGCTCAACCGGTTCGCCTGTCCCGGACTCCAACGCGGTGAGTAGTAGAAAGGATGCCGAATCCCTGTCGATCGCCTCGCCGGTTCTCGGATATTGGTATTGCACGTTTCCATTCGAAATCGCGATGGCTCCATCGAACGCGGGATTCGCGATTGCGTCGCGTTCCCACTCGCTGAGTTTGGCTGCAACCATTTCGGGATCGAGGGTGGCGACAAGCGGTACGTCCACCTCCCGGTTGAACGCGTCCAGCCACTCGCCGATTCCGTCTTTGCGAAGACCGAGCGCTTCGGTCACGGCACTTTGGCTGTCGAAGGTCAGTCCGACGTCGGTCGGGTCGAGCTCATACGTCTTCCCATTCACCAGGACGCGGGTGACATTCGAGGTCAGATCGTTCTCGTACTTGTCCACCGAAGCGAGCGCTTCCTCCTGAGTCTGGCGGGCGACGTCGACACCAGCGATGGTGACATTCCGAGCGACCTTGTCCGATGCTGCGGCACTATCGACGAAATAGATCGACAGTGGCAACAGAAGGATCAACACGGGTACCGCGATCAGAAGGAGAGTTCTTGATCTGGAGGCTGCCATCGGTTCTTCCCAGGAGACTTGTATGCGGTTGGGCGAGTATATGTGCGGGATCCGGGTAGATACCGCTTTATCGCGCTCGGCCGACAGTTTGGATACGATCAGAGTGTGTCATCATTCAGACGTATCCCACCTGGTGAAGAGTTCCCTGTTTCCGCGACATTGTTCGTCACCTACACCAAGTGCCCACAGCAGGCCCTTGCACGGCTCCAAGGTGTGTTCCCTGCTATGACCAAGGATCTGTTCAGGGGAATCCTTGCGCATCGGTTGTTCGCGAGACACCTTGTCGATGGACCCATCGCGCCCGAAGAGTTCGAAGCCGTTTGTAGACAGGAAGCCGGCTCACACCTCGGAAACTCGATGGCCTCGCTGTCGCTCAAACCGTCCGAATTCAGGACGATCACAGCCGAGGTCGAGGAGCTGTACGATCGGTTCAGGTCGCTCCCGACCGACGGATTCGATGCTGCCGAGGTGGATGTGGAGAGTGAACCGGTCGAAGGCGTCCGATTGCGCGGACGTGTGGACGCCGTGTACGTCGAGGACGGAAGAGTTCGGCTGGTGGATTGGAAGACGGGAACCTACCTTGACGATGCCGGCGCCCAGCTCGCGTTCTACGCGATGGCGTGGCAGCTGGCCAACGGAGCAATTCCCGCGCATGTCGAGGCGTTGTCGTTGAAGACGGGTGAGCGACGGGTATCCCAACCGAGTAACGAAGACATCGATGCGACCGCGGCGCAGGTGGCGGAAATGATCACGGCGCTCCGACGTGCAATGTCGGATCGGTCCGAGATGCCGAGGACCGCGGGACCGCATTGTCGTTGGTGTCCTCTCGTCGGCGACTGCACCGAGGGGGCGTCCGCGCTCAAGATCCTCCAATAGCCAGATCGCGGGCGGTTCTTTGCTCTCACTTCCTCACCTACCCTCGCCTCCATGTCCAAGACACTTCTCTCCATCCACGCCCATCCGGATGATGAGTCCTCAAAGGGTGCAGCCACCGTTGCGAGGTACGTCGCTGAGGGAACTCGGGCTGTGCTCGTTACGGCGACCGGTGGCGAAGCTGGTGACATTCTGAATCCGACGATGGATCATCCCGGCGTCGTGGCAAATCTCACGCAGGTTCGAGCAGACGAGCTCGCGGTCGCGGCGGACATCATCGGGTATGACGAAGTGACGATGTTGGGATATCGGGATTCCGGGATGCCCGACTCTGAGGCGAATGCGCACCCTGATGCATTCTGCCGCCAGCCCTTCGATGACGTCCTCGGGAAACTGGTTGGGATCGTAAGAAGTGAGCAACCCGACGTGGTACTTGGTTACGACGCCCATGAGTTCTATCCGCACCCCGACCATCTGCGGATACACGCACTCTCGATGGCACTGGTCGACGCCGCTGCAGACGGCTCGAGGTTCCCCCACGACGGCGCTCCGTGGCAGATCACAAAGCTGTACGCACCGGTGTTCACCGGTGAGCGGATCTCGGTACTCCATAGGGCGATGCTCGAAACCGTTGGCGAGTCTCCCTTCGAGATGTGGATCGACCGAATGGGCGCTTTCGAGTATCCGGGGCGTCAACTGACCAGAATCGACGTGACCGGTTTCGTTGACCAGGGTCGGGAGGCACTCAGGGCTCACCGGACCCAGGTGGATCCCGATGGGTTCTGGTTCGCCGTGCCGACGGAGCTCGTCGAATCGGTGTATCCGTGGGAGGACTTCGAACTTCTCTACTCGGCTGTCGGATGGTTTCAGGGGGAGGCCGACCTGTTCCACGGGATCGCGTGATCTCGACTATCGCTCTGTGCCGCTGGTCTGCTGGAATGGTCCTGTGGTTGATGTAGCAGCGAACTTCAGGGAGGCGCTCGAGCGAGTGCCGCGGGTGCTGCTCAGTTCCGAGGACAAGCGGATACTCACCGATGCGACCACGTCAGCCGATGTGCTGGAGAACCTCGTATCGGCTCCCCAGTCGGTTGTCGTTGTCGGATGCACGGGAGTTGGCAAGTCGTACCTTGTCAACCAACTCTCCGGGACCGAGGTGTCGACTACGGGGGTTCTTCGGCCGACAACGACCGCGATAGTCATGGCTGGTTGTGTCGGCCCGGCGCCGATCGATCACGAGAGCGAGTATGTGGTCGCTCCGGGCGCTCCGAAAGGACTGGTGTTTGTTGACACACCCCCGTGGGAATTCGACCGAGTCGCCGTTGAGGCAGCACTTGGGGCTGCGGACCTCGGAGTCCTCGTCGTTTCTCCAACTCGATATGGCGACGCCACGACCAAGCGCTTGTGGAAGGCGATGAATGCATTGCCGGCGAGCGTGATCGTTGTGAACCGTCTCCGCGGATCCGACCGCGAGCGAACCGAGATGATCGAATCGGTCGAGACCCGCTTCGGGAAGCCGATCTTCGCCTCGATCGCCGAGGATGGCAGCAGCGATGCCTTCGTGCGCACGGTCCTCGAACGCATGGCCCGTCATGAACGATTCGAGGACAAGGCAGCGATCGCGCGTTCATCTGCGGCGAATGCCGGCCGCTACATAGCAAGCGCTGTCACGGTGGAAGCGGCTGGGCTTGCAAGACTGGATGCGACGCTCGATGGACTGGAACAATCGCCTGTCGGCGATGGCGGTCTAGCGGTCCGCGAGAGCTGGTTGGCGACACACCAGGAAATCGTGGCCGACGTGCGCCGATCGGTGGAGAATCTCGACGCCGCGATGACCGGGTCGGGTGAAGGCGAGATAGCTCGAAGGATTCGCGGTTTCATGGGACGGTGGGATGCATCCGAGATAGAGCGCTCCCTTGATGCGTGGCGTGACGATGTCGCTGATCGTTTCAGGTTGGAGGCAACCATCCGTTGGCGGCGATCATCTACCGAGCAACTCCTCGACCAAACTTCGTGGAAGGTCGGTGTGAATCCATCTGTGCACGCTTCCAGGCGGGTCGAGCGAGCTATGAAGTCGAGGCTCGAATCGGTCACGAACGACGTCCATGAGCAGCTCATGGCTCTGGTGAACTCGGCAGCCATGCTGCGCAAAGCCGAGTGGCGTTCGATGATCGAGGATGCAGCATCGTTCAAGCCTGGTGAACTCCTTGCGGCATCGAACGCACTGAGCGAACCATGAGCGGCCTCGAGTCCTTGCTTGATCTTGCGGATCTCGCGATCGTCCGATGCGAGGGGGTGCTGCCCGAAGAGTCACGTATCGATCTCGCAACCGTGATACGTCGGGCGAGACAGAAGCTTGGTTACATCGGCGAGGTCCTTGTCGTAGCGTTCGCCGGAGGGACCGGATCGGGCAAGTCGTCTCTCGTGAACGCGGTTCTGGACGAGCAAGTGGCGAAGGTGGGTGTGGTGCGTCCCACGACAGACGACGCACTAGCCGTGATGCCAGAGAATTCCAACATCGACTACGGCAGGTTGCTCACAGACCTCGGGGCAACAGAACGAGTCGGAGCAGCAAGACTCAAGTCCTCCATCCTGGTTGATCTACCCGACCTCGACAGCACTGTCTCCGCGCATCGACACATCGTTGAGGATGTTCTTGCGCGCGTGGACGCGGTCGTGTGGGTGTTCGATCCTGAGAAGTATGCGGACCATGTCATTCATTCCGAGTTTCTCGCTGGATTGGTGCCCTACGAGGGCCAGTTCATCTTTGTCCTCAACCAGGTCGATCGTCTTGGGGAAGCCGCGGAGCTCGTCGCGAAGGACCTGACACGGATGCTTGAAGAGGATGGATTCGATAGCCCCCGTGTCGTCTCGACGGTCGCAACGGGAGACGAGACCGAAGTCACACAGCTCGTGGCATCCCTCACCGGACGCCTCACACTCAAGCGAACGGCCATCACAAAACTTGTGACCGATCTCAGGGTTGCAGCGAACGATGGCTGGAAGGAGATCGGCGCAATCGATGCCTCTGGCGGCCATGATGCTGACCTGATGGGACTTGCATCCGCGACGTTCGTATGGTTGGGCGTCGAAGCCATGGCTTTTCTATATCAGGTCGAGGAGGGCTGACACTTGTTGGACACCATTGTGGAGTGGGCCGAAACGTTGAGAGAGACGGTTGGGGGACAGGCATTCGGGACGATCGCCGTCCTCATCGGTGCGGTCGTGATTCTGTGGGCTGTCAATCGTTCGATCCAACGTTGGTCGAGCAAAGTGGAAAAGCAGTACGCGGATTCTGAGGATCATTTTGATCGCGAGCGCGGTCAACGTCTCGTAACACTGACGAGCGTGATGCAGATGCTACTGAAGTTGGTCGTATGGGCGATCGTGATTCTCACCGTCATGGGTATCTGGGGAATCCCGATGTCTCCCTTCATCGCCGTCGCCGCCACGATCGGGATCGCAGTCGGTTTCGGTGCCCAGGATCTCGTCAAGGATGTCATCGCTGGTTTCTTCATTCTCGTTGAGGACCAGTTCGGCATTGGCGACGTCGTTACCATTGCCGGGGTTTCAGGTACCGTCGAGGCCATCAAGCTGAGGACGACCGTTCTCCGCGACCTCAACGGCAACGCGCACCATGTACCCAATGGCCAGATAGCCGTTGCTTCGAATCTGACACCGGACTATGCGCGGGTGGTGGCCGACATCGGTGTCTCCTACGACACCGACGTCGACCGAGCGATTGAGGTGATCGCAGACGAGATGTCTCAGCTCGCGAACGATCCTGATTGGGCGCCAGACTTCCTCGAGCAACCCAAGATGCTCGGCGTGAACGAGCTCGACGACTCGGCCGTTGTGATCAGGGTGCTGGCGACCGTCATCACCGAGCAGCGTTGGGCCATCAAGCGGGAGTTCCTCCGACGGATCAAGAACCGGCTTGACGCTGAGGGGATTGAGATCCCCTACAACTACATGAACGTCGTGATTCAGAGCGATGAAGGCTGATCAGTGGGTCTCAGAACGAGAATCGCGTTCTCCGCTGGCGTGATCTCGAGATATTCGGCAGTTCCGAGGAGTTCGCCGTCTGCGTGAAAAGGTGTAGCCGGTTCGGCCTCGACGACGAGTGATGCATATTCGGTCCACAGTCGAATCCCTGTTGCCTCCCTGTGTTTCCGGCCGAGGGCAGCCCGCGTGAAGATCTCTGATGACCGGACAAGCCCAAGGCTGCTCGCAGCGAGGGTGGCTACTCCGTCGATCACCTCGTCCGTCAGATGCAGCGGAACCCTGCCGAAGTAGGTATACGGCCGGTGGACCTGCGTGAGCGCTACAACACCGTCAAACCGGTCACCGTCACAGGTCAACCGGAGATGAGGTTTTTGGGTTCTCCACGTCGAGAGCAACCGACCGATTGCGGTCGACGCATAGTGGATGCCGCCAAAACGGAGCTTCGCGTATGGCCTCGACTCTGCGATCGAAACGACATCTGCGTCGAAACCGATACCGAGAGAGAAGGTCGCGTACCGTGTTTTCGGGCCTGAAGCGGTTTCTGCGATCACACGCACCATCCGCGTCGGTATCGGAGTGAAACTCGCCGCGGATCGTGCGGCGACGAGTGGTTTGAGCGGAACGCCGAGGATCCGTGTCAGCACGTTCGTTGTCCCTGCCGGGATGAGGCCGAGAGCTGTGTCTGTCCCTACCAGCGAATTCGCAACGTGATGGGCGACTCCGTCCCCGCCCATGGCGAATACGACATCGAAACCCTCTTGTGCGGCGTCTGCCGCTTTTCTGGCGGTTTCGACCGGACTTGTCGGCCACTTCGTCGTGAGATCGAACGATGTCGAGAGCGTCGACACGACCTCTCGAAACAGCCCGCCGGTGAACTGGGAAGCCGACGGATTGGATATGAGAACTGCAGACGGCATGATGCAAGGGTAGAGACGGTCAGGTCGTCGGCAATCGGTCGCTGTAGCCAACGATTCTTCCCTGAGACCTGATACCTGGTGGTTCAGCTCGCAAGCAGCTTCTCGACCTGTACCCGTAGGTCTATCGGCCTGAACGGCTTCGTCATGAAGGCGTCCGCGCCGCCTTGGGCCGCTCGATCCGCCATCTCAGGCTGTGCGTGGGCAGTCAGCACCAGGACCTTCATCCCTGCTGAATCAGGATTCTCTCGAAGCCGGCTGAGCACTTCCCAGCCATCGAGTCCCGGAAGGCCGATGTCGAGCACCACGACGTCGGGATCGCATGCGTTGATCTGTTCAAGTCCTGTTACTCCGTCGACCGCACTCGACACGTCAACGTCGAGCACGCGCAAGCACACCTCGATCAGTCTCCTGACCGATGGCGAATCTTCGATAACGAGTACTCGTTGGTCCACGTGGTCTCATCGGCTCTGTGGATAAGTACCTTCAGTGATTCCTCTGTCGGCGGTGTGGCTTGTGAACAACCGGATGCGTACCCTTCTCCCACAGAACCCGTTTCATTGGAGGACCTGTGCTGACTCCGTACCGCTCCGAGCCCTATTCAGATTTCACAGCTCCCGGTCCAAAGGATGCGTACGAGGCGGCGCTTGCAAGGGTTTCTGCTTCACTCGGTGAGCGATCCATGCTCGTGATCGGCGGGAACCATATCGAAACCGAGGCATCGATCGAGTCGGTGAACCCAGCGGATCCGAGTCAGATCGTCGGCATCTCAGCATCTGCCGGACTCGAAGACGTCGAACGTGCAATCGATGCTGCCTGGGATGCATACCCGGGATGGTCACGTCGTACTGCCGAAGAACGAGCAGGCATGATCCATCGGGTTGGGGACATCATCGCCGATCGCCGATACGTGTTCGCTGCGTGGCAGACGTTCGAGGCGGGGAAGAACTGGGCTGAAGCTGAAGCTGACGTAGCTGAGGCCATCGACTTCTGCCGTTATTACGCACATCAGGCTCTTCGAATGGCCGAACCGGTTGCTGTTGAGCAGTATCCAGGGGAAACGAACGAGTCCTGGCTGCAAGCAATCGGTGCGGGTGTCGTCATTCCCCCGTGGAACTTTCCGCTCGCGATCCTTGTCGGCATGACCGTTGGGCCCGTCGCAGCGGGGAACACCGTCATCGTGAAACCTGCCTCCAACACGCCCCTCGTCGGCTGGGGTTTTGCAAAGGTCCTCGAGGAAGCGGGGTTGCCCCCGGGCGTCGTGAACTACCTGCCCGGATCGGGCGGCGCGATCGGTGATGCACTGGTTGACCACCCCCGAACACGGTTCATCAACTTCACTGGATCCAAGGAGGTCGGGCTTCGCATTGCAGAGCGGTCGGCCAAGGTGCGAACCGGTCAACGTTGGCTCAAACGTGCCTACATGGAGATGGGAGGCAAGGATGCCCTGATCGTTGATGACACCGCTGATCTCGATGCTGCCTCGATTGACGTCGTTCGATCGGCATTCGGGTATCAGGGACAGAAGTGCTCTGCATGCTCGAGGTTGATCGTGTTCGACTCTGTGCACGACGAATTGATGGACAGGATCATCGAACACGTGTCTCTCTTGAGCGTTGGCCCACCGAGGGAGAATCATCCTGTAGGGCCCGTGATATCAGCGGCTCAACACCGAGCGATCATGGCTGAAATCGAGTCAGGGAGAGACGAGGCGGCGCTTGTGACGGGCGGCGCTGCGATCGATCGCGATGGTGGTTACTACATCGAGCCGACGATCTTCGACGATGTCGCTCCAGACGCGCGACTTGCCCAGCACGAGATCTTCGGTCCCGTGCTCTCTGTGATCACCGTTGCCGACTTCGATGAGGCACTCGAGGTGGCGAATGGCACTGAGTTCGGTTTGACGGGCGGCGTACATTCGCGAGACGAATCGAGGCTCGAGCGGGCGAAGCGGGAATTCCACGCAGGCAACCTCTACTTCAACCGCAAGATCACCGGTGCGCTGGTTGGTATCCAACCCTTTGGCGGTTTCAACATGTCCGGGAGCAACGCGAAGGCGGGCGGTCCCGACTATCTGCGTCTCTTCACGGAAATGAAGAGTCTCAGCAGAAGACTCGACAGTTGACAGTCGTCAGTTTTCTGTGAACTACGAGCCGGAGCCTTTGCCCATGTAGGCATACCAGATCACGGTGTTGCCGAGAGTATCGGTCACGATCACTGTGTCGCCCTGATTCGACCAAACGGCGCCGTCATTGCACCAAAGAATCGCGTTGGCAGGGCCACCGTCGCATCCCGTCACGACGGTGACGGAGTCACCTGGTGCAAGCACCGTGTTGGCAGGGAACGTCATACGGTTGCGGGAACTCTCGTCTCTGAGCACCCAGCCCGAGATGGATACTCGTCCGTATCCTTCGTTTACGATCGTCACGTATTCCTCGTCGAGGTTTTCGTTGTCGGGTCCGTCCGGGTCGAACTGGATGTCAGACACGCGAACAACCGGGCGGTCCGCCCCCAAGGCCTCTTCGCTGCCACAAACGAGTGTGCCCCACATGCCGAGGCCGGACTGAAACGCAGATGCTTCGAGCGACTTGAAGCTCCTTTCGTACTCGTGCCCATTCGACATCCCGATCGCGTTGCCCGACTCAACCATCGTGGAATTCACGAAGACCGGACCGTCAGCAGTCTCAAGGTAGACGTAACGGAGAATCCTTCCGAACTCGTCGGTGTCTTCGCCTCCGGAGACGAGCAGAACATTCTCTCCATCGATCATCCTGGAGAGTTCAGCCCTGGACTCGGCTCCCCAGCACTCTGATTGCTCTGGTGCGTTGATGCCGAGCATCCTGAGTTCCTGTTCGGTTCCGTCGAGAAGGACGGTGATGGTATCGCCGTCCGTTATCGACACGACCGACGCCATGACCCGCTCTTCCGGCGGAGGAAGCGTTGGCGGCGTTGTCGTTACGATCTCTTCAGTACCGAGCACGGTCGTGGTTGTTGTTGAGGGGTCGAAGGCGTCCGGAGTCGGTCGCGAGACACATGCAGATGCCACGAGAGCGAGAACGATGACGAGGAACAGGATCCTCCTGTGCGTATCGATGCGGCCCATGGAGGAAAGGTAGCGAGCAATGGAGAAAACCTCGCGCAGGCGGGCGCGGCTACTCCTAATGTTCAGCATCCGGCATCGACGAAGGAGCAGAGCATGGCGGATCTCTTCGACCTGACAGGTAAGGCTGCACTGGTGACCGGAGGCAACAACGGTATCGGGCTTGCGATGGCAGAGGCACTCGCTGCCGCAGGTGCGTCCGTGGCGATCTGGGGTCGGGATTCCGAGCGAAACGCAAAGGCTGTCGAGACCATTGGGGCCCATCGTGGCGATGCGTTCGGATTCGATGTAGACGTCTCCTCGGAGGAGGCCGTTGTCGACGCGTTCACGGGAACCGTTGAGGTTCTCGGTCATGTGGACTCGGTGTTCGCAAACGCCGGAACCGGAGCGTTGGCAACGCCATTCGGGGAGATGACGACCGAGGAATGGCGTCACATTTTCGCCGTCAACATGGAAGGTGTCTTCTGGACGTTCAGAGAGGCCGTGAACCACATGAAGCCGCGAGGGGCGGGCTCGCTTGTAGTCACGTCGTCGGTTTCGGCAGACATGGGGTTTCCGCGGGGAGAGCACTATGCGGCTACCAAGGCCGGCGTGCGGGCGATGATCCAGGGGCTCGCCGTCGAGTACGGTCGGTACGGGATCAGGGCGAACGCGATCGCCCCCGGCTGGGTTATCACCGGCATGACGGATCAGTTCATCGAAGGCGATCGTTTCGAGGCGAACATCAAGCCGAGGATCCCGGTTGGACGATGGGGTGATCCAAAGGATTTCGCCGGTATCGCCGTGTACCTTGCGTCTGATGCCTCGACGTGGCACACGGGGGACACCATCACGATCGACGGCGGCTACCTCAACTTCTAGACCAGCAGCAAACCCAGGGTTCTAGACCGCACTGAGTCCGGTCGACAGCCCAGAGAACGGGCTACTGGGCCCGATGGTGGGCACAGTTCCGGAAGTAGCATGTTGGACAGGACCCCTACGAGTGAGGAAGCATGATCACATTCGACGAACAGGTAGCCATCGTCACGGGTGCGGGCCATGGTCTTGGGAGGGCACACGCTCTAGCGCTCGCCGAACGGGGCGCACGAGTCGTCGTGAACGACCTCGGTGGAAGCCGCGACGGCACAGGTGCGTCATCGGATGCCGCCAAAGCTGTCGTCGCGGAGATCGAGGCCACCGGTGGGGAAGCGATGGCGAACGGTGCGGACGTCACCGACGAATCAGCCGTGAAGTCGATGGTCGATGCCGCTGTCGATCGGTGGGGGAGGGTTGACATCCTGATCAACAACGCCGGCATCCTTCGAGACAAGTCCTTTGCCAAGATGGAGCTGGCCGATTTCGCCCTCGTGGTGAACGTGCACCTCAGGGGGACCGCGATCTGCACCAAGGCCGTCTGGAACATCATGCGTGAGCAGAACTACGGGCGCATCGTCGTGACAACATCGTCCTCGGGGCTCTACGGCAATTTCGGACAGGCGAACTACGGCGCTGCGAAGCTCGGAGTCGTCGGATTCATGAACACACTCCGAGCCGAAGGTGCGAACTACGACATCCGGGTCAACGCTCTCTCTCCAGTCGCTCACACCCGCATGACGGACGAGTTGCTCCCCGACGAGGCGAAGGAATTGTTGAAACCGGAAGAAGTGACCCCCGGTGTGATGTTCCTAGTATCAAAGGACGCTCCCAACGGTGTTGTTCTCGCTGCCGGCGCAGGAGGTTTTGCGTCTGCGCGAATCTTTGAAACCGACGGTATCTGGCTATCGCCGGAGGAGCGGACCCCAGAGAACATTGCCGCGCGGTTCGACGAGATCCGGGACCCGGAGGGTCACCAGGAATTCACAACCGGCGGTGAGCAGACGATGAAGTTCTTGCAAAAGGCCATGGCTGGCCTGCAGGACGAGGACTGAGGTAAACAATGAAAGAAGCAGTAATCGTCTCGGCGGCCCGAACACCCATCGGGAAGGCATACAGAGGCGCGTTCAACAACCTTGAAGCTCCAAGTCTCGGTGCAGTGCCGATAGCAGCAGCTGTTGAGCGGGCAGGCATCGACCCCGCCGAAGTGGATGATGTGATCATGGGCTGTGCGATGGCCCAGGGTACCCAGTTCCTCAACATCGGCAGGTTGGCTGCACTCACAGCAGGGCTTCCAACCTCCGTGAGCGGTATGACCATCGATCGGCAGTGTTCATCCGGCATGATGGCGATCGCTACCGCCGCCAAGCAGGTCATGGTCGATGGCATGAAGGTCGTCGTGGCCGGCGGCGTCGAGTCTATTTCTCTCGCACAGAACGAACACACGAACACCTTCAGATTGGTCGACCCCGCCCTCATCGCTCTTCACCCGGCGGCGTACATGCCGATGCTCGGAACGGCCGACGTCGTGGCCGAGCGGTTCGAGATATCACGTGAGGCACAGGACGCCTACGGTTACCAGTCCCAGATGCGCACCGCTGCAGCCCAGGAGGCAGGCGCTCTCGATGATGAGATCGTTCCCGTCACCGCGACGAAACAGGTGACGGATCGCGAGACGGGCGAGACGAGCCTCGAGGAGGTGACTCTCACGAAAGACGAGGGGAACCGCCCATCGACGACACTCGAGGGTCTCGCGGGACTGCGCCCCGTGAACCAGGGCGGGGCGATCACCGCAGGGAACGCAAGTCAGCTGTCTGACGGTGCTGCCGCAACTGTTGTGATGGATGCCGACCTCGCCCACGAGCGCGGACTCGAGCCATTGGGTTACTACAGGGGAATGGCTGTGGCCGGCGTCGATCCTGACATCATGGGAATCGGGCCCGTCTATGCGGTCCCGAAGCTTCTTGATGCAACCGGGCTCAGGATGGACGACATCGATTTGTGGGAGCTAAATGAGGCGTTCGCGGTCCAGGTGCTGTACTGCAGGGACGAGCTCGGCATACCTGATGAGATTCTCAATGTCAACGGCGGTGCGATATCGATCGGTCATCCATACGGCATGACAGGAGCTCGCATGGTGATGCACGCCCTCATCGAAGGGAAGCGTCGCGGTGCCAAGTACGTCGTTTCGACGATGTGTGTTGGCGGGGGCATGGGAGCAGCAGGTCTCTTCGAGGTCGCGTGATGCAAGCAATTCTCTGCACCGAGTACGGGTCCCATGACGAACTGATCCTGTCCGATGTACCCGACCCGATCCCGGGGCCGGGTCAGGTGCTCATCGATGTGCACGCGGCGAGCCTGAACTTCCCCGACTTGCTCGTCATCCGGGGGGAATACCAGTTCAGGCCTGAACCACCGTTCGTGCCCGGTGCCGAAGCCGCCGGGGTGATCGCTGCCCTTGGCGAAGGAGTGACCGCGTTCTTTGTCGGGCAACGTGTGACATCGTTCGGCGTCGCTGGAGCGTTCGCAGAGCAGCGAGTCGCCGATGTTGCGATGGTGATTCCCATCCCGGACGAGATCGCGTTCGCGACGGCAGCGGCGATGACGATGTCGTACGGGACGGCGTACCACGCTCTCGTTCAGCGGGGACAGCTTCGCTCGGACGAGACGCTGCTTGTCCTTGGCGCCGCGGGCGGCGTCGGCTCCACCGCAGTTGAGATCGGGAAGGTGCTCGGAGCCACGGTCATCGCGGCAGCGAGCAGTGACGAGAAGCTCGCCTTCTGTGACTCAATCGGAGCCGATCATACGATCAACTACACGACGGAGGACCTCAGGTCCAGGGTCAAGGAGCTCACCGACGGTCACGGTGTGGACGTCATCTACGACCCCGTTGGCGGAGACCTGGCCGAACCTGCCTTTCGCTCGATTGCTTGGGGCGGGCGATATCTCGTGATTGGCTTCGCCGCAGGAGAGGTTCCGGCGATCCCCCTCAACCTGCCGCTGCTCAAGGTTGCCTCGATCGTCGGTGTCTTCCTCGGGTCGTTCACCCAGGAGCAGCCACAGGTCGCCGCCGCGAACATCGAGGAGATT
The DNA here is from genome assembly GCA_036985855.1 of Acidimicrobiia bacterium. Lineage (GTDB taxonomy): Bacteria > Actinomycetota > Acidimicrobiia > Spongiisociales > UBA5794 > B3-G11. The sequence goes on along the minus strand of BTQL01000006.1, from coordinate 36,968 downwards.
TCTCGCATGATCGTCGCCGGCGATCTGAACCCTCCGATCACTGAGACGTTCCCACTCGAGCGGGTGATCGATGCCTTCGAGCTCATGGCATCGCGTAGAGCGATGGGCAAGGTTGTTCTACAGGTCTTGGACGGACGGTGACGTCCCGTTCTGCGGGCTGTAGACCGGACTGAGTGCGGTCTGGAACCCTGGGTACGCGGGTTGGACGGCAGAGCTCACCTGTCGGTCATCTGGCTGTTCAGATCCTGCATCCCGGAGATCCAACGGTCGTAGTCGAGTGCTTTTCGCTGGAAGTAGTCGAGGACGACGGCGTGGGGGAGGATGAGGAAGGTCTCTTCACGGATGCCCGTCACGACCGCTTCCGCAACGTCGTCGACGTCGATCGCAACTCCCTCGACCCAATCGCGCATCTCGCTCGTGTGGCCTGCGAACGCGTCGAGCATCGGAGTATCCACGAACATCGGGCAGAGGCACGAAACCTTGATGCCTCGGCTTCCGTAGGTCACGGACAACCATTCAGCCAGTGCAACCGCGGCGTGTTTCGTGACGGAGTATGGCGCGGCGCCGACGTTGGTGAGCAGGCCCGCCGCCGAAGCGGTCGTCACGATGTAACCCTCGCCTCGCTCGAGCATCGACGGAAGCGCATGGCGGGTCGCATACACATGGGCCATCACGTTGACATCCCAGGTCCGTTGCCATTCCTCGTTCGACGCATCGACCGATCCGCCCGTGGGGATACCAGCGTTGAGACAGAGGATGTCGAGACGTCCGTGAGTCTCCTCGACCCGGCGGATCACGCCGGCTGTAGCGTCCTCGTCTGTCACGTCGAGGTCGAACGCTTCGCCATCGATCTCTGCCGCGACACTGCTCGCCCCGTCAGCATCGATATCCGTAACGACCACGGCATCTGCGCCCTCTTGGGCGAACCTGAGCGCCATTGCAGCGCCGATGCCACTGCCCGCACCGGTGATCATGACAACCCGCCCTCTGATGTCCAACTTTCACTCTCCTCGTCGAGAGCATCATCGCAGGTGGTAGTACGGTACGTCAGCGGACACGAGTCACCCGTCGATTGTCGACCGAAGGGATCCCATGCCAGTCGTACCCCTCTCAGAGCTCGAGAACCACATCGGTGAAGAGACCGGTCGCTCCGACTGGTTCACGATCGATCAGGACCGTATCGATGCATTTGCTGAAGCAACCATGGACCACCAGTGGATCCATGTTGATCCCGATGCGGCGGCACAAGGACCTTTCGGGAAGACGATTGCCCACGGTTTTCTCACCCAGTCGCTTCTCAGCTATCTGACCCTCGGGTCGATGTTGCTTCCCGATGGCGCAGTCATGTACATCAACTACGGATCCGACAAGGTCCGGTTTCTCAACCCGGTGACCGTGGATTCACGGGTTCGCACGGTTTCGGTTCTCAAGGATGTGAAGGAGAAGTCACCCGGTCAGATCCTGGTCACGAATTCGGTTACCGTCGAGATCGAGGGTCAGGAGAGGCCTGCCCTGGTTGCCGAACTTCTGACCCTCGCAGTCATGGCCGAATCGTCGTGAATCGGGGCGATGACCAGAAGGTGGTCGTAGAGGCGGCGATTGACAAACTGCTTGCGGACTACGCGCCGGTCACTACCGATGCGAAGGTTTTCTGGGGCGCCCAGTTCGACGCCGGACTGGCGTGGCCAGACTTCCCCGTCGGTGACGGGGGCCTCGCAGTGAGCCCAAGCTTTCGGGAAGTTGTGTCGAGAAGACTGAACGAGGCTGGTGCGCCGACGTGGAACGCCACCGCAAACATTCTTGGCATCGGGATGGGTGCAGGCGTGCTGGCCGCCCATGGAACACCCGAGCAGCGAACCCGATGGCTCCGTCCGATGTTCGTGATGGACGAGCTCTGGTGTCAACTCTTCTCCGAACCAGGAGCCGGCTCTGATGTGGCCGGCCTCGCTACGAGGGCCGTCCGTGACGGCGCCACGTGGGTCCTGAACGGTCAGAAGGTATGGACGACACTCGCCCATCTCGCGAAGTGGGGCATGGTGGTTACCCGCACAGACCCGGATCAGCCGAAGCACAGGGGCATGACGTACTTCGTCGTCGACATGGAGGCAGAAGGTGTCGACATTCGCCCGCTGTACCAGATCACGGGTGAGGCAGAGTTCAATGAAGTCTTCTTCGATGACACACTCGTCCCGGACGAGAACCGAATCGACGACGTTGGGGCCGGATGGCGGGTGGCGATGACGACGCTTATGAACGAGCGAGTCGCGATCGGCGGTCGGACAGTTCCCCGTGGCGATGGGGCCATTGGGGACGCGATCGTTACGTGGAACGAATCCGGCTCCGGAGATCCAGCCACACGAAGAGAGCTCGCGCGTCTTTGGTGCGAGGTGGAGGCGATGCGGCTCACAAGTCTTCGTGCAGCCGAGAACATGCAGGCTGGTGTGCCCGGTCCGGAGGGTTCGACAGGAAAGCTTGCATGGGCAGATCTGAACAAGGAGGTGACCGCGTTCACCGTTGCGATGCAAGGCCTTGAGGGTGCCACGATTCCCGAGGGTTACACGCTCGAAGCGACCTCATACGACACCCGCGAAATCGAACGAATCATGAGTCCGCAACGGGCGTTCCTCAGGGCAAGGGCAAACAGCATCGAGGGCGGTACGTCCGAGATCATGCGGAACATCCTCGGTGAGCGAGTGCTCGGTCTCCCGGGTGAACCCCGTGTTGACAAGGAGCTTCCATGGAAGGATGTGCCGCGTGGCTGAGAGCATCAGCTTTGCCAGAACCGAAGAACAGGCGATGCTCGGCGCAACAGTGAGAGAGTTCCTCGAGGCAACAGTCGATATGGATTCGACTCGTGACTCATCGCTGACGGACTCTGCGATCAACCGTGATGCATGGAGCGGTCTCGTTGAGATGGGGCTCATCGGACTGCACATTCCCGAGGAGTACGGGGGTGCGGGCTATTCGTTCGTGGAGACGGCGATCGTGTTCGAGGAACTGGGACGGCGGGTTGTTCCCGTGCCACTTTTGTCGTCGACGCTCGCCAGCTCCGCGATTCTCTCGGCTGGATCGGAGGACCAGAAGGCGCGGCTGCTGCCACAGATCGCGTCGGGCGAGCGCATCGCCACGCTTGCGGCGTTCGAGGACGCCCATGACCTCGAACGATGCGAAACCAAAGCCGAGCCAGATGGGAACGGCTGGAGGCTCTCTGGGCTGAAACGGTATGTGACAGACGCGCCGAATGCCGACGCCTTTGTTGTGATTGCAGACACAGGGGCGGGTACCGGCTTGTTCATGGTCGATGGGTCCGCCGCCGGAGTCTCCGTGAACCCAACGCCATCGCTCGATGCAACGCGTCCGCTCGGGGAGCTCGAGCTCCAGAACGTAGCCGTCGACACCGGCGCGTATCTTGGAGGTTCTCCAAGCGAACACGCTCTGCGCGCTGCCCTCGACGCAGGCGTTGTGGCGCTTGCCCAGGAACAGGCCGCCGGAACCCAGCGATGTCTCGAGATATCGGTTGAGTATGCGAAGAGCCGTTTCCAGTTCGGCAGGGCCATCGGATCATTTCAGGCTGTGAAACACATGTGCGCCGACATGCTTGTCGCCGTGGAACATGCCAGGTCCGCTGCGTCCCACGCGGCGCGCACGCTTGATGATCCTCATGAGTCAGGTGTTGCTGTTCCGCTCGCCAAGTCGGTGTGCTCGGACGCATATCTCAAGGCGGCGGGGGACACGATTCAGATATTCGGCGGCATCGGCTTCACATGGGAGCACGACGCCCACCTGTATTTGAAGAGAGCGAAGAGCACGGCGCTTCTCCTCGGATCCGTGGAGTCCTACCGCGACCGACTCGCAGACGCGATAGGAATCTGAACTCGCCCTTCGGCAGAACGATCAACTGTCGTAGAACTGGTTCTCTTCCGTAGACCCCTCGAGGGCAAGGGTCGACGACAGTCCGCCCGAGATCACCTGGGAAACCTGGTCGAAGTAGCCTGCACCAACTTCGCGCTGGTGCCGGGTGGCGGTATACCCGGCGCTCTCCATGGCGAACTCGGCCTCCTGCAGTTCGACGTATGCCGCCATGCCGCGCTCCCTGTACCCGGAAGCAAGCTCGAACATTGTTGCATTGAGCGCGTGGAACCCGGCGAGCGTGATGAACTGGAACCGGTATCCCATTGCGCCGAGTTCCTTCTGGAATGTTGCGATGGCCGCGTCGTCAAGATGGCGTTTCCAGTTGAACGATGGCGAGCAGTTGTATGCGAGCATCTTCTCCGGGTGTACCGCATGGATTGCCTCGGCGAACAACGCCGCTTCCGTGAGGTCAGGCGTCGACGTTTCGCACCAGATCAGATCAGCGTATGGAGCGTACGCGAGTCCTCGACTGATCGCGGCGTCCAAGCTGTTGTCGACCTCGTAGAAGCCCTCAGCAGTTCGCTCGCCGGTCAGGAACCGGCGGTCACGTTCGTCCACATCGGTCGTGAGCAGTGCGGCGCCGAGCGAGTCCGTTCTTGCGACAACGAGCGTGGGGACGCCCATCACGTCGGCGGCAAGGCGCGCAGACTTCAGAGTGCGGACATGGTGTGAGGTCGGCACGAGCACCTTGCCGCCCATGTGTCCGCACTTCTTCTCGGAGGAGAGCTGATCCTCGAGATGGACGGCAGCAGCGCCAGCGCGGATGAATGCCTTCGTGAGTTCGAAGACATTGAGCGGCCCACCGAAGCCTGACTCGGCGTCCGCGACGATCGGGACGATCCACTCCCTGCTGTCATCACCTTCGGACCACTCGATCTCGTCCGCCCGCTGGAGTGCGTTGTTGATGCGCCTCACCAGCTCTGGAGCAGAGTTCGCCGGATACAGCGACTGATCCGGATACACGGACCCCGACAGATTCGCGTCGGCGGCAACCTGCCAACCGGACAGGTAGATGGCCTGCAGGCCGGCCCTCACCATTTGCACGGCCTGGCCACCACTCATCGCTCCCAGGGCATTGATGTAGTCCTGGGAATTGAGCTTCTCCCACAGTGCGTCAGCCATCATCGACGCGATCGTGTGCTGCACGAGGAATGAGCCCTGGAGTTTCACCACGTCCTGTGCCGTGTAGTCCCGGTCGATCCCGTCCCAACGTGGGTTGGTTTCCCAAGCCCTCGTGATCGCTTCGGCTCTTTGTGCAATGGTGCTGTCGTTCGTCATAGTCGCTCCAATAGTCGCGAACCGGTGTCAGTTCTCGAGAATCTCGTATGCGGGCAGCGTCAAGAAATCTGGGAAGTCGTCTGCGAGGGCAACATCGGTGAACAGGAGACGGGCTTCGTCGAACCGAGCCCCGTCGTACACCTCATGCCCGAATTCGGCTCTGAGCCTGTCGGTTTCTTCGTCTGCGATCTTGTTCACAAAGGTCGGGGTGATCAGGTCGCCTTCGATCGTCGAAGATGCTGAGTGCACCCACTGCCAGATCTGAGATCGGGAGATCTCAGCGGTGGCCGCATCCTCCATGAGGTTGTAGATGGCTGCGGCACCTGTGCCCCTGAGCCACGAGGCGATGTACTGGATCGCCACATCGACGTTCTGTCGTACTCCGCCTTCTGTGATCGTGCCTCCGACAACGGCAAACGATGTGAGATCCTGTGCGGAAACCGAGACTTCCGGGCGTTGCCTCGAAAGCTGGTTCGGCGAGTCCCCAAGCACTCTGTCGAAGATCTCAGTCACCAGGGGCACGAGATCGGGGTGGGCTACCCAGGTTCCGTCGCAGCCGTCGGCTGCTTCGCGTTCTTTGTCCTCGCTCACCTTGGTGAAAGCGAGCGCATTGACCTCTTCATCTGTTCGGGAAGGGATGAAGGCTGCCATGCCTCCCATCGCAAAGGCGCCCCGTTTGTGGCACGTCTTGACGAGCAGCTCCGTGTAGGCACGCATGAAGGGAACGGTCATGCCGATCTGGCCTCGGTCGGGGAGAGCGAACCCCTTGGTGTTGCGGCTCTTCTTGATGACCGAGAAGATGTAATCCCAGCGGCCGGCGTTCAATCCTGCCGAGTGGTCTCTCAATTCGTAGAGGATCTCCTCCATCTCGAACGCAGCAGGAATCGTCTCGATCAGAACGGTCGCCTTGACCGAGCCGATATCCAGTCCAAGCCTTTCCTGGGAGTACAGGAACACGTCGTTCCACAAACGTGCCTCTTCGTGGCTCTCGAGTTTCGCGAGGTAGAAGTACGGGCCGGATCCGCGTCGCAGCAGTTCCTCGGCGTTGTGGAAGAAGTAGAGTCCGAAATCGAACAGGGAGGCGGACACTCGCTGACCGTCGACCTCGATACCCGATTCGTCGAGATGCCATCCGCGGGGGCGCACCATGAGCGTTGCCGGCTCTTCCGAGAGGATGTACGACTTGCCCGTGTCCGCGGTGAAATCGATCCGTCTACGGATTGCGTCATGCAGGTTCGACTGTCCGCCGACCATGTTGGCCCACATCGGGGAGTTGGAGTCCTCGAAGTCGGCCATGAAGACGCGGGCGCCCGAGTTGAGCGCGTTGATGACCATCTTGCGATCTGTTGGCCCCGTTATCTCACAGCGTCGATCCTCGAGATCTTGGGGAACCGGCCGAACGGTCCAGGCCTCCCTCCTGATGTGAGCCGTTTCGGGGAGGAATTCGAATTCGTCACCATGGTCGAGATCGACCTGACGACGGTCTCGTGCCGCAAGAAGCTCAAAGCGTCTGTCATTGAACTGGCGGTGGAGATCTGCGACGAATGCAAGCGCGTCGTCGGTCAGGATCCGATCGAAGCCGGACTCAATGGTACGGAGAACTCGTATGTCGTGCACAGATCCCTTTCCCGGGTGCGCTCAGGAAACGACAAGTTTGGTGTAAACGCAAATGCATGCGACAATAAGAAGCACGAAACTTTCGACAATCGGGGAGAAGGGTGATTCTTCATGGCAACAATTGACCCACTCGTGTTCGGAAAGCGAGTCAGGCATTTCCGCAAGTCGGCGGGGATGACCCTCGATGACCTCGGTGCGAAGGTGTCCAAACCTGCGCCATTTCTCTCGTTGCTCGAAAACGGCAAGAAGGAACCGAAGCTTGGACTGATCAATGATCTCTCGGTCGCGTTCGGAATCGACGTGTCAGATCTCCTCTCGACCGAGGCGCCATCGAGGAGAGCCGAACTCGAAGTGACGATCGAACGAGTCCAACGTGACCAGGCGTATCGAGATCTCGGACTGCCATACCTGAAGCCGACGGCTGGTCTTCCTGACGCTGCGCTCGAGCACATCGTTCGGTTGTACCAGGAGTTGCGAGGCCGCGATGACGCGGCACCGTTCACAAGGGACGAGGCCAGGGCGGCGAACGCACAGCTGCGTGCTGAGATGACAGAGCGCGGAAACTATTTCGGCGAGATCGAGGCAATCGCCACCGAGGCCGTGGAAGCGATCGGATACGAAGGCCACGGGGCGATGTCCAAAGGAGACCTCAACGCCCTTTCCAGCCACTACGGATTCAAGGTGATTCGCACACCGGAGGTGCCGGCGTCTGTGCGGTCCGTATCCGATCTGTCCAACGGCAAGATCTACGTGCACGGCAGGGAAAGTTTCGATTCGAAGCAGTCGCGGTCGGTGATCCTCCAGACCCTCGGTCACTTCGCCCTCGGTCATCCCGATCCGAAGGACTTCTCTGAGTTCCTCAGACAGCGCGTCGAGGCCAACTACTTCGCCGGAGCGGCGCTGCTTCCCCAATCTGCGGCCATTCCCTTCCTGCTCGAGGCAAAGGCGGACAGGAACCTGTCGGTAGAGGATCTGAAGGATCGGTTCTTTGTGTCCTACGAGATGGCCGGTCACCGGTTCACGAACCTCGCGACGGAGCATCTCGGGCTCGGCACACATTTCGTTCGCTCAGACGACCAGGGGATCATCTGGAAGGCATACTCGAACAACGGCGTGCCGTTTCCGAAGAACTCCGCGGGAGCCATCGAGGGCCAGCGGCTTTGCAGGGAGTGGGGAACCCGCCAGGCTTTCGTATCCGATGCCCGATACACGATCCACTATCAGTACACCGACACCAGTTCGGGCACCTATTGGTGTGCGACATTCGTCGAGACGGAGAACGAGCCTGCTCGAGCGATTACCGTCGGAGTCAGGTTCGAAGACGCTAAGTGGTTCCGAGGGTGGAATACAGACCGAAGATCCGTCTCCCAGTGTCCCGACGGCGAATGCTGCCGAACAGTCAGTGACGAAATGGCAGAGCGTTGGAATGGAAACGCATGGCCATCGGTCCGCCCGAACAGCCACGTCCTCGCGGCCATGCCGGTCGAAACGATCCCCGGCGTAGACATGGTCGAGATCTATGAGTTCCTCACCGACCAGAGCGACGCAGCATTTCAATGAGATGACGGGCCATCCGCGGAGAAGGTCGCTCAGCGGACGGCGGTGATTCGGTATACGTCTCCGTCGAGGGTCGCGACCAGGAGTTCGCCGTCGTGATCAAGTCCAAAAGTCGTGATGTTGCCAATCTTTCCGAGCATCGGTTCCCAATCGGTTACTGGACCGAGGTCACCGTCGAGTGCAGGGGCTGAGCGCATCCATCCGAAGCAGTGATCTCCGAAGATGTATTGACCGTGCAACCTCGCGGTACGCTGGGCCGATGCTTCGAGTCTCTGCACTGAGTGTGTTTGCCGTCGCTGTAGTAGTCACAGCGTGCACGTCGAGCAACCCGGACGAAACCACAACGACCGCTTCGGTTACGGTGATCTCGACGACGGTGGCCCCACTACAGCCGACATCCAGCGGGACCGACCCCGCAACTATCGATCAAGAATCATCGACCGCAACAGTTCCGCTGCCCCAACTGAAGATACGGCTCTCCGAGACCGACTCAGGGTTCCAGTCTCCCGTTCTTGTGGTCGCAGATCCGGACGGTGGTCCCGACTTCGTGGTGGAGCAACCGGGACGGATCGTGCGCGCTGATGGCGGCGCTCACGCCGTTGCGCTTGACATCCGTGGAGGCGTGCAATTCGGCGGTGAGCAGGGACTGCTCGGACTGGCATTTCACCCGGAATTCGATGTGAACGGCCTCGCCTATGTGAATTACATCGACAACCGGGGACGAACGGTGATCGACCAATTCGTGGTCAACAACGGTGTGTTCGATGTTGCCTCCGCCTCGTCGATCCTCGTCATCGATCAACCAGCCGGAAACCACAACGGGGGCATGATCGCCTTCGGACCACGTGGTTATCTCTGGATAGGGATGGGAGATGGCGGAGCGGCAAATGATGTATTCGGCAATGGCCAGGATCCTTACACGCTGCTTGGTGCGATGCTTCGAATCGCCGTGCCCGGTACGGGAGGGTCCCCCTACGACATCCCCGAGCTGAACCCGTACGCCGATGGTGTCGATGGAGCGCCCGAGGTGTATTGGACGGGATTGCGCAATCCGTGGCGGTTCGCATTCGACTTCTTCGATGATGGTGTCGGAGCGGACGTGTGGATCGCGGATGTTGGACAGGACGAGATCGAGGAAGTGTCCGTGATGGCCACAGACAATCGTCGTGCGAACTTTGGCTGGTCCGTCATGGAGGGGTCTACGTGCTTCCAGAGCGAGAACTGCGACCGGAACACTTTCATTTCGCCTGTCATCGAGTACGGCCATGACGAAGGCTGCTCGATCACGGGCGGTTATGTGTATCGTGGTTCAGCGATCCCCGAGCTCGATGGTATTTACTTCTACGCCGACTTCTGTTCAGGGCTCCTGCGCAGCTACTCCGTCGAGTCGGGAGAGAGAGACTGGACCGCCATGACCGGATCGGTCCCGCAGATATCGGGTTTCGGTGTCGGTGGCGATGGCGAGCTGTACGTCGTGTCGCTCGGTGGATCCATCTACCGAATCGAACGAGCACGATGATCGCTGTCGTCGGATCGGTGAACATCGATCTCGTAGCCTCGGTTCGACAATTGCCTCGGCGGGGTGAGACCGTGCCGGCGACCGACTTCACGACGGTTGACGGCGGCAAGGGCGCGAATCAAGCAGTCGCTGCTGCACGCCTTGGCGGTGACGTTGCTCTCATCGCCTCAGTTGGTGATGACAGCGAATCTGGAAGACTACGGGCTGCTCTCGTCGCCGAGGGAGTCGCCGTTGATGCACTGCAGACCGAGGCTGGTTCGACATCGGGCATCGCGCTCATCACCGTCGACAGCACTGGCGAGAACACGATCGCGGTGCACCCCGGTGCAAACGGCCTGCTTTCGCTGACCGTCGATTCTCGAGCCCTCCTCGAACGGGCCGACATCGTGCTCATGCAGCTCGAGGTGCCAATCGAAACTGTGATCGACGCAGCAACCATCGCCTCGGGAACCGTGATCGTCAACGCAGCGCCTGCTGTCGAGCTTCCGCCATCACTCATCGATCAGATCGATGTGCTCATCGTCAATGAGCACGAACGTTCGGTCGTGCTCGAGGGGCGCGTCGAGAGCAGCGTCCCGATCGTCATCACGACCCTCGGTGCGGAAGGGGCTTCTGTGACGATGGGCCGTGAGACGGTACTCGTGGCGGCACCCGTGGTCGATGTGGTCGACACGACCGGTGCAGGAGACACGTTCTGCGGTGCGTTCGCAGAGGCTCTCGATCGCGGCGAAGATGTCCTCGATGCAGTGAGATGGGCAACATGCGCGGGAGCGCTCGCAACGACACGGGTCGGAGCGAGGACCGCGATGCCAACACGTTCGGACATGCAACGAGAAGTCAGGAAGCCGCAGTGACGAGACGAACGCTCATCCTTGATACCGACCCGGGCCAGGACGATGCCATTGCTCTGCTGCTCGCGCTCGGATCAGACGAGTTGCAACTTGATGCTGTGACGACCGTCGCAGGCAACGTCCCTCAGCCACTCGTCACGAACAACTCGCTCGGTCTGCTCGCACTTGCAGGTCGCGAGGACGTGCCCGTCTACCGCGGGTGTGAACGTCCGATGCTGCGGCACCTCGTCACCGCCGAACACGTTCACGGCGCAACCGGTGTCGATGGCGCAGAGCTCCCAACATCTTCTGTCGGGCCCGAGCCGCAACACGCTGTCGATGCGCTCATCGATCGCTGCCTGGCTTCGGACGATGGTTCTGTCACGCTGTGCCCGATCGGGCCTTTGACCAACATCGGCATGGCGATCGTCAAGGAACCATCGATCGTTTCCAAGATCAGAGAGATCGTCTGGATGGGTGGCGCATTCGACGAAGGAGGAAACACGACAGAGTTGGCCGAGTTCAATGCCTACGTCGATCCGCACGCCGCCCACGTCGTATTCACGTCGGGGGCGCCCATCACGGTATTTCCTCTCGATGTCACGCACAAGGCGTTGATGCTTCCCAGACACGTTGAAGCGCTCGAACGGTTCGGGACGCCGATCTCTTCGGCGGCAGTGGGTATGTTGCGGTTCTACGAGCGGTACGACGTTGACAAGTTCGACATGCCTGGCGCACCGTTGCACGATCCGTGTGCGGTCGCGTACCTGGTCGATCCAACCCTGTTCAGCGGCCATGCCGCACATGTGGCTGTCGACCACGTGAACGAAACATCGATGGGCAATACGTACGAGGTGGATGGCCAGGAGCCCAACGCGATGGTCATGACGGATGTCGATGCCGATCGGTTCTTCCAGCTTGTCATCAGCCGGGTCGGGTCACTGTGACCAACGGCAGGGCCGCTGGTCCCCTGGTAGGTCACCGTGTCATCGAGCTGGCCGGCATAGGACCAGGGCCGTTTGCATGCACGATGCTCGCCGACCTCGGATGCGAGATCGTACGGATCGATCGGCTGTCCGGTCGAAGCGGTGCCTTGCCCGATGGGCTTGCGAACCTCGGCGTGCGGGGCCGCACAACGATCCCGATCGACCTCAAGTCCGATGAAGGCCAGGAGGTCGCCCGATCGCTGATCAACACTGCCGACGTAGTGCTCGAAGGTTTCAGGCCGGGCGTAGCCGAGCGTCTCGGCGTCGGCCCCGAGCGATTCGAGGAATCGAATCGAGGGCTCATATATGCGCGGCTGACGGGGTGGGGTCAGGATGGTCCGTACGCTGATATGGCCGGTCACGATATCAACTACATCGGCCTCACCGGTGCCCTCGCGGCGATCGGCGGGCAGAACCAACCTATTCCGCCGCTCAACCTGCTCGGTGACTACGCGGGTGGCTCGATGTTCGCTGTGGTCGGAATCCTCTCCGCACTCGTGGAGCGAAGCAGGACGGGGCGAGGTCGGGTCATCGATGTCGCCATGATCGACGGCGTGACGTCGCTCATGGAGCCCATCCGGGACATCGCTGGAGTCGGTATGTGGGTCGAGCAACGTTCTTCGAACATGCTCGACGGGGGAGCACCGTTCTACCGGACCTACCGAACATCGGACGACCGATTCATGGCCGTTGGCGCCCTTGAACCAGCTTTCTACACAGCGTTCGTTTCGGGCCTCGGCATCGTCGAGGACGAGCTGCCGAATCGGTTCGATCCCGCGAATTGGCTCGACCTCAGCGCTCGGTTCTCAGCCGTCTTCGCATCCGAGGACTCGGACCACTGGCAACGTGTCTTTGACGGCACGGATGCCTGCGTCACTCCGATACTCCGGATATCAGAAGCCCCGATGCATTTGCAGAATCAAGCGAGACCGAAACATCCAGAGGCGGAGGATCCCGCCGCGGGAGCCGCTCGTGTGGTGTTGTCCGACGCCGGAATAGCCGGAGATCGGTTGGACGAACTGGTCGCGGCATGCGTTATCGCGGTGCGTTGACGAACCGACTGGTGGGTGCGAACGATCGAGACGGTCAGCATGTCACCCGGGTCGTCCGGTCGGCGTGAGGACCGACCGAATCATCGCAGCGAGTGTAGGTTCGGCTTTCCAGACAACCGTGGAGATGCAGTGCGAACGGTCATCCAGAGGGTTTCAGAGGCTCGTGTGATCGTTGACGGGGCAATCGTCGGTGAGATAGGCCAGGGTCTGCTACTCCTTGTCGGTGTCGCCGTTGGTGATGCCATCGCCGATGTCGACGCGGTCGTGCACAAGGTCGCAGGCCTGCGAGTGTTCGGGGACGATGCGAACAAGATGAACACGTCGGTGGTCGACATCGAGGGCAGCGTCCTTGTGGTGAGCCAGTTCACGCTGCAAGGAAACGTTCGCAGGGGGAGACGCCCGTCCTTCACGAATGCCGCGCAACCCGAGGACGCCGCTGCGCTCATCGATGCGGTCTGCCGGGGACTGAGACAGCACGGAGTCAATGTTGCCGAAGGCGCGTTCGGCGCGCACATGGAGGTCGAGCTTGTAAACGATGGGCCTGTGACGATCGTTCTGGACACCGTCGACGGTCAAGTTGTCTGAGATTCCTTGACCGCTCGTTGCCCGGCCGGGCAGAGGTGGAGGAAATCGCACCAGCGGCAGTCCGGTGAAGGTTGCGGATCGAACGGACCGTTTATGCCGAGATCGACAAGGCCTGCGACGTGTTCGCGGGCGCGATCGAGCCACTGCTCGTCAACGGTGTCTGTGACTTCGGTGAGCTCGTCGCCTCCGAAGTATGCAAAGGTGACATCGATCGACTCAGGCGGTGTTGCGGACAGCGCACCATCCGCGGCCGCAATGGCGTACGCCTCCAACTGAACCTTGCGTGCGGGATCGTCGCGGTGGTAGCCCGACTTGTAGTCGACGATCTCCCAACCCCCGGCTTCCTGTTCGTAGATGGCGTCAACCTTGCCGCGGATCGAACCTTCACCCACAGAGATCTCGAACGGTGCCTCCGCATGTTTCGGCGTCATTTTCCAATAGCGAGATGCACGGAACAGTCGCCACGGATCCGTGGATCGGTCCGGTTGATCGGCCGGGTCTGTGTCGGCGTCATATGTCTCAGGGGCGGGATCCTCGAATGCGATCACTCCAAGGTTGTGCAATTCGATCCGTCGATGGAAGGCCGTACCGAGCACAGCGGACCTACGCGGCTTCTGCGGGAGCCGGTCGTGGTGGATCCACTTGAACCTCTGGGCACACGATGCAAGGTTCACGAGGTTCGTTACCGAAGCAGCGAACCGACGCGGCGGTTCCACTGCGGCGGGCTCCGCAAGGTCATCGATAGCGAGCTCGAGCTGTGCGACCCTCTCCCTCACCGCTGCGGCGAGCTCGGGATACTGCTCGGCGATCCAGGCTGGTTCTTGAACGGTTCGTCTGAGGGCCGCGGCAGGGCCTTCTGCGAAGAGCGGATCAGGTGGAGTGACGGGTGCAACGAATGGGGAGGTTTCTGGTCGCGTCTCCGACACGGTCTCCATGGGGCCTTCGGTGGAGCCATCGAGGTCATGCGCCATGTGCCACAGGGCAGAAGGAGTACGTGGCTTCTTGATGCCTCCGTCCCACGCGTGACCGGTCAGGACGATGCGTGTCGCTGCCCTCGTCACAGCTACATACGCGAGCCGCCATTCCTGGTCGAGGTGCCTTGCCTTCAGGATCTGTTTGCGCTCCCCGCCGGTCACCGCTGCTGCCGAAGCGTGGATGTCGCTGTTGAGCCTGAGCTCGTAGGGCAGCATCTGGGCCAGGTGGTCGGGGTTGTCGAAGGCCATCGCCCGGGCAGGGAACACTTGATCCGCGACCGCGGGGACATACACGTGGGCCCATTCGAGACCCTTCGCGGCGTGAACGGTCATGACGGAGACGGCGTCTGACTGAATGGGCCTAGCGGCAGCGAGCTCGTCTGCCCTTCCTGATTCGTCGAGCGCCGTGAGGTACCGCAGGAACCCGCTCAGGGTCGGTGAGCCTTCTATCGGGCGCCACCGTTGTGCGAGATCCGTGAACTTCCCCAGGTTGAGTTTCGTCGTGAGCCCCGGACCCTGTTCAAGGGCTGCAACCTCGTCCCAGAATCCGAGCTCGTCGATGACATCGTCGACTATGACGGGTACCGGTGAGACCTGGCTGTCGCCTGCGAGTTTCCGATGGAGAGCAAGGAATGTCGCGATCCGCCAGCTCGCTTCCTGCGTGAGGTCTGGCACTTCTCTGTGGTTGATCGCAGCGTCGAACAGAGTGCGTCCTTGTTCATGTTTGCACCACCGACGGAGTCTCGCGACCGATGTCATGCCGAGTCTGAATCGTCCGCCCATCCAGATGCGCAGGAGAGAGATCTCGTCGCTCGGGTCGTCGATGATCCTGAGCCAGGCGAGCAGGTCTGCGATCTCAGCCACTTCGAGGAGTTGTCCCATCGATGCGACGGAGAACGGGATCTCCTGTGTCTTGAGTGCATCGATGATCGGTTTGAAATGCGAACGTTTTCTGCACAGTACGGCGACATCGCTCCAGGCGGTACCCGATTCGTGTTCGTGTTCGATGGTCGTCGCGATCCATTCCGCCTCAGCATCCTCTCTACCGAACCAGCCGGTGATCACCTCTCCAGACCTGGCGTCATCGACAGGTGTGAGAGGGAGCGCACCATCGACATGGGGCAGTTCGTCATGAATTCCGTTGGCAAGATCGAGGATGAGCCTGTCCGAACGTCGGTTCACACTGAGAGGAAGCGTCTCTGTGCCGGATCCGTCGCTCCGGGGAAAGTCGAGGGGGAAGGCGGAGAAGTTCTCTGCCGAGGCACCGCGCCACTCGTAGATCGTCTGGTCCGTGTCACCGACCGCCACGACGGGTACCTTCGTGGAGAAGAGTGTGGTGAGCAGTCGTCGCTGGGCCGGATCGGTGTCCTGGTATTCGTCGAGAACGACGGCGTCGTATCGCGAAGCGATCTCAGCTGCCGTCTCGGGTGCGTTCAGAACGACCCGTACCGCGAGACGGATCAGATCCCCATATTCCATGAGGCCGAGCCTTCGTTTCTCGGCTTCGTACAGCTCGACTGCGTCGGTCAACGCGAGCCTCTTCAACCAGACTTCCGGGACCACGAAGGTTTCGCAACCGTGCGGGCCCGATGGTGCGAAACTTCTGATCTCTTCGGTATTGAGCAGGTTATCCGTCATCGTTGCCGCGAGATCGAGCAGCTCTCTGCGGCGGGTGGGCAGGGACGTGAGGTCCAGATCCGACGTTCCCACGTCTCGCAGCACCCGACCGGCGAGCTCGGAACGGTGGCCCTCGTCCATGAGCATCGATGAACGGTTGTATCCGACGTAGACACCGAACTCGTCGAGTATCGAGGCTGCGAAACCGTGATACGTCGATACCTCGGGAACGCGGTCTGCGTCCACGAGTCCGAGAGCGGCGAGGACTCGTCTGTTGAGCTCATCCGCTGCTTTGTTGGTGAACGTGACACCGAGGATCCTCGCCGGATCGAGACCCCGGCGCACGAGGTGGGCGATTCGCTCCACGATCGTCGTCGTCTTGCCCGTGCCTGCACCCGCTGCCACACGGAGCGGCTCCGCCGGGTACGAGATGATGAGACGCTGTTCATCGGTCGCACGAAACTCCTGGATCATGCGAACGCCTCCTCGCCGGCGAGCCGTGCCGGACACACGAGTTCCACCGGACAGGACTGACACTGGGGACCCGGTGTTGGAGTGAACTGCTCGGCCCGTATAGCGTTCGTCACCTCAACCATCTGCTCTCTGACCAGATCGAGGTTCGCCAGATCAAAGGCACGTGTTCCGATGGAGTTCTTGTTCGTGATCTTCGGATACCAGAACTCGGCTCCCGAGACCTCACCATGTTGGCTGATCTCGGGATGCTCAGAAGCAGCCATCGCGTAGTAGCCGAGCTGGATCGACTGCGCAGCTTCGGCCTTTGTGACCGGGTTTCCCGTCTTGTAATCGACCACAAAGACACTTGATCCCTTCGCCTCGATCCGATCTGCCCTACCGAACCACGGTGTGCCGTCGACCGTCAGGGTGAGATCCGTTTCGAAGCCGACGGGTCGTGCGGATGAAGGCCACAGCCGATAGACGTCGTTGAGCATTCCAACGGCTCTTCGTCTCCATGCCCTCCCAACGGCGTCATCGCCGAACCCGTATTCGTCCCATACGCGGTCAAGCCAGCCGATCGCATCCTTGGCGGTCGCGCGCTCACGCCCGTCCTCTGAGGCGTCACGCTCTGCATCCTCGAGGACCTTGTGGATGAGGGAACCGAAACGCATGTAGCTCGTTTCCTCTGACTGCGTCATGAGATACCGATCAACGGCGTACCTTCTCGGGCAATTGAGAAAGCTGTTTGCCTGGCTCGGTGACATTCGCAGTTTCTCAGGGACCAGGTCCCCATCCGGGCCGTGCTGTTTCGTCCCGAACCGTTCAAGCGGCTCACCGAGCCCGTGCTCGGGTCCTGTGGCCAATATGGCTGAGGCTGCAAGCCTGTCAGCGTCGAGCGACTCGGGGTCGCCGAGAGTGCGCCGGAGCATCGCTTCGAAGGATCGGTGCGTCAGCGGTGTCGTATCGTGATCCGAAGCCGTGAGTGACGCGACGAGCGGCATGAATCGGCTCGGACGAGTCCCGTCCGGGTCCAGGGCAGCGGTCGCGGTCCACACGACCCTCCCTGATGCCCTTGTCATCGCGGTGTAGGCAAGGCGGCGTTCCTCATCGAGTCTGAACGCCCTGTATGAAGCAGTATCGGTGGGGAGATGGGGATTGAGGTGTCTTGAACCGAGCAGGGAATCGGTCGCTCGCAGATCCGGGAACGTACCCTCGTTCGCCTGGGCGATATACACAACATCGAAAGACGTGCCCTTCGAGCGGTGCAGCGTCGTGACGGTGACACCACGTTGCTCCCCAAGTCTGAATTCGAAGAGTGGGTCGGCTTCGAAGTCTGAATGGCCGACGAGTCGTTCGTGGTCGATCAGCGTCGCGTTAGCGTCGCGTTTTCCGAGCCTGTCGAGCGCCTGGGCGAATGCCGACCACGCTCTCCTGTCTTCGATATGTGTGTCGTCAGTGGCGATGGCTGTGAGCCATGGGAGCGTGCTCCAGAGGTGCCACAGCCCGTCCGGCGCCGGCATGCCGGTCGCCCAGGTGGGGTCGGTGAGCAGTGCGGCGAGCGGTCCACCATCTGGAACGGTGGACTCGATGATCAGTTCCCATCGGTCACCTGCCGCTCGCCTTGCATCCATACCAGTGATGGAACCCGGCGAAACAGCGATGTACGGGCTCTGAAGCACCCGTCTGATCGCCGCGTCTGCTTCTTCATCCGACGTTGCGCCGGTGACCAGGTCGCGGACGAAACGAACGATCGGCTGATCTGCCAGCCGGGACTCTTCGTGCGTGTGGGGGGTCTCCCTTCGCTCGAGCGCCCGGGAGAGCTCATCCGTGAACGACGAGTCGGTTCGCATAAACACCGCTATCTGTTCGAGCGGAACGCCTTCGGCAAGGTGGACGTGTTCGATGTCGGCGGCGATCCAGTCGGCCTCCTCCGCATCGAATGAGAAGATGTGCGCTTGCACTGTCCCTCCGGTGCGAGTGCTGAGTACCTTGCCGGCGCCCCCTGGGAGCTCTCTCGCCGTGACGGCGACGGCCGACGACAGGATTTCGGACGGAACCCGGAACGACGTGGTCAATACGATGCGCTCGGCCCGGGAGCCGAGTGACGACTCGGTGTCCTGGGGGAAGGTAAAGACGTTGTAGATGTCTGTGCCCCGGAACGAGTAGATCGACTGATACGGATCTGCAGCCACAACGAGGTTGAGCGTGTTCGCAGACAGCCCGACAAGGAGTCGTGATTGGGCGGGGGAGGTGTCCTGGTATTCATCGGCGATCACGAGTTTGTATGGAGCGGCCACTTCGGGAATCGTCTCGACGGCAGACACAGCATCAGCAAGGATCCGACCGTAGTCCGTCCGACCTGCTTCGATCTGCGCGAGCAGGTACCGGTCGAAGAACTCGGGTATCCCACGCCACTGGTCCCTGTCGTGGCCGGCGAGATCCGCCGGTCCGATCAGGTGTTCGTGGCATCGCAGGATGAAGTCGGTGACCTCGGCCGCCATCACGCTCGAGTGGAGAATTTTCTGGTACGCGACATGCCATCGATCTGGTTGTTCATCCGCGAGAAGATCAAGGATGAAGTATTCCTGTTCGGACCCGGCGAGTACCGAGGGCGGCTCGGACCAGCCGAGGGTGGTGGCGTTCGTTTCGACGATACGCATCGCGAGAGAGTGGTAGGTCGAAACGTTCACGCGATAGGACTCGGCACCGAGGACATCGAACAACCTTGCACGGATGTCGTTGGCACCTTGTCTCGAGAAGGTGAGGACGATGACTTCGTGCGGTGAGACGGCACCCGAGTCGATGGCGTGGGCCGCTCGATCACAGAGGAACTGTGTCTTCCCCGTTCCCGGACCACCAACGACAATCTGAGGGTTATCGGCGAGCTCTTTGTGCGACTCCCAATCCCGTGGATCGATGCGTGTCTCGAGTTGTAACGTGGTCTCAGGCATCGGCATCTTGGGTTGCCGCACGTTCGTCAGCCCATGCAGGACATATCGTGTCCTTGAAATCGCACCAGTTGCACAGTGCCGACGTCTTGGCAGGCCACGTATCGGTCGTGATCGCCTTTTCGATGGCGCCCCACAAGGCTGCAAGCTGTTTTGCCATCGCGTCGAGTTGTGCGTCTGTGATCTCCATCGTGTATTCGGTTGGACCATTGAGATACAAGAGCCGGATCCGGGTAGGAGTGACACCCTGACTGATACGTATCAACAGGGCATAGATCTTGAGCGCGAAAAACGCCTTGTTCGCGTACTGCTCACCGGGAGCCTTTCCCGTCTTGTAGTCGGTGATGACAAGGGCGGTTCGTTCGCGTCCGTCCGGCCCTACTTCGATGACTTCTTCCATTCGGTCGAGGATTCCCCTGATCGTCATGTGGTCGACGTCGACGAGCAGGTCCATCTCGAGGGCCTTCGGCTCGAAGGATGACGGATCCTCTATCGAGAAATACGTTGCAAGCATGTTGAGGCTCTCAACGCCCCACGCGCGCTCTTTGTCGACAGATTCGAAGAGGTCCGGGTACTCGACCGGTTTCAGCTCGGTCCACGCTTCCCTGAACAGGTCGTAGAGACGCTCCGGGGTGCGCTTGTCTGCGGGTTCGCCGAAAAGACGTTCCAATGCAAGGTGGACGGTCGTTCCTCTGGCTTGATACACCGTCGGCTCGGTGGGGATCTTGTCGATGGACTTGAACTTGTACAACTGGGGGCATGTCTTGAAATCGCTCGCGCGGGATGGGGAGAGCGTCCCAAGCATCCGCGCCTGGAGAGGGGATTCGTCGGTGTTCGTCGTCATGGTGTGACTGTACCGAAGCGGTGTGACAGAATTCGGTCAGTGCGAGTTGGATGGTGGGCAAGATCGAGTCACTATCACGCAGCAACCGTAGTTCTGGGCTCTCAGGTCTGTCTTCGCGAAAACGATTCGTACAACGCGAAAACCAAACGCCAGTTTGGCTTGCGGTTGGAATCGGCCGCCCGTAAGTTCCGTCTTGTTCGAAGGGCGAAAGCCCGGAGGGCGCGGCGGCTGGGTCACCGTTTCGGTGAACTGACCGGGAAACCGGTAGCTGCCAGCGAGACGGGGCAACCCGGATCGCACGGCCAACTGCTTCGGCGGAAGGCACGACCTTGAGGAGGAGCCCAGCCTTTGAGAGGTCACTGGAGAGAAGCCCTCGGGTGGATCTCCGACCTGGACGGAATCTCGGTTCCGAACAGGGACTCATCGGCGAGCTTCGGCTCGAAGATGAGGTCTCGGATCGAGCGAGGTTTCGGCTTCGGGAGAGAAGGGACACCCCGGGATGAGACGGGAAACCGTTGAGGCCCGGACTGGAGTGACATTGTCACTTCGGAGCAAACCCCGAGAGGGCAAGACTTCGGTCGAGCTTCCTCGGGGTTTTGCGCGTCTGACAGGATCGGGAAAGAGGAAGAATCCGCCTCTCTTCTCTCGGTTGTTGAGTCACCGGATAGACCGGCGCGCCGTCCCGACCGCGATGTTGCAAGCCTGTCGGACGAAGGCCGATCAGTCCCCTGCGTTGAGCGTTCTGATGTGTGTGATCCCATTCGCGAAAACTAGATGCAGTTCGCGAAAAGCAACCAGCGATCTGGCTTGCATGGGTGCATGGTGAGTGCCAATGTACGTCTTACGCAGAGGGGCAACCCGATGCGGACGCCGAAGGGAAACCGGAGGCGGGCCGGGGTAAAAGCCGGCGAGGGCTCGGAAACGAGTCCGCCCGAAAGGAACCACCGCAAGGTGGCCGGGGTGAAAGCCCTGCCGCACCGGCTTCGGCCGACGGTCCAGAGGGTCAGGCCGTGAGCTTCGGCTCATAGCCAAACGCTCCGCTTGCGGAGCGGCGGATCCAAAGGTCGAAAGACCGGAGGTGAAGCGGAGAACACCCCAAGGGGGCTTCGGCTTCCTTGGGGTTTCTCGCGTCCTGCAGCCTTCAGCCGTCGGGTGCCCGGAGATCGGCTCATCGGTCATCTCAAAGAGGGAGCGACATGCGTAGCATGGCGCCATGTCTTGGCCCGAAGATGCCCTCACCGCAGACGAAACGATCGTCACGACGTTTCGTTCTCACTGGAAGCTTCTCGCCGTACCCATCAGTTTCTTCGTTCTCTTGTCTATCGGGTGGGGCCTGGTCATCAAGTGGCTGGACATCGGCGTCTGGGGATTCCTCATCTATCTCGCACTTGCTCTGTGGCTTGTTGTGACGCCCTTCCTGCGATGGTGGACAATGCTCTATGTGTTGTCGTCGGAGCGGCTCATGACACGGCATGGACTCATCTCCAAGAGCGGCATCGAGATCCCGCTCGAGAACATAACGAACGTCAACTTCTCCCAGACGGTCTTCGAGCGCGTGATCGGTGCAGGAGATCTCCTCGTCGAGTCGGCGGGGACCTCAGGCCAGTCACGTTTCAAGGACATACCGCGCCCGGACAAGTTCCAGACCGAGCTCTACCGGATTCGCGAGGAAAGGACGCTGTACCTCAGCGGCCGCCATGACACAGCTCCCCAGCAGCGCGGCGGCGCTGCAAATGCCGAGGCGATCCAGGCGCTCGCAGAGCTGCACGAGCAGGGACACATCTCGGACGAGGAGTTCGAGGCGAAACGCCGGCAACTCCTGGAAGACATGTAGGAGAGAGTTCCCGGTAAGTGTCAGCCAACGGCTGACGATCTATCAAACCTCGCGACCGTCTCGACGTGATAGGTCTGAGGGAACAGGTCAACCGGTGTTGCATCGATGAAGTGGTAGCCGAGGTCGGCAAACATCCTGGTGTCCCTGGCCAGGCTTGCGGGGTCACAGGCTACGTATGCGATACGGCGCGGCATCGCTGATGCCACCGCCTCGATGCCCTTTCGGCCGAGACCCCTTCTCGGGGGATCCACCACGGCAACATCCCAGTACTCGTCGATCGATTCGATGTCCCTGGTGAAGCTGCCGGCAACAAGTTTGTGTTCGACGCCGACGCTGTTGAGGTTCTCACGGGCAGCAGCGATAACACTCTTCGTCGATTCGATGCCGACGACCCGGCCCGCAAGCTGCCCGACCGTTGCCCCGAAGAGCCCGAGCCCGCAGTAGCCATCGAGAAGCGTATCGTCTTCCTGCACCTCGAGCACGTCTGCCACAAGACCTACGAGCGCCTCGGCACCTCGAGTGTTGTTCTGGAAGAACCCTTCGAGGGGTATCCGGAAGGTGACATCCGAGACGATCTCTGTGAGGCGTGGCTCACCGATCGTCGGTCGCACACGGTTGTCCCGTGTTCGATGGGCGACAGGGATCCCCCACGACTCAGCGCTCTCGGGCATGTCGCCCTCAACGATGGCAACGAGATCGCCCGTCCGGGTGCCGGCGCGCAGGGTGAGACGATCCGCACCCCCGAGGTCGCCGAGCCTCCCGTACACAGCCTGGAGCTCCGGCACGAGGAGCGGGCACTGCTCGAGATGGACGATGTCGTGGCTCCGAGGTCTGAAAAGCCCCGGACGTCCGTCGACCACATGGAAATCCATGCGGTTTCGATATCCGAGGTCCGGCCCGACCTTGACCGTGTCGTGCACCACGGGATCCTCTATGCGCCCTAGATGCTGAAGCTGGCCGTGAACTGTCCTCCGTTTCCACGTGCGCTGCGTGTCGCCGTCGGTGAACTGCCACTGGCACCCGCCGCAGACCTCGGCGTACCGACACGGCGGCGTTCTGCGCATCGGTGATGGTTCGATGATGTTGATGAGCGCAGCTCTGGCCCAGGATCCGCGGTCCTCGACGATCGAGGCTTCGACCACCTCACCGGGCATGGTCCCGGCGATGAAGTGTGCCTTGCCGTCCTTGCGTGCCACGGCCTCTCCGCCGTGGGCGATATCGTGTGGGTGGAGCTCGACCATCTCGGTAACCTACCCCTTCGGCTGTTTCCACCCATCAGTTTGGGTATGGTTGCGCCGCATCAACTCAAGGATCCTGAATCAATGGACACCGTCCTCGCTTTCCATCAGAACTGGTTCTACGTCGCGATCGCCACGACCGGCCTCGTAGGGCTGTGGGGTCTCGTTCTCGCCATCCTGAAACGCACGCCTTCGAAGGCCTTTGCGTGGGCGCGCGGCATCGCGATCGGTGCGATCCTCCTCCAGGTGGCAGCAGGGGTCTATCTCTACAGCAACGATCTTCGGCCTGGTGATGCGTTTCATGTGTTCTACGGCGTGGTCATCGTGGTTACTCTCACCCTCGCCTACGTCTACCGGACGACGATGGCGCGCAAACCAGCTCTGACGTACGGAATCCTGTTGCTCTTCGTCATGGGGTTAGGTCTCCGGGCGTGGGCGAATGTGTCCTAATGTCTATCACTGCGCAAGAAAGGGATTGAATGCTGACTGGCAAGCGTCTCGTGATCACAGGCGTCCTCACGGACGATTCAATCGCGTGGCACACGGCACGGGTCGCCCAGGAACAGGGCGCTCAGATCGTGCTCACGGGGTTTGGTCGAAGCATGTCGCTGACGAAACGCTCGGCGAAACGTCTCCCAAATGAGGCTGACGTCCTCGAGCTGGACATCAACAATCCTGAACACATGGAAGCGCTCGTATCTGACCTTCGATCAGAGTGGGGGAGCGTGGACGGTGCTCTACACGCAATCGCATACGCTCCTGCAGATGCCCTCGGTGGATCGTTTCTCGAAACACCTCCGGAGTCTGCGTCTACCACCTTCATCACGTCGGCGTTTTCATACAAGACGCTTGCCGTTGGTCTCCGTCCCTTGTTCAACGAAGCAGGTGGCGGTGCCGTCGTGGGTCTCGACTTTGACAATTCGACCGCGTGGCCTTCGTACGACTGGATGGGTGTGTCCAAGTCTGCCCTCCAGTCGGTGAATCGATATCTGGCCAAATACCTCGGACCAGAGAACATTCGCGCAAACCTCGTGGCAGCGGGGCCGCTCGCGACCATTGCGGCCAAGTCGATTCCCGGGTTTGTGCAATATGACGGACTTTGGGCGATCCGTGCGCCGCTCGGCTGGGACACGTCCGATCCTGAGCCGGTTGCCAACATGGCGTGTGTCCTGCTCTCTGACTTCGCTTCCGCGACATCTGGCGAGATCGTCCACGTCGACGGCGGATTCCATGCTCTTGCAGCGGGCATCACGGAGGGCCTGTAGCGGACGCGTTCTAGTCGCTGATCGGCGTGGAGCTACTCGTTGGTATCGCTACCGTGAAGGTGGCCCCTCCGCCAGGTGTCGGTTCGTACCACACACGACCATGCATCGCTTCGACGAGACCCTTGACGATGGACAGGCCGAGACCGGCGCCTCCCATGGATCGGGTCGCATGCGGCTGGAGCTGGGTGAATCGCTCGAAGATGACTTCGTGTTGTTCGTACGAGATACCCGGTCCGTGATCGATGACCGACATTCGAACTTCGTCCCCCTCGTTCGAGGTGACGACCTCGATCGGTCCCTCATCGCCGTACTTGATGGCGTTCTCGACGAGATTCGTGACCACTCGAGCCAGATGATCTGGATCTGATGTCACGAGGCCCACCCCCGGCGTTGCCTCGTGGATCACTCTTTCGCCCTCCGGCAGAGAAGCAATCAGGTCGGTGAGGAAGACCTCGAGCTCGATCTGTTCCGGCCTGACAGGGAGAGAATCCGCTTCGATTCGTGACATGACGAGTAGATCTTCGATCAGCGTCCTGAGCCGGTTCGCCTGTTTCGCGGCCATCTCGATCAGTTGTTGTGCCCTCGGATCTTCCGGCAGTAATTCTGGTCGCTTGAGGGTGCTGATCGCTCCGATGATCGATGTAAGTGGGGTTCTCAATTCATGCGAGACGACCGACACGAAGTCTGTCTTGAGCTTGGCGAGTTCTGCCATTCTTTCTCCGGTGGATCTCGCCTCCTCGAATCGAGCCATCTGGTTCAACACGAGTGCTGCGGGGGCAGCCACCGATTCGAGAGTCTCGATGTCCTCGTCGGTGAAATCTGTGGGTTTGTCACCAACGAGCAGTACTCCAATGGTCCGGTTTTCGACACGCATCGCTACCACCGCGACACGGTCCGCTTCAAGTTCGGATGCGAGCCGATCGCGAACCGAACCGTCTGACAGGTCATTGATGACGGTGGCGTCACCGCTCATGAACACGCGCTGGGAGATTCCCGCTTCGTCGAGTCCGAGCGAGAGCTCATCAGCAGGGACGGTGTGACCCGCTACCCAGATTGGCGACATCAGTTCCAAGCGTTCCGCCTCCGAGTCGTACAGAAGAACGAGACCGATACGTGCTTTGACGGATCCAGCGACGCGACCGATCAACTCGGGTAGAACCTCGTTGAGCTTGGAACCTGCACCGATTGTTCGAGATACTTCGTACAGGTGGGTGAGCTCCTGTTCCTGGCGGGCAAGTTCGGCACCTCGATAGGCCACTGATCGGTATGCCGCGTCTGTGGCCTCGAGCTGGGTTCGAACACCAACAGAAATGAGCAGAACGAAAACGGTTGCACCGATGAAAGGGAGGACGCTACCGGCGAATAACGCGAAATCAACCGTCCCTGAACCCGCTACCGCAGCGCCGAAGACGATCGTCGTTCCAATACCGAGTGTGATGATCGACCGGTTCGGAATGAGCGTGGCGGCTGCGAAGAACAGGACGAGCAGGAATCCGATGCCGTTGGGCGTGCTCGCTGAGATCGTCTCATACATGAGGACTGCCATCAGTGCCGCTGTGCTCCATAGGAGGATCGTCCAATCTCCCACGCTCGATGCCAGCATTGAGCGCCAGGGGGCAAACGTGATGATGATGAGGCCCGCGACGAAGGCGCCGAGAATGATGGTTACTGCGAGATCACTCTCAGCATCGAGAGATACCGCCCATAGGGCCAACAACAACATGGCGAGCCACGAGAGGATGAGACCCGTGTGCACCACACGGATCCGGTAGTCGATTGTCAGGTCTCTATCGGCCAATTGCTCAAACCCCTTACCAGGTCAGCTCCCACGGTAACCTCTACGCATGGCTCGGGTACTTCTTCTCTTCGGCGGACGCTCCGCTGAGCATGAGGTTTCGTGTGCGTCTGCTGTGTCTGTCCATGATGCACTTGTCGATGGTGGGCATCGTGTGATTCCGGTCGGGATCGATCGCGACGGCACCTGGCATCTCGCAGATCCGACGTTCCGTCCGTTCAAGGCCGACGGTCGCACCGTCGAAGTGGGCGTCCCATCCGGAGCGCTGCGGGTCGTCGACCACGATGTCGAGTTCGACGTCGTGTTTCCCGTGTTGCACGGTCCACAAGGAGAAGACGGGACGGTTCAGGGGTTGCTCGAAACATGCGGTGTTCCCTATGTCGGCTGCGGCGTGCTTGGGAGCTCACTTGCAATGGACAAGGACCTTGCGAAACGCGTCGTCAAGGCGTCCGGAATCGAGACGACTCCGTGGGTGCGTGTGACAAGGGATGAGTGGGACAGAGATCCGAGTTCTGCCATGGCTGTAGCGCAGCACAGCATTGGATTTCCGGCATTCGTCAAGCCGTCGGCGCAAGGGTCGTCGATCGGTGTTCGTCGGGTTGAAAACGAGGCACAGATGAACGAGGCGGTCAACTCAGCGTTTCGGTATGACTCGAAGGTGCTCATCGAACGTGCTATCGATGCCCGCGAGATCGAAGTAGGCGTTTTGGACGGACCACGTGCGTCGGTGCCTGGTGAGGTGATCGTCGAGACCGAGTTCTACACATACGATGCCAAATACGCCGACGAATCCTCTCGTTTCGAAGTGCCGGCGCAACTGTCGGAGTCGGCAGGGAAACGAGTGAGGATCCTCGCAGAGAACGTGTTCACCGAGCTCGGTTTGTCCGGGTTGGCCCGCGTCGACTTTCTCTACGATCGTGTGTCGAGGAGGTTCCTGTTCAACGAGGCGAACACGCTCCCCGGCTTCACATCGATCTCCGGGTTTCCGAAGATGTGGTTGGCCTCGGGAATGACGTACCCAGAGCTGTGCTCGCATCTCGTTGAGGCCGCCTTCACACGCCACAAGGAACGCAGTCGGTTGTCGATCCGCTAGATCCTGATGACAGGGCAGGTCAGTGTCCGGACGATGCCGACTACCGGTTGGATCTGGGTGACCACGAGGTGCCCGAGTGCGTCAACATCCTGGGCTTCGGCCGACACGATGACGTCGTAGGGACCTGTCACTGCTTCTGACGACATCACTCCATCGAGCTCTCCGATCGCTCGGGCAACGTCAGATGCGCGTCCAGTGTCGGTCTGGATGAGTACAAATGCTTGGACCATGGATGCAACTGTAGTCGGTCGGGGGTAGACCGTACGATCGAGAGCCGAATCTGGTGCTGCGTTCTCTCCGACGCCTGACGGCTGATACCTGTATCAGTATCCGTCTGACCCGAATCTGAGGTTCGTGGCGTACCCAGCGCTTCCCTCGCCCTCGAGGTCGAAGCGCACGCGTTGACCCTGTCTCAGGAGACGGAACATCGATCCCTCGAGACTTCCGGGTTTGAGCAGTACCTCGCTGCGGTCATCATCACGCACGATTGAACCAATACCGGTACTTGGATCGTACGTCTTGACGACCCCCTGCATCAGGCCTTCTCGATCTTGCCAGCTTTGATGCACGATGTGCAAACCCGTGCCCGCCGGGAGTTGGTCCCGTGTTTGACGCGGATTTTCTGGATGTTCGGGCGCCAGGTCTTGGATGAGCGCTTGTGCGAGAAGCTGACCTGTTTGCCCGTCCACGGCCCCTTGCCGCAAACTTCACATCTGTATGCCATGTGGGGGAAACCTCCTGAGGTGCGCGGGAACGATAGCAGTGCACCATGTGTATCGGGCTCTGCGCCCTGTGTTGTGGCAATACGTCCCAAGGTCTACCAACATCGGTGCATGACCACACCCATGCTCCACGAAGTGAGAACGCTCGCGTACCTTGCCGGCATTGCGACGGACCAGGTGAAGGGCATCGGGACAAAGTCGATGGAGAAGCTCGAGAGTCATGGCATCCGATCCGTTGCCGATCTTCTGCTCACCGTTCCGCGTCGCTATCTGGATCGCAGCCAGCTCTTCAACCTGGGAGCCGCGCCGATCGGTGAGGTGGTCACGGTCGGGGGCACCGTTACCTCGTTCTCGAAGCGCCGCATCTCGCGTGGTCGCACAATGGTCGAAGCGAAGGTGTCCGACGGTACTTCCAGTGTGCGCTGTGTGTGGTTCAACCCATACATCAAACTCACCGAAGGGGAGGAAGTCGCGCTCTCCGGCAAGGTCGAGACATACCGAGGATCCCTCCAGATGAAGAGCCCTGACGTGGACAGGCTGAGCGGCAACAAGGCATTCACGACGGGCATTGTCCTGCCCGTATACCCAGGACTCGGGGGCCTCAGGCCGTACATGGTCCGTGATGCCGTGGCGAACGCATTGAGACGATCCGTCCCGGTCGCCGACATCGTTCCTGAAGAGATTCTCGACCGTTTCGATCTGGTGGACCGCACGTTCGCGTTCACACAGGTACATTCGCCCGACTCCTTTGCGAACACTGAGCCTGCGAGACGCCGGTTGATCTTCGATGAGTTCCTTCGCATACAGATGGCGCTCAAGGTTCGTGCACATGATGAGTACGAGTCCCAGATCGGCGTTCGGAACTCGGTGAAAGGTGAGCTGTTCCACCGGTTCGTCGAATCGCTTCCCTACCGGTTGACCGATGCCCAGGATCGAGTGCTCAGCGAGCTGCTTGCTGATATGAAAGCAAGGACACCGATGCATCGACTCCTGCAGGGAGAGGTTGGGTCGGGCAAGACCGTCGTCGTCGTTGCCGCCCTGCTGACATCGGTCGAGAGCGGACATCAGGGCGCGGTCATGGCACCAACCGAAGTGCTCGCCACCCAGCATTACCTCGGCACCGAACTCGCCTTCGAGGACGCAGGGATGGCGCCGACCCGTGAGGACGTCGGGGCGGCGGGGACGGGGTCACTGTTCGCCGAGGAGACCCTCGCTACGCGTCCCGTCCGGATCGGTCTGTTCACGGGAAGCCGGGTCACCACGAACTTCGTGGTGGGGGACGTGTCGCGCAAACAGGGTCTCGAGTGGCTTGCCGAAGGGACCATCGACCTCGCCTTCGGAACCCAGGCCCTGATCCAGGGCGATGTTGCTTTCCACAGTCTCGGCATGGTCGTCGTTGATGAACAGCATCGATTCGGTGTAGAGCAGCGAGTGGTGATGCGTGACAAGAACCAGGGTGAAGGCGTTCCCGACCTCCTTCTCCTGACCGCAACACCGATCCCGAGAACGCTGGCGATGACCCTGTACGGAGATCTGAAGGTGTCCGTCATCGACGAGATGCCCGAGGGCCGAACACCCGTTTCAACCGCCGCGGTGCCGGAAGCAGCAGACGATGAAATCGACCGTCGGATTCAGGAGGCCGTCACCGCCGGGGGCCAGGTGTTCGTTGTGTGCCC
This sequence comes from Acidimicrobiia bacterium, assembly GCA_036985855.1. Lineage (GTDB taxonomy): Bacteria > Actinomycetota > Acidimicrobiia > Spongiisociales > UBA5794 > B3-G11. The sequence continues at coordinate 7,170 of BTQL01000006.1, read as the reverse complement.
CCTGGTGGAGGACTCGGACAAGATCGAGGCACGATCGGCGGAATCTGAGATCGTGAGGGTGCAATCTGGATTGCCGGGCCTTCGGTCGGCGCTCTTGCACGGTCAGATGTCTGCATATGACAAGGCTGAGATCATGCACCGGTTCCGTGCGGGAGAAGTCGACGTTCTGGTGGCAACCACCGTGATCGAGGTCGGCATCGACGTGCCGAATGCGACGCTCATGGTGATCCGCACGGCGGACCGGTTCGGCTTGAGCCAGCTCCACCAGTTGCGGGGACGCGTGGGGCGAGGAGAGCGTGGTGGTGCATGTCTTTTGGCGGCTGATCCAACGACCCCGGACGGAGAGCGGAGAATCGAGGCGATGATCCGATCGACGGACGGTTTCGAACTATCGGAGATCGACCTCGAGATCAGGGGACAAGGCACCGTGTTCGGCGGTGCCCAATCCGGCGCGGCCGATCTGCGTCTCGGCGATATTCTCAGAGATCACGCGCTCCTCGACGCTGCGAGCTCCGTCGCTACGGAGTCGGTGGCCGAGGATCCAGATGGCGAGCTCGTGACCGACGTGATGCATGAAGTTGCAGCGTTGTTCGGCGAGTCCGCACAGTGGCTCACGAGGAGTTGACATGAGGATCATTGCCGGCGCTGCAAAAGGTCGCAAGCTCGACACGCCAAAGACCGGAACACGCCCGATGACGGGTCGCGCCCGCGAATCCATCTTTTCGATCCTGTCGGCCAGATTCGACGGCACGACCGTGCTCGACCTCTATGCCGGTTCCGGTTCGCTTGGACTCGAGTCATTGAGCAGGGGAGCGACTCATGCCGTGTTCGTGGAGCACGACAGGGACGCTGAGACGATACTGCGACGGAACGTCGATCGTGTCGGACTCGGTGGCCTGGTGCACTTGGCCGACGTCGCGTCGTTCTTGGGTGAACGAAGCGGCGTCTACAACGTGGTTTTCGTCGATCCGCCGTACGCCGATGACGACCAACAGGTGCGGGATGTTCTCGAGTTGATCGAGCCCGTGCTCGATTCCCGGGGTATCGTCGTGGTGCATCGTCAGGCTCGCAGCGAGACCACTCCGCCTCAATTCCTCCGTACAATCGACGAGCGACGGTACGGTGATGCTGTCGTAACCGTGATGGAGAGGGTTACAGAGTGATAACGGCAATCGTTCCGGGGAGTTTCGACCCGCCAACCAAGGGTCACCTCGATGTGGTCGAACGTTGTGCTGCGTTGTTCGATGAGGTCGTTGTCGCTGTCGTGCACAACCCGTCGAAGTCACCGCTCTTCACGGCCGAGGAACGCGTCGAACTCCTCTCTGCATGCACCGCACAATGGCCAAATGTCCGCGCCGCGTCTTTTGAGGGACTGCTTGTCGACTTCGCCAAGGAAGTGGGCGCCTCCACCGTGGTGAAGGGTCTGCGTGCCGTTACCGATTTCGAGTTCGAGATCCAGATGTCCCAGATGAACCGATATCTCTCCGGTGACGTTGTCTCGCTGTTCGTTGCTACGAAACCTGAGTATGGATACCTATCCTCCTCCCTGGTCAAAGAAGTGGCGCGTCTTGGCGGTTCGGTGGATGGGCTCGTTCCAGAACCGGTCGCCAAAGCGTTGAAGGAGCGTCTGCAATGATCGATCAACCTGAACATCTCGCCCCAACACCCCCGGTGCCGGGGCGCCTAGCCGACCTGCTCGAGGAACTCATCACCGAGATCGAGAACGCCAGAGCGGTGCCGCTGTCGAACAACGTCATGATCAGTCAGGCGGACATGCTCGACAGGCTTCACGAAGCAGCCGAGGAGCTCCCCGAGGAGCTCCGCTCTGCTCGTTGGATGGTGCGTGAACGTGAGTCATACATCGCGCGTACGAATGAGCGTGCACAGGAGCTGATAGTGCAGGCGAAGACTGAGTCCGAGCAGCTCGTATCTGAAAACTACATCGTTCAGGAAGCCGTGGAAGAGGCGAATTCGCTCATCCGGAACGCAGAAACCGAGGCGCGCAGGATCAGGCTCGAAGCAGAGGACTACGCCGAGCGGCACCTCTCAGAAGCCGAAACCGTGCTCGGTGAGCTGTACCGTTATGTGACCGAGGCTCGGGCAGAACTCCACCAGGCCCTTCCGGCTGCCCCTGAACCACCGATAAGCCAGTAGACAGTCCACGGTTCACAGTCTGGAATCGGTGAACTGTGCACTGTCGGCTGATACCTTTCGCTCATGGCGCGAAGTCCCTTCCTTCTCAATGTCTCAGATCTTCTTGGCAACGATGCGTCCTCGCGCAAGGTGACTGTCACAGAGTCGGTCCGTTGGAAGATCGAGATGATCCGGGTCGCCGAGGAACCACCGCTCACGGCCGACCTCGTATTGCATCCGGTGTCTGGGGGCATTGCCGTGACCGGAAGAGCCCGCTTCACGACGGTCGACACGTGTTACCGATGCCTCACCGAGACGCTGACGGATCGTGACACGTCGGTCGGCGCGTTGTTCGAAAGCGGTAACGATGATGACGAGACCTATCCTCTCGAGGGTCACGATATCGACGTTTCCCAGATGCTTCGCGACGAAGTGCTGTTGTCTCTTCCGATCATCGAAGATTGCGGTGATGGTTGTTCCGGAATTGTGAGTAGTGCACAATCGGACTTGAATACGGAGCTCTCGGGTGACGACGAGGCTCGCTCGCCCTTTGCGGTCTTGAAGGACCTGCTCGAACCCGAGGGCTGAACGGAATAGGATCTATATGGCTGTCCCCAAAAAGAAGATGTCGCGGTCCCGTACACGGCGCCGCAAGGCACAGTGGAAGGTTGCCCGACCGTCCGTTTCCCGTTGCCCCCAGTGCAACGCACCGCACGCGCCGCATCGCGTGTGCAAGGAGTGCGGCACCTACAAGGGTCGCGAAGTAACTCCAGCGTCGTAACGCACATGCCACTCATCGCCGTCGACGCCATGGGGGGCGATTCCGCTCCTCGTGAGATCGTCGAAGGTGCGATTCTCGCGGCGCGCAAGGGAGTGCGAGTCGTTCTTGTCGGCGACGAACCCCAGATCGTTCCGTTGCTCGAGGGGAGGGGAGATGACATCGTCATCCGTCATGCGTCCGAGATCATCACGATGGATGATGTTCCCGTACGAGCAATCCGCGACAAGAAGGACTCCTCCGTTGCTGTTGCAGCCCGCATGGTCGCCACCGGTGACGCCGACGGCATGGTGTCCGCCGGATCAACGGGCGCCGCACTTGCTTCGGCCGCGTTCATGATCGGGCGGCTTCCAGGTGTCACGAGGCCGGGGATCGCGTCGATCTTTCCGACCGGCCATGTCGTGATGGATGTAGGCGCAAACATCGAATGCAGACCGGAACACCTGCTCCAGTTCGCGGTGATGGGATCTGCGATCTCATCGGTGTATCAAGGTGTCGAGGACCCGAGGGTCGGTTTGCTCAATATCGGGGAAGAAGCCTCGAAAGGTCGTGCTCTCGAAAAGGAGGCATTCGAGCTCCTGACCCGGAGCGCTGTCGTGAACTTTGTTGGGAACGTCGAGGGTCGTGATCTCGCAACTGATGTTGCCGATGTGATCGTTACCGATGGATTCACAGGGAACGTCCTCCTCAAGACCGGTGAGGGGACGGGAAAAGTCATCCAGAAGATGATCCTCGAGACCCTCTCCAAGCCAGAGTTCGTGGATGCGGTGCAGGATCTGATGCCTGCTTTCATGGAGATCCGCGAAAAGCTGAGCGCTGAATCCATTGGCGGTGCTCACCTCGTCGGAACAAAGGGTGTTGTGGTGATCGCCCACGGGTCATCTTCACGAATCGCGATCCGCAACGCGATTGAGCTCGCTGCCGAAGGCGCGTCGAGCGGCTTGGTGAACAAGGTCAGCGCAGGTATCGCTGCTGCGGAGCATTGACATGTCCGATGGCAGCGATCAACTTGTCACGGTGCAGGACTTCATCGGTTATCGATTCCAGGATGCAGGGCTTCTGCTGACTGCGCTCACACACTCCTCGTACTCGTCTGAGAATGACGTCGATTCGTACGAGCGTCTCGAGTTCCTTGGAGACGCCGTGCTCGAGCTTGCCGTTACCGAAGAGATCTACCAAGCGCTTGGTGGAGCTCCAGAAGGGCGCATGACCAGGGTCAGAGCGGCCATCGTCGACGAGAGGACGGTTGCTTCCGTTTCCCGTCTGGTGGGGTTACCTGCCGCCCTCAGACTCGGTATAGGCGAAGAGCGCAACGGAGGTCGAGACAGGTCATCGATCCAATCCGACATAGTCGAGTCATTGCTCGGAGCTGTTTATCTCGATGGGGGAGCCGAGGCTGCCTTTGCTGTCGTGCGCCGTCTCTTCGGTGATGCGATCGCCGACAGGGTGGCTTCTCGTCAGGTCGTTGACAGCAGGTCGAGCCTCCAGGAGCGCCTGGCTCAGCGGGGGAAGTTCGTTTCGTTCGAGTACGAACGCACCGGGCCGGACCACGCCGTCGTGTACACCGCCACTGCATACGTGGACGACGAGGTGATCAGCACAGGTTCAGGGGGCTCGAAGAAGACCGCCGCGATCGACGCAGCGCGTTCGGCGCTGGAATCGGGCGTCTGAGCTCATTCGAGAGTTTTTCCATATGTATTACAGTCGTGTAATTCTCTCTGGTAACCTCAACTATCGTGAAGCTGAAGCATCTGACACTTCGAGGATTCAAGTCATTCGCCGATCGCACGCGTCTTGACTTTTCCTCAGGCGTGAACGTGGTCGTCGGGCCGAACGGATCGGGCAAGTCCAACATCCTCGACGCTCTTGCCTGGGTCATGGGCACGCAGGGAACAAAGTCCCTTCGTACGGACAAGATGGAAGACGTCGTGTTCGCTGGGACAGCAACACGGCCTCCACTGCCTCGCGCCGAGGTGTCGCTCACGTTTGCGAACGATGATCAGATCATGCCCTTGAACCTTGCCGAGATCACGATCACACGCAGGTTGTTTCGGGATGGCACTTCTGAGTATGAGCTGAATGGTGCACCATGCCGGCTGCTCGATATCCAGGAGTTGCTTTCTGATGGCGGCATCGGTCGGCATCAGCACGTCCTTGTGAGCCAGGGTCACGTCGGTGATGTGCTCAACGCAAGCCCGGAGGATCACCGAGCCGTGATCGAGGAGGCCGCAGGGGTGACCAAGCACCGGAGTCGCAGAGATCGGGCAATGCGAAGGCTCGAGCGAACCGACCACGACGTCGAGCGACTCAACGACATCCTCTCGGAAAAGCGAAAGGCAATGCGTCCGCTGAAGCGCCAGGCGAACGCGGCGGGACGTCACGACTCGGTCAGGGACGAAGCACTCTCTCTGCGGTTGTGGCTTGGCGGAGAGGAACTCAGAGACATCACCGCACGGCGGAAGTCAGGGACGATCGAACGCGATCGGACCGGTGAGACGCGTGACCGGGCGGACGATGAATTGAAGGAGCTTCGAGAAGCCCTTGGATCGTTGCGCTCGAATGCTGGTTCGGTTGGCCAGGCTCTGGAGCGGGACACGGAAGCAGCCGCCAGGCTCGAAACGACGCGAGAGCGGCTTCGGCGAATCGCGATCGTTTCTCGGGAGCGATCCCAAGGCATCACTGCCAGGCTGGAAGGCGCAGGTGAGCGACGTGAGGACCTCGAGGTCGAGCTGAGCGAGCTCAAGGGCGATATCGCGTCGGCTGTGGCAGAAGAGGTCGTGGTCGAGGACGAGGCCGAAAGAAGAGAGACGGCCCTTGCAGCCCTCGAAGACGAAGAGCGCTCCCTCACCGAACAGATTCAGCTTCCTGCAGAGAGTGTCGTTGTAAACCTCCGCGGCGATCTCAGGGCACTCGAGACGGCCCATCGGCGCGATATGACCGAACACAGACAAACAACAGCGAGGGTCGTAGTTGTTGAGGAGCGTATCGCAGAAGAATCCGCCGAGTTGGAACGTCTGAGCGACTCGATCAAAACGACCGACGCCGCCGCCACGCCATTGCACGACGACTATTCGGCCAAGAAGGACGTAAGGGTCAAGGCTGAGACGACGTGGCAGGCAGCAGACGAGGCGTTGACCGACCAGCGGCTCACCGCTGCCGGGGCGCGAGCTCGCGCTGAGGCGCTCGAGACTGCTCTCGATGGACTGGTCGATGAAGAGGCCCTGAGCATCGCGACCAGGGCTGACGGCGTCATCGGCTCGATCGTTTCGAAACTCGACGCACCACCCGAGGTCGCCGCAGCGCTCGATGCTGCACTTGGAGTATGGAACGACGCATTGGTCGCACAAGACGACACTTCGCTGCAGGGTGCGGTCGACGCCTTGAAACGCAACGGAAGCGGCGGTGTGTCCTTCGTCATGACCTCGAAGAATGCCCTTGTGGACGTCTCGGAAGTTGTGTCGCGCTTCGGTGTCGACCGGTTGATCGACCTGCTTGGAAAGAACGCGGATCTGGATCTGGCGGTCGCGTTGATCGGTGATGTGGTCCTCGTGCAGGGCTGGAAGACGGGTTGGCAGATGGTGAGTGAGGTGCCAGAACTACGCGCTGTCACACCCGAAGGTGACGTCATCACGAGGAACGGGATGATTGTCGCCCAACCGGACGGCGCAGGTCCTGCAGCCCTCGAGGCTTCGAAGGTTTCGCTCGAGATCGCCGAGCGCGAACTCATGAGGGCAGAGAGTCGGGCGAAGACAGCTCGGAGAACCTTCGATGTCTCCGCAGATGCCGAACGATCCGCTTTGGAGCGACTCGAAGCTGCCGAGGCGCTTCTCGCCGGATTCACCGAAGCACTTGGTCTGGTCGATCGGGCTCGTGCCGCTTCTGTCGGCGAACGGGACCGGCTCGTTCTGCGACTCGATGCGTTGTCAGAAGCGGAGACGGATCGCGACGAACGGATCGCCCTGCTGCGCGACAGAGTGACAGAGTTCGAGGGCGAGGAAGCCACACGTCAGGCTGCATGGGAGGCCCTCAACAAACGAAGGGAAGAGGTCGCCACTCGCCGCGATGATGCGAGGCGAGCTCGTGAGCAGGTGTCCGCGGATCTCGCAGCGATCGTCGAAAGACGAAGAATGATGGAGAGCAGGCTCGAGGTTGTCGTAAGCGAGGTCGCCCAGCTGGTACCGCTCCCGGAATCAGACGGCGACATTGATCGTCTTCGGGGGATTCAGAAGAGAGCTGAGGACGCGATCGAGATGGTGTCC
>BTQL01000005.1:0-80077 GCA_036985855.1 Acidimicrobiia bacterium | reverse complement strand
GCCCTCACGGACGCCAGAACGGTGTCGGACACATGAGGCCCCGGAGCGATCCGGGGCCTCATCGCGTTCCAACTTCGTGGCTCGTTATTCGAGGACGAACGTCAACTTCATGTCGACACGGAAGTGCTTGATCGTTCCGTCTTCTGCGAGCTCGACCTTGTGCTCCGAGATCCAGGCCCCTCGAATGCCATCGACGCTTTGTTGGGCCTTGGAAATGCCCTTGCGGATGGCGTCCTCGAAGGACCCGGGGGAAGTAGATGTGACCTCGATCACCTTCGCTACTGACACGTTTGGTGCTCCTTTGCTAGCGGAGAGCGCTGGTACTCAGGGTACACGACGGACACCGGGTACCGAATTCCGGATATCGGATCCGGGATTCGGGTCTCCGTCTCCTTGCAGTCGAACGTATGTTCGACTATCCTGACCTTCCAGCGGAGGGCGCACGCTGGTGTGAGGACATGAAAGGACACCAGTGGTGGTCGCCACCCTGCAACATTCGGTCGATTCGTCGGTCCTTCTGCGACGTGACTTCGAGCAGAACAAGGACCTGTTGGTGCTTGCTCCGGGCCAGATCGCAGGGTTGTCTGGCATCCCAGGATCCGGGCTCACCCGTATCGGGCTGTCGTTGCTCGCTCCCTACGCCGTACGAGGCCCGCTCGTGTATCTCGATGTGCGTGGGTGGGCGAGTCCGATGGCTGCGTGGGAGATGGGTATCGAACCCGAACAGCTCGTAGTCGTGCGCAGCAACGACATCGTGTCGTGGGGGAGGATCGTTGCGACCCTGCTTGACGGTGTCCGGGGTGTGTATGCCGAGGTGCCTGCCGGGTTGAAGGACCAAGCGCTGTACAAGATCGCTGCAAAGGCGAGGACGAAACGCACCCCTCTTGTGCTTCGCCCCGTCACAGGGAAGCTCCCCAGTGGGGTGGCGCACCTCAACCTCGTGGCCCGTGAGGTCCTGTGGGAAGGAACTGAGTCTGGCCACGGAAATCTGACGAACCGGCGCACCCTACTCGAGGCATCGGGGAAGGCAACCAGGGGCATGGTTCGGACAATCGAAGTAGAGGACGATGGAACGAACGATCTGCGTGTGGTATCCCACATGGGCGCTGAGGCAACCAGGCCTATTGAGGGGCGAATCTGGGCTGGATGATCCAGTCCAAGCAATAGGACAGGACGGCAGAGTCGTTGCGTGTAACGACGCTGCCGCCGCCCATGGCGTGACCGTGGGGATGTTGCGGCGTTCAGCTGAGGCGATTTGTCCAACCGCCACCAGCATTGTCCAGGACTTGAGCATTGAGATGGCACGGTTCGAACCCGTGGTGCAGGCTATCGAGTCGCTCGTCCCTCGCGTTGAAGTGGCCGAGCCAGGTACGATGTACCTTCCCATCTCTGGTGCGGTCGAGTACTACGGGGGAGAAGAAGTGCTCTGTGAGCGGGTGGACAAGGAGCTCGATCCATTCGGCGGTGATCGTCGTATCGGACTCGCTGCGGGCCCTTTCGCTGCTTATCAGTCTGTGAGACAGACATCTCGTTCCAAACCGATGCACATTGTCACCGACGACGCAGCGTTCATCGCAAACCTCGACGTGGCGAGCTTGGGGAGCGACGACCTTGCAGCGACCTTTCGTTGGCTCGGGATCACCACGCTTGGTGCTGTCGCTGAGTTGCCGCGCGATGCGGTCATATCCCGGTTCGGTCGTATCGGCATGGAAGCGCATCGAAGAGCTCGTGGCATTGGTCGCGACACCGCTCCGAGAGAGATACCTGAGAACCCGGCGGTTGAGTCTCACTTCGATCCGCCGATCGACGGCTTCGAGCAAGCATCCTTCGCTGCGCGCAATCTCGCTCAACGTCTCGTAGGAAACCTTGCACCCCATGGTGTCGCACCCCACCGGGTGATCATCACAGCTGTCGCCGCCGATGGCACCGAACGGTCGAGGACATGGCGTAGCGCTGACCCGTTCTCAGAGCGAAGCCTCGCGGAGCGAGTGCGTTGGCAGCTTCGCTCGTGGATTGAGGGTGTATCTGGAGGAATCCGAGGTGGGCTTGTCACGTTGTGCCTCGAACCCGCAGACCTGTCCGGCTCTGGCCGTCAGATGGCACTCGAAGAGGATGCCAAGGGGTTCGAGGAGACCCAGCGGGCGTTCACGGAGGTGCAAGCCATCGCGGGACGGGACAACCTGTTGGTAGCAAATCCCCAGGGTGGTCGCGACCCAGGGGAGCAGATGTCGTGGACCAGATGGGGGGAGGAAGAGAACACCCCCGAGCGTGATATCGAAGCACCATGGCCCGGACGCATCCCGAGTCCCGCACCGGCACTCGTGCCACCCGATCCTGTGCCTTTCGAGGTGACCTGGGTGGGAGGGATCCCTGAGCAGGTCCGGCTCCGAAGTCGATGGGTGCCTGTGCTGTCATGGGCGGGTCCATGGCGGCGACTGGGTCGCTGGTGGGACGGAGGGCAGGCATCAGACCGTTACCAGATCGTTACCTCGGCAGGGGCGTATCTGTGTGAAGTACGAGATGGAAGGACGTATTTGATTGGGGTATACGATTGAGAAACCGCGCACCGATGTCCGCCCGCCCCCAGTGCTTGCCTACCGAAGGCCGCACGGTTGACGGCCTACGATTGTCGGTTGTCGAATGCTCTCATCTCCCTGTACACCGCGTTCATCTCGGACTCGACGAGAGTGGACAAGGGCCTCAGGTCATTCTTGTTCGTCATGTCTGCCGTATCGATCGGGCTGAGGATTCGCATCGACGCATGACCAGGGAAGAAGAGCCTCGAACCCGGTCTGGAGATACGTTCTGTGCCTTCGATGACGACGGGGAGCAGCGGCAGTCCCGTGTCGATCGCGATACGGAAGGCGCCCTTTTTGAACGGCAGCAATTCCCCTTCCGTGCTGCGCGTCCCCTCGGGGAAGATCAACAGGGAGTACCCGCGTTCTGCTGCGATACGAACACCCTCGTTGATCGCCCGTCTCGACGATCCCCCTTGACCACGATCTATCTCGATCATCCCGATGGTCCGCATGGCCTGAGCGACCACAGGGATCTTGAAGATCTCCTGCTTTGCGAGGAACCGTCCGTGAAGCGGGAGTGCCTGGAAGAGCAATGGGATATCGAGCATCGAAAGGTGATTCGAAACCACGATGTATCGCTGGTGTGGATCGACCTTCTCTGTTCCGACAACATCGACATGTGCAGGAGGGATCCTCAGCCACAAACGCGACCAGAGTTTGAGAATCTTGTCGTGGATCGGCGCAGCAGGGCGAACCGCTCCGTATATGACGATGATGATGGCAAACAGCAACGTGAGTAGGAAGAACAGAGGCACGAGCACGAACGTTCTGATCCCTGCGAGCAGAGTGCGGAGCATGGCCGGTAGCGTAGACGGAATGATGCAGGTGAGGCGATGAGGACGATCTCGATCGACGCAGCGCGCCGAATAGCGCTCGGAGCGCAGGGATTCAATGGGGACCGGCCCTCCGGACGCGTAGACGTGCGGCACTTCAGACGCGTCATGGACACAATCGGCCTCGTCCAGCTCGACTCGGTGAACGTCTGTGTGCGGACCCACTACATGCCCTTTTACTCGAGGCTCGGACCGTACGACCGTGGGGCCCTCGACCGGTGGCTGAACCAGAGTGGTGAGAACTTCGAGTACTGGGCCCACGAGGCCGCTGTGCTGCCCGTGGACCGTTACCCGTTGTGGCGGTGGAAGATGGGCGAGATGCGGCCGTGGCGGCGCGCAGGCATACTGCTCGAGGCACACCCGGAGCTTCTCGGGGATGTTGAGCGGCAGGTGCGTGAGCATGGCCCGTTGACCGTTCGCGATCTGGACGCACCGAACCAACGGAACGAGCCGTGGTGGGGTTATGGACCGGGGAAGGTCGCGCTCGAGGTGCTGTTCGCCAATGGCGTCATCACCGCACTACGCACCGACAACTTCACCCGACTCTATGACGCACCAGAGCGAACCGTGCCGGACGTGTATCGAGGTGCGCCGGCGGTTCCGAAGCACGACGCGTACCGCCTGTTGCTCGAGGACGCAACCCGCCACATCGGCATCGGTACGGCACACGATATCGCCGACTACTTCCGATTGCACGCACCGACAGCGCGACCCATTCTTGCCGAATTGGCCGAGGTGGGTGCAATCGAGGAGGTCGCTGTACCGGGGTGGCGAGGGCCCGTCTTCATGGACCCCGACGCGGTCCGTCCTCGGCGCATCGAGGGTGCGTCGTTCGTCAGTCCGTTCGATCCAATCGTGTGGTACCGGGAGAGGGCGGAACGTCTCTTCGAGTTCCGCTATCGCATCGAGATCTATGTGCCGGAGCGTGAGCGCGTGTACGGGTACTACGTTCTACCGTTCATGCTCGATGGCGAGCTGGTGGGGCGTGTCGACCTGAAGGCAGATCGTAAGCGGAAGGTTCTGCTCGTTCGCTCTGTGTGGCGAGAGGAAGGTACCGATCCACAGCGAGTCGCTGCGGCGTTGACGACGGAGCTCGAGACGTTCGCGGGGTGGCTTCAGCTCGACGACATCGAGCTGGCGGAGAAGGGCAATCTGTCGGCCGAGATGCGACAGAACTTGTGACAACTAACCAAGGTTGATCGCCAGCACTTCGTGATCGTCCGGCACGTCGAAGCGATGCACCGCGCCCGACCTCCAGTCGAGGAAGATGAGGTCGTTCGCATCGGACAACTCGAGGATGAGGTAGGCAGCGTCGCTCGTGAACTGGTCCATCCTCGGATCTCCTTCGACCTGGACGATGCGCCGGGCGCTCCGCCTGGAACCGAATATCGTGATCGTGGTCCGGTCTTCGCGATAGGTTGCAGCGGCGAATAGATCGTTGCTCTGGGCTGCGACGATGTCGGTCGCTGTTGCCGTGGCTTCGATTCCAAAGTCGGTGAGCGATATCTGGTCTCCGGTCGCTCTGTCGATGAGATTCCACTCGGGTCCCTGACTGGTCTGACGGACATGAGGAACGAACTTCGGGGATGCGCTGTGCGCCCGACCATCAACGCTCCAGATCTCTTTGCCGGTCGGATCGAGAGCGACGGTTCTGTCACCGATCTGCATGACGAACCCGTTGCCGTCCCACCGTACGATGTTGGCCGACAGGTCGAATTCGGCCACGAGTGTTGGCTCGGAGAGGGAGTTCGTGAGGGCGTCGATCTCGGCCGTCCATAGCGGGAAGGTGGACTCGGAGTCTGCACCGTATGTGGTTGTCACGAATGCCAGCCGTGAAACTTCCGAGGCGTGCCACGCGATCGACTGGGTGTCTTCGATGTCAGGTGTGTTGTCGATCTCCGTTGGCGGCCCCAGCCAGACATCGCGAGAGCGGACTTCGATCGCGCTTGTGCCTGTTGCTGCAACAAGCCTGCCAGCGGTGTCGAACGAAGCGGCTGTCCACAGATCTACACCAGGGGACAGCAATTCGTACGGCTTGGGGACGCGGAACGACGGATCCCATACGAGGGTCCACAGGGCCTCGCCGTCGGTCGTGATCAACGTGAGGCGGTCGGTCGTCCCGGGAATCGCCTCTTCCAGGGTTGGTGGCAGGACCTCTGTTGTGGGTGCGTCCGGGTCTGGAATGGTTGTGAGGGAGAACACGTTGGGATCGGTTCCTGGTGCGTCCTGGGACTCCACTGCTCCCAAGAAGGCGACTGCGCCGATCAAGGCCACGACCGCAGCGCTCGAGACGGCGAGCGGAAGCCAGGGTCGATGCCGGCGGCGGGCCCGTCTGCGGGGAGGACCACCCGCCGGCGGCAGCAACACGCCGTCGTCATCCTCGATCGGAATCGGACGAACCTGTGGATCGTCGTCCCATGCCTTCATGGGGGGAACGTAGTACCCACTACGCAATACAGACTACGGAGGTCCTCGGCCTTCGGTCTTCGGCTACTGTCCAGCCGATGCGCGAATATGAAACGAAGACGGATTGGCGTGCATGGGCAAATACGGTTGTCCGGTCTCGTCTGTCCGAGCGGGTGAACCGTGCCTTGCTTCCTTGGGCACCGTTACACGGGACCGTACTCTCGTACCTCGCGATGCGAGACGAAGTCGATCTTGATCGTGTTCACGGCCTTGCAAGATGTCGGGTAGCGATCACTCGTACCCCCGATAGCGGGTCGCTCTCGGTTCACGAATACCGCCCGGATGGCCTTGAGCGGCATCCTCTCGGCTTCGATCAACCAAGTGCAGATTCTTCTCTCGTTCCACTTGACGAGATCGACGTGGTCCTTGTGCCGGGTCTTGTCTTTGACCGGCGGGGCAATCGGCTTGGCAGAGGGAAGGGGTATTACGACGAGTTGCTTGCCAGACTCCCGGCAGGAGTCATACGGGTCGGCATCACGGTCGATGAGCTACTCGTTGATGCTGTGCCGACGGAACCGCACGACCAGCGAGTCACATGGGTCGCTACGGAGTCGGGTGTTCACCGGGTCGGCGAGAAACTGCCCGAAGCAACAGCACGGTTCGTCGACTCGGCTGTTCGCCTCGGCATTGCCCCCGACATCCATCGATTTCCTGCAGGTACGAAGACTTCGGCGGATGCTGCTGCCGCCGTAGGTGTCGCAATCGGAGAGATCGCAAAGAGCATTCTGTTCGATGTTGACGGAGAACCGGTGCTCGTTATCTGCTCGGGGGACCGTCGGATAAACGAGAAGAAGCTTGCGGGCTGGTGCAACGGGAGACGAGCGCGGATCGCAAGTCTCGACGCTGTAAGCCGAATCACGGGTTTCGAAGCTGGAGGCACACCAGGTGTTGGGTTGCCGGATGCCGTAAAGGTCGTCGCAGACGTCGCACTCGCCCGCTACCGTTGGGTTTGGTCGGCGGGTGGTACACCGGACACCGTGTATCCGGTCGCGCTCGAACGCTTGATCAGAGCCAGCGGCGGCCGCTGGGCGGACGTAACGAATCGGGGGAAGATGTGACAAATTGGGACGGGAGTACCGCACTCATAGTCGTCGACATGCAGAAGGGTTTCGACGATGCCTCCTACTGGGGTCCGCGTAACAACCCTGACTGCGAGTCGAACGTCGAAAAGTTGATTACGGCGTGGCGCGCACAAGATTGGCCGATCGTCTATGTGCGGCACGATTCCACCACGCCTTCGTCTCCTCTTGCGCCCGCAAGCAATGGCAATCGATTCAAGGAAGTGCTGGATGGGAAGCCGGACCTGCTCGTGGTCAAGGACGTGCATTCGGCCTTCTATGGCAATCCAGACCTGGACGAGTGGTTGAAACAGAACGGCATTTCCGGTGTTGCGGTCTGCGGCATCCAGACCAACATGTGCTGCGAGACGACTGCCAGGATGGCCTCAGATCTAGGTTACGAGGTCCTTTTCGTCGCAGACGCCACCCACACGTTTGACATTGTCACGGAGACAAAGAAGGTGTATCGGGCCAGAGAAATCGCCCGATACAGCCTGCTGACCATCGAAGCCGACTTCGGTAGGGTCGTTCGAACTTCAGAGCTGGTCGGTTGACACGACGATGACGGCATCCGCTTCGACGTCGAATCGCAATTCGGTCCCGGGTTGAAGGGTCTGGTGCGTACGCACCTCCATAGTGGTCTCTTCGTCGAGCAACCGTAACCGAGTCACGTATTCGCCATCCGTGAACCGAGATGTCACCACGGTTCCTGCAAACCGTCCGTCCGACTGAACCGTGATTGCGTCAAAAGGCACGAAACAGAGTCCGGATCGTGATCGATCGATCCATCCGATCGGTATGAGGTTCATCTGCCCAACCGAACGGGCAACGAACTCGGACCGAGGGTTACGCCAGATCTCGTCGGGAGTTCCGATGCGTACGAGCCTGCCTGTGTCGAGTATTGCCATTCGATCGCAGAAGGCGAATGCCTCTGCCTTGTCATGGGTTACATAGATGCTCGTCGCACCGACTTCGTCGAGTATCGATCTCGTCTCGGCGAGAAGGGACACTCTGAGTGAGACGTCGAGAGACGCGAGCGGTTCATCGAGCAGCACGATCGACGGTGATGGGGCGAGCGTCCTCGCGAGGGCGACCCGCTGCTGTTCGCCTCCGCTCAGCGTGGTCGGCTCCCGGTCTTGGAAGCCGCCGAGACCGACAAGTTCGAGCAATTCGAGGCTTCTGGCGGTGCGCTGCTGCTTCGCGACTCCGGACATGCGAAGTCCATAGCCGACGTTTTGTGCGACGGTCATGTGCGGGAACAATGCGTAGTCCTGGAACATCAGCCCCACCGATCGGCGGTGTGCCGGCGTCTTCGCCACGTCCGTGTCATCGATTGCGATGGTTCCAGAGTCGATGTCGATGAGCCCGGCAATGGCTCTCAGCAGTGTGCTCTTGCCAGATCCAGATGGACCCATGATCGCAAAGCGCTCACCGGTCTCAACGGAGAGATCGATGCCAACAAGGACGGACGTGGCGTCGTATTTCACGGTCAGGTCGCGGACGGCGAGGCTCAAAACTCACCCGCAGTTGGCGCCCGCAGGGAGTCGATCGCGAACACGGCGACTCCCGTGATGAACATCAGTATGACGCTGAGTGCCAGAGCGGCGCCAAACGGCGTCGATCCGGGACGTCCCAGCAGGCGGAAGATCGCGATTGGGATCGTAGGCGTATCCGGCCGAGTGATGAAGGCGGTAGCGCCGAATTCGCCCATAGAGATGGCAAACGCGAACGCGGCACCGACCGCGATCGAGCGCGCCACGAGTCTCAGGTCGATAGTCCACCATGCCTTCGCTGGTGTCGCACCGAGTGTTGCCGCGGCCTCGCGGAGGCGGTGCTGAACGCTGCCCATCGATGGGCTTGTTGTCCTGACGACGAACGGTATCGCAACAAGTGCATGGGCTATCGGAATGAGCATCACCGAGGTGCGGATATCGATCGGCCAGAAGAGAGCGACCAGGAACCCGAATCCGATGGTCACCGCTGATGTGCCAAGCGGAAGCATCACGAACAGATCGAAGACTCTGGACATGCGCCCTCGGGAGTACGAAAGTGCTCCACTTGCCATGACACCGATGAGTAGCGCCACCACTGAGGCAACCAACGCAAAGCCGAGTGAGTTCGCGATTGCCTCGAAAGGCTCCACGAACGTTGCACTCTGGTTTGGGAGACTGAACAGGTTGGCGTAATTGGCAAGCCCGATGCCACCATTCGGATTCATGAATGAGCGTCCGATGAGGATTCCAAGCGGCAAACCGAGCAGTAGCGCGGTACCTGTCAGGACGGTTCCGACGGCCAGGCGGTCGGATGTCGAGCTGGGTCGAGGTGGTTGGATCGCCCTGTGAGCGAACTGGACGGTTGTGCGCTGCTGGTAGCGCCCGTACATCATCAGGATCACGCCGACTCCGACGAGTTGGAGAACCGCGAGGGTCGATGCGACATCGAGACGAAGGTATGCCGTTGTCTGTCTCCAGATCTCAACTTCGATCGTTGAGTGATTGATGTCTCCGAGAAGGAGCACAACTCCAAACGACGTGAAAGAGAACAGAAAGACGAGAGCGCTCGTCGATGCGATCGCGGGCCGGAGGAGGGGGAGTGTCACGGTGCGGAATGTCTGGAGTCTCGACGCTCCGAGGTTTCTCGCAGCGTCCTCCAGTGAGGGATCTATGCGTTCCCAATACGCCCCGACACCGCGAACGACGATAGCGTAGTTGTAGAACACGTGGGCGATGAGGATTATCCACAACGTCCCCGTGAGGTCGATGCCCGTGACGCCCTTCGGGCCGATGAGTACGAGGAAGGCCGTAGCCACGACGAGCGTCGGCAGGACGAACGGAACAAGCGTTGCGGCGCGCATGAGCGACTTGCCTGGGAAGTCGAACCGTGCGAAGACCCATGCTGCGGGCAGACCGGCGATCACCGTCAGCAGTGTGGAGAGCACGGCCTGCCAAAGAGTGAAAGCCGCAATGCCTTGCAGCGTCGAATCCGAGAGGACATCGAAGAAGACGGCGGGATTGAATGCGCCTTCCGGTGTGAGGCCACGAACGGTGATGACGATGACCGGGTAGAGGAAGAAGTACGAGAGAAAGAGCGTCGGGACCACGACCAGCGCTGCGGTACCGAAACGCCCGAAGGGACTGCGCGTTATGAGCGAGCGATCGCCGTCCATTCCTCAATCCATCGTTCGCGGTTCTGTTCGATCGTTCCCGGCTCCATCACAACGGACTCGTCGGGGAAGGTCGTGTAGTCGGCGAATACCTGGGGAAGAACAGCATTCTGGTTGGCCGGGTACACGAACATGTTGAGCGGAATGTCTTCCTGCACCGTCAGAGACAGCAGGAAGTCGATGAGTTGGCGCGCTGCCGACTCGCGTTCGGTGCCACTGAGGATGCCTGCGTACTCGATCTGCTTGAAACAGCCCTCGGTCATGACTCCAGTCGGTGCCTCAGAGAGTTCACCGAAGAGGACTTCTGCGGGTGGAGACGATGCGTATGACACGACGAGCGGTTGCTCTCCACCGGCCCTGGTGAATCGTGTGTAGTAGGCCTCGGACCAACTCGTAGCGATCACAGCGCCGTTGTCGAACAGGTCCGTCCAGTATGCCTTCCAGTCGTATTCTGCGCCATCGGGGTACGCGGCGATCGTTGCCATGAGGAATGCAAGACCGGGGGACGAGGTGGCGGGATCCTCGACGACCAGGAGTCCATTGTACTGAGGGTCGATCAGATCCTCGAGGTCTGTTGGAGGTGGTATACCCAGGGCGGCGAGGCCTTCGATGTCGTAGTTGACACACACGTCACCGAAGTCGATGGGTGTCGCAGGATCGCCATCGACGCGCAAAAGGCTGCTGACGCTCTCTATCCCGTTCGCCGTGTACGGTACGAACAATCCTGCGTTCACGGCCCTGGACAGGAACGTGTTGTCGACGCCGTACACGACGTCGGCGATGGGGTTGTCCTTCGTCAGGATCGCCTGGTTGACCATCGTGCCCGCATCGCCCGAAGTCTGTACTTTGACGACTATTCCTGTCTGTTCTGTGAATGTCTCGAGCACGCCCTCGCTCAGAGCGAACGACTCGTGTGTGAGAAGCACGATCTCCTCCGGTCCTGATCGAGAAGAACAACCTGCGGCGACCACGAGCGTGGCGAGCAGTACAGAGGCAATTCGTGTCACGGTGTGATTCATGTTGCCTGTGGCCCCTCCTGGATCACGAGGACGGTCCCACCGGCGACTTCGATGACGATCTGCTCGGCAACCGACTCGTTACTGACACCCCGTGACGTCCCGCGGACCAGGGTTGCGTCGTCGAGTGGCCATCGCAACCCTGTCGTGGTGACTCCGGTGGCGTCACCGATGGGGAGCAGCGTCATGAGTTGCCCGATCGGGGCGACGATCCGGACGCTGCGTTCCGGACTTGCTATGCGAACGATCCCTGCCGACGTATGCCAGATGATGTCGAGATATACCCAGTCGGGATGAGCGATCGAGAGCGCAACACCGAGCAGATGTCCCAGGCGTCCACCTTCGCCACCGTGTATGTCGATCGTGGTTGCGCCGTGCCCAACGGCCGTCCGAAGCGCGAGTTCGAGATCGGTTTCGTCCTTGTCCTCCGGATGTTTCACGATCGTCACACCATCGCCCGTGGCATGAGCCAGTGCGGTCTCTGAGATCGAGTCGAGATCGCCGACGAGCATGTCGACCGGGATCGAATGATCCATTGCGTGCTGGTAACCGGAGTCGGCTGCGATCACGAGATCGGTACCCGACACGCGTGTTTCGGTATTCATGTCCCCACCAGCGAGGATGACCGCCCTGGTCCGTGATGTGGTCATGCCACCCCTCCCTCCGCTGGCATTACCCAGCTCAGGTTCAGCGGGTCGGTGGCCGTGCGGCGCAAGGCCACCCTCTCAGCCCGGTCGTTCCGAGCTCCCCGGTGTGGTTGTGTTCTCATGATACCTCTGTCGGCGCAGAATGGGTACTTGACAATATGACGTCGATATGACAATATAATGACTACACTACGACACCAACTAGAAGGAGGAGACAGATGTTGTGGTACAACAACCCCGAAGGTGTCATGGCCATCCACGACGGACGCTGTGGTTCCATGATCGACGAAGGCAACCGGCTCATGCGGCTGGTCCGATCTCAATCGCAAGACGCAGACCGCTAGAACAGAAACGAACGGAGACGAAAGTGGACATTGAGAGTGTCGTGCAACAAGTTCGACGAATCGCTGAGGGACAGCTGCGAATCGCAGGTGACGATCCCGCGGTTGCTGCGGCGGGAGAAGCCGTGCTCATCGCGCTCGAACCCGCACTGCGCCAGGCGGCATCCACGCTCGCGGAGCAGGCTGCGGCGGAGGTCGCCGCCCAGCTTCCGGACAAGACGGTTGATGTTGTGCTGTCGGACGGACAGCCGACCCTCGTCGTGAGGCGGACCGGAGATTCCGTGGCGATCAATACTGAGGATCTCGATGCCCGGATGACCGTTCGTCTTCCTGAAGACCTCAAAGACGATCTCGAGCTGGCGGCATCTGCACTGGGTGATTCCGTGAACACGTTCGTGGTGAAGGCCCTCGCGGGATCCGCGCAGGCACTGAAGCGGTCGTCTCGGTCGACGTTCGAAGGGACGATCGAGACGTGAGCGATCGTACGGAGTCCTTCGCAGTCTCAGGACCGACGCGTATCGATGTGTCGATTCGATCCGGTGATGTGATCATTCGACGTTCGGAAGGAAATACGGTCACGGTGGCGCTTTCCGGGCACACCGAGACTGTGGATCTCACGGCGGTCGATGCAAGCGTCGATACCGTTTCGGTCCGGTCCAGGTCACAGCGGCAACGGTGGTTCTCCCGATCGATGGACGTGTTGATCACCGCGCCGCCCGGCGGGTCGATCCGTGTGAGCCTCGGATCAGGAGATGTCGTCGTACGGGTTCCGCTTGCATCTGTGGATGTGCACACGGGTGCTGGGGATGTCACCATCGACGAGTGTGTCGGCGAGGTCAGGGTGAAGGTGGCCTCCGGAGATGTGACGATTCTCGACACGACGCAGGAAGTGAACGTGACGTCGGCAAGCGGTGACATTCACATTCAGAAAACCACAGATGTCACCATCGCTACGGCTTCGGGCTCGGTCGACCTGGGGGCGGTCTCAGGTGTGGCGAGGATCAAATCGGCGTCGGGGGACCTGAAGCTTCATGATTTCAGTGGTTCGGAGATCGATGTCACCACGATGAGTGGCGACGTGATGATCGGACTCGCTCCGGGCATGACAGTCGACGCGAAGATCACGACGATGTCGGGTGAACTCCGGAACCGTATCAAGCCATCAGATGTGGAGAAGAAACACTGGTTGTCGCTCAGGGTGAAGTCCTACAGCGGCGACGTCACTCTCAGGCGGCCCTGGTAGGTACAAGTCGTCCGTGGTGACTAGCGTTCATGATCATGACGCTCGATTTTTCAGAGTTCGTCGCCGAGCACCAATTCGGACCCGTCGAGGGTGATTGGCGGCCGCTCTTTATCGCAATTGCCGGAGGATCCGGATCGGGAAAGACGACCATCGCTCGGTCCGTTGTCGATCTTGTCGGCCGCGACAAGGTGGTCTACCTCCAACAGGACGCCTATTACAGGGATCAGTCGCATCTCGACTTCGATGAGCGAGCCAAGATCAACTACGACCACCCGGACTCGCTCGAACTCGAATTGCTTGTCGAGCACCTTGACGCTCTCAGGAACGGGCAGCCGATCGAACGGCCTGTGTATGACTTCGAGAACCATACCCGGACAGCGGAGACCTACACATTGCTCCCCGAGCCCGCTGTGATCGTCGAAGGGATCCTTCTATTCGCCGATCCAGCATTGCGTGAGCGTTTCGATGTGCGTGTCTATATAGACACAGAGGCCGATGTGAGGCTCATGCGCAGGATCCAACGAGACATCGTTGAGCGAGGCCGATCTATCGAATCCGTGCTCGAGCAGTACCAAAAGACGGTGCGACCAATGCACTACCAATTCGTCGAACCGTCCAAGCGGTACGCAGATCTCATCATCCCCGAGGGTGCGAACACGGGTGCCATCGGCACCGTGTCCTCCATGATCCTTCACTTCCTCGCCCGACGGCCGTAGCTCGCTGCTGCGCACGGCGGTTCATTGTTCGTGTGACTGCTTGCCTGTTCCGTGTTATACCCCCGACAGCACCGAATCCCCGACAGTCCCGAACGCGAGCACCAAATCCAACGAATCAATCAACAGCGTCCTGGTGGTGTGGGCGTTCTGGGTTCTGTTCCCTGAACTCCTCGAGCATTTCTATCAGCCGATCCGCCATCGGTGCCCCGACCCTCGCAAATGCGAGGTGCCCCTCTGCGGACGCGTGAAAGAGGTCTCCTGCAAAGAGCTCTGGACTCTGTGCGAACGTTGCCATCACGTCCCACGCGTTCGACTTGACCGTCCGCGGGTATCGGGCTGCGACGCGTGCGACCGCTCGGTCGATTGAACGACCCCTCACGCGCGCTACGCCTTGGACCAGCTCCGGTAGTCTCGGGATCGTTCCCAGATCTCCTATCCCCGAAAGGCCGATGGCGGGAACCGATTCGTGCAGTCGAGCCACGATTTCGTCGAAGTCAGACTCAAACCGGGCGACGGGTGTGCCGCGCAAGGCGTCATTGGAGCCGACCACGACATAGGCGATATCCGGTCGGACTGCGAGGGCGGCATCGACCTGTTCATCGACCACGTCACGGACTTTCGAACCACCGACGGCAACGCTGATCGCTTCGACCCGATACCTTTCCGCAATATGGAATGCCATCTGGCGAGGCCACGAGTGGTCCAGCGGCTCAACACCTGGGGACGTCACCGAACTGTCTCCGAGGAACACGAGTCGCAGAGGGGACATTTCGGGGTCCCCGAAGACACCAGAGGGATCCTGGTTGGTGAGCGAAGGAAGGTCGTCGCGAAAGATAGCGCGCGCCATCTGGCCGGCGAGCAGGGTACCGACTGCAAGAGGCGGTCTCAGGAATTTCCACGCATGCATGACACCATTCTGGTCGACGGATCCGATCTGAAGGACGACATGTGGTCGCAGAGGTCGACGTAGGTTGTTAGACCTTTCGGGCGCCGACGGTGATTCCGATCGCGAAGAACAGCGTCACTACAACGGTGACCCAGAAGAACAGATCGCTTCCGTCATAGGTATCTGCAGCTTGCTCCCATAGGAAGCCGACAAGGAGTAGAGCAGGGAGGGCGGCGAATGGCCATACCAGGTCGAGACGCTCGGACAGCTTCTTCGTGACATTGAGCTCGATCCATGCCAGCACGATGAACGCCGCACCAACTGCGCGCGCGATAGATGTTGTCGTCTCCCAGCCAAAAATCGTGTCAAGAGTGAAGTCGGGAGCGAAGAAGAAACTGATTCCGTAGATTCCGGTGACGGCGACCTGCAGCCGCATGATGGTCAAGAGCATGGCGATCCTCTCACTCGACCCCGACCAGTGCGTGCAAGAGCATGTCGTTACTCGATCCGGTCACCCCGATACGACGATACCAGCGCACAACCCTGCGTGTCGAAGACCACCGCGAGATCCGGGTGCTTACCTCCGGCGACCGGGAATCCGGCGCCAGAATCTGAATCCCTTCAAACGTTGAATCGAAAGTGCATCACGTCGCCCTCGGCTGTGATGTAGTCCTTGCCTTCGATGCGCCACCTACCGACGTCTTTTGCGCCGGTTTCGCCGCCGTATTGCACGTAGTCGTCATAGGAGACGACCTCTGCCTTGATGAATCCCTTTTCGAAGTCGGTGTGGATGACGCCGGCCGACCGGGGAGCTGTTGATCCCTGTTTCACCGTCCAGGCCCGCACTTCTTTCTCACTTGCTGTGAAGAAGGTGAGGAGTCCAAGCATGGTGTACGCGGCGTGGACCACCTTGTCGAGGCCGGGCCCGTCGAGGCCGTATTCGGTGAGCATTTCGCCTCGATCCTCGCTACCGAGCCTTGCGAGTTCAGCTTCGAGGGCACCCGAGATCACGACAGTTTCAGCACCCTCCTGAGCAGCAAGCCCCCGTACGGCATCAACCATCTGATCGTCCGCGAGACCGTCCTCAGCGACGTTCGCGATGTACATCGTTGGTTTCGAAGTCAGCAGGAAGAGCTCCCGAACGGCGTTCTGCTCTCCTTCGTTGAAAGCGAGCAAGCGGACGGGAAGACCCTCTGAGAGCTGTTCTTCCAGGCGGTCGAACACGCGGACCCTTGCAGCGGCATCCTTGTCGCCCGAACGTGCCTTGCGGCCCTGCTTGTCGAGCGCGCGTGTCACGGTTTCGAGGTCTGCGAGTGCAAGTTCGGTATTGATCGTGGTGATGTCGCCGATCGGATCGACCTTGCCATCGACGTGGACGACGTTCTCGTCCACGAAGCAGCGAACGACGTGCGCAATGGCATCGGTTTCGCGAATGTGACTCAGAAACTGATTTCCGAGTCCTTCGCCTTCTGATGCACCGGAAACCAGACCCGCAATGTCGACGAACTCGACCACCGTTGGGACGATGCGCTCCGGATGCACGATCGCAGCGAGCGCGTCGAGTCGAGGGTCGGGCACGGTGGCTATTCCGGCGTTCGGGTCTATGGTCGTGAACGGGTAGTTCTCGGCTGGGATCTCGCCACCGGTGAGCGCGTTGAACAGCGTGGATTTTCCGACGTTGGGAAGGCCAACGATCCCACACTTGATTCCCATGTTTCCATCTCCGGTGAAGTGGGACGACCGGCACCGCTACGGATTCGTTGCCCATGTGGTCGCCAAGGTCTGAGTGCCGGATGATACGGTTGCCGTCACACAAGCGACGATGCAAGCCACACGTCTGAACGGAGGGTGCATGAGCGTATCGATCGAACGGAACGGCGCAGTCGGGACGGTGATCCTGGATCGGCCTGATGTCCGTAATGCGGTCGACGGACCAACGGCGAAGGAACTGCATGACGCCTTCACCGAGCTCGAGGACGACGAAGGCACTGCGGTCTGTGTGTTGTGGGGCGCAGGCGGGACGTTCTGTTCTGGGGCAGACCTTCACGCCACTGGCACAGACCGAACGCACACCCTCGAGGTTGAAGGGCCGGGTCCGATGGGGCCGACCAGGCTGAACATGTCCAAACCCGTTGTCGCTGCGATCGAGGGTCATGCTGTAGCCGGGGGCCTCGAGCTCGCTCTCTGGTGTGACCTGCGAGTCGGGTCTGAGTCGAGCGTCCTCGGTGTCCTGTGTCGACGTTGGGGTGTGCCGTTGATCGATGGTGGAACCGTACGCCTTCCTCAGATTGTCGGTATTGGCCATGCAATGGACATGATCCTCACGGGCCGCGAAGTGATGGCCCTCGAGGCGAAGAACATGGGTCTCATCAACCGTATTGTCCCCGAAGGCGCGGCTAGGGAGGAAGCTGAAGCGCTTGCCCATGCGATCACCGCGTTCCCCAATATCTGTCTGACGAGCGATCGCCGGTCATTGCTCGATGGGATCGGCACACCGACTGAGACGGCCATGCGCCGTGAGTTCGAATTGGGAATGGCGACGATCGCTACGGGGGAGACAATGACCGGCGTCGATAGGTTCAGGTCGGGTGTTGGTCGGCACGGAGACTTTCAGTAGTCGCGAAAACGGTGCGCTAAGTCGCGAATCGAGCCCGTGTCTCGCGAATCGAGTCCGTGTCTCGCGAAATATCCCAGCAGAGTCCCCTTGCATCGTGGCCGTCGGTCGAGTTCGCTCTAAGTGGGGAAGAGAGCGGTGTCAAACGCGGGAGCGAGATGGATCCGTTCAGTCACCCCGATCTCGAGTCTCTCGGACGTGTCCTGAGAGGTCGCCTCGACGAGACTCTCGATGCAGAACAGTCAGCGGCCCGGTCCGCTGCTCTGCGCAGACGCACACTCCGTGACCGCCTGATCGAATCCGAGGATCGAGGCGAGCAGGTCGTGCTCGGTGGTAGTGATGGACATCTGTACCGAGGGGACGTCCACGCAGTAGGCATCGATCACGTTGTGCTCAGGGATGCTGGTCGTGACCAGTTCGTTGCCCTTGCCCACATCGTCTGCATGGAGGCACGCTGATGGCTCTCGGTGTCAGGGTTCTCGGCCTCACCATGCCCAACTTCGACAGGCGCATGATCATCGGTGGCATACTGGCCGCGATCGCGGCTCTCGGCGTGCTCCAGCTCACGAAACCTCCCGAGCGGCTTCCCGTTCTCGTTGCGGGATCGGATCTGGCTGCTGGTCGTCCGTTAGGCGACATGGACATCGACGTTCGATATGTGGAGTCGACAACGGGCCTCGTATCGGGAGATTCGATCGGGGACCTGAAAGACTGGTCGTTGCGAGTTCCCCTCGAGGAGGGAGAACCGCTGGTCACGTCGCTCATCCAGCCTCCGGAACTTGTCGCATCACCGAACGTCATCGCGCTATCGCTTCGTGCCGAGAACGCTGTTCTGGGGCGCCTCGTCGCCGGTGACTATGTCGACGTATACGTGACCTACACCGGAGGGTTCGCGACAGAGTCTTCGACCGTGCTGTTGGCTTCGAGGGTGTACGTTGTTGAGGCGGTCGCTTCGGAGTCCTCTGTGAACAGGGGAAAAGTGAACGTTCTCCTCGCAGTAGACGATGGTCTTGCCGGGCAACTGGCATCCGCCACGCACACCGGTGCCATTGACCTCGTCCGGGTGGCGCCGTGACGATCCGGGTGGCGACAGTGCTCTCGGCACGTGAATGGGAACCAGGACTCGTGCAACACGCCAGGGACACGGCCGCACTCCGCGTTGTGCTGAGGGCGTATCAGCCCTCGGACATCGAATCCAGAGCAGAAGAGATCGACGTTGTCGTTGCCGGAGGCGAGGTTTCCTGGGTGACGCCGCGACAGATAGCCACATGGCGCCGCCTCGGTTTCGGGGTGATCGGTGTCCATCCGCAGGGGGACGTGCCGGCCGCACGACTGCTCGAGAGCGGAGGAGCGAGCGAGGTTGTTCCCGATTCCATCGACGTTGCTGCGCTCGTGCAGGCCATTCGATTTGTCGCGCCACGAGTCGATCGTGTTGTAACGAAGGCGAAGAGGATCGTCACTGCCGTCACTGGACCGAAAGGTGCTCCAGGGTGCACCGAGATCGCTCTTGCGTACGCGTCGATCCGAGCCAGAACGAAAGCGAAGTCTGTCGTTCTCATCGACGCCGATCTCGAGGCTCCAGCCTTGGCAGTGAGGCTCGGTCTAGCGCCCCGACCCGATGTCACCGACGCTGCCGACGGCGTACGCGCTGATGGAACGATCGATGCCGACTGTCTCCACCGTATCGGAGGGTTCTCGGTGATCACGGGATCACACAGACCAGGAGAGCAACCGCTTCGCGAAGCGATGATGCGTGGTGTCGTCGACGCTGCAGCAGCACAGTTCGATGAGGTCGTGCTGGACGTTGGGATGGTTCGCTCGAACACGAAGCTCGTGGAAGATGCCGATATCGCGCTGTTCGTCGTGGATGCCTCTGCGGTTGGAGTGGTCAGAGCGGCACAGATCACGTCCCGGTGGATGGGTCCCCAGCCAAGCCTGATACTCAATCGTGTTGCAGCGCGAGATCGAAAGCAGATTGTCGAGGCTGCGAGACGGTGGACCGGGCTGGATCCTGCTGCTGTCGTACCGGAACTGAAGCAGGTACGGAGGGCAACAGCCGCGGCAAAGATGCCGGACAGGCGTCTCACCCGCGCGGTAGCTGCGCTCGGGGCGCAGCTGTGACTGTTGTGGATGCGGAGTCCCCCGCTCGTTTCGGTTACCTCGCCGAGCTCCTCGATGATCCGATGATCGAGGAGATCATCGTGATCGGAGGAGACAGGACATTCATCGTCCGCGATGGGGTGAAGGAGCTCATCAACGTTGTTGTTGAGCCCAAGGTGGTACGCCGTATCGCGGATCAGCTGCTGGCCGGAACCGGCAGGAGGGTCGACCAGGCGAACCCGATCGTTTCCGCCCAACTCCCCGATGGGAGTCGCGTACACATCACCGGACCCCCCGTGACCCACCCCAATCGGATGAACATCCAGATCCGAAAGTTCGTCGTCACGGCGTCTGACCTCGATGACATCGTTGACAGGGGAACGATGACGGATGAGGCCGCCGTGTTCCTCCGGCGAAGCGTGCAACAGGACGCAACGATCCTGGTCGCTGGAGCTCCGGGAGCCGGCAAGACCACGCTTGTCAACTGCCTTCTTCGTGAGGTGCCTCCCGATCGGAGGGTTGTCACATGTGAGGAGGTCTTCGAGATCGATGTCGATCTGCCCGACATGACACAGATGCAGATCAGAGAGGCTGGTCTCGATGGCGGGGCAGCGATCACCCTTCGAGATCTCGTGCGGGAGGCGCTGCGACAACGACCCGACCGAATCGTCGTCGGTGAGGTGCGCGGACCTGAAGCTCTGGACATGCTCATGGCGCTCAACGCGGGTTGCTCAGGCATCGCGACCATCCACGCGAACTCCGGGCGCGACGCTCTCGAGAAACTCGTCTCGTACGGAGTACTCGCCGGCGAGAACATCTCGATCCCGTTTCTGAGAAGGACCGTCGCAGCGGTTGTCGACATCGTTGTATTCCTCAAACGAGACGCGAACGGCAGACATGTAAAAGAGATACTGCGCGTGCCCGAACAGCTGGATCCCGATCGTTTCACCGTCGAGACGCTCTTCGATTGGTCCCGGTCCTCACTCAACGCGGTTGTGGGGAGGACTGAATGAGAGGAATCGTTGTACTCGCCGCAGCGGGTGCCGTCTGGATTCTCGTTGTTGGCGACGTGCCGGCGGGGGTGTTCCGGATTCCGAAGGTGCGAGCCCTGGTCGTGCTCGGGGCGCTGGGAGCTGGGTTCGGCGGCGCCATCGTATCGTTCGGGCTTCTGGGGACGGCGATGCCGGCGATCGCCATCGGTGTCTTGTGCTCGGCGATTCCCGCCCGCATGGAACAGTCGAGGATCGAGCAGCAGCTCCGAGCCCGTACGGATCGTTGGCCGGACTTCATCACACACATGCGGTCGTCGGTCGGGTCCGGTGCAACGCTTCCGGATGCCTTTGTCGATGCAGCCGACCGTATCGGGCACGAATTCTCGCGATACGCAGACTTGGTACGTTACGAGATCACGTACGGTGGTGGGTTCGCTGCTGCTCTGGCGGAGCTGCGCAAGGATCTCGCGGAACCGATCGCAGACCGCGTTCTCGCAACTACCGCCATCGCTCAGCGCACGGGGGGTTATCGGGTCGGGGACGTACTCGCTGCGCTCGGTGTCTCCATAACAGATGAGATCAGACTCCGAAAAGCCCACGACGCGGCTCTGACCGAACAGCGGTGGACGGCAACCGTCGCTCTTGTCGCGCCGTGGGCGCTCCTTGCCCTCTCGATTGCGACGAATCCCCAGGCGGCAGGTGCCTTCGACTCGGTCGAAGGCATGACGATCGTTGGAGCAGGACTCGTCGCGACGGGTCTCGGATGGATTCTCGCAAGGAGAGCCAGCAATTTGCGTTCCGCGCCGAGGCTCTTCACATGATCTGGTTGCTCGCCCTCGCTGCAGCCGGTGGGGTGTATCTACTCGTCGTTCCAACGAAACGAGCGACGATGGCTGCCTCCCTCGAGCCCTATCTCGTAGTGCGCCCGGATGGATCGGACACACGCCGACGGTCGCTGTCGATCCCCGCTGGCGGATCGATGGCCGCCGTCGGCGGTGCATTCGTTGGACTTCTGGTTGCCCAGGGCGACCTCTTCCTGGCCGGACGTTCGCGTTCTTCGATTGCGTTGGCCACTCTTGGGGCCGGCGCCGGTTGGGTGCTCTGGTCGATGCGGCAAACGAACCTGAGGGAACGGCGGGCCCGTCGGCTGCGGTTCGAATTGCCCGTGATCGCAGACGCGATGTCGCTCCACGTCGTTGCTGGAGAGTCGATCGTCGAGTCGATACGTGCAGTGTCCCAGGAAACCAACGGCGTGTCCGCGGAGGAACTTCGGGAGGTGATCGGTGCACTCGAGGCAGGGGAAGGTCTGCCCGATGCACTCGTCGAGGCGTCACGGGTCACGGCACATCCGAACGCCATTCGACTCTACGAAACGCTGAGCCATGCTCACACGACCGGCGGGCGGCTCGGCGCGTCACTCGGTGATCTTGCGGTCGACTACCGGGCAGGCCTCGAACGCGATCTGACCACCGAGAGCGGTAGGCGGGCGATCGCGACCTATGGGCCGGTTCTGGCGCTCATGGTGCCTACGGCTCTCGTCTTTCTCATCTACCCGACACTCCTGGGGCTCCGCACTCTCGCCGGTGCCCCGTGAATCTACTATCCCAAGGAGGGATGACCTATGTTCGAGAACGAACGAGGAGCAACCACAGTCGAGTGGCTCGGTCTTGCGACCATCGCGATCTTGGTGATCGCGCTGCTACTCCCCCAAGTGCGCGGCACGGCGGGAGACATCTGGTCCAACGTCGCCCTTCAGTTCAGCGGGTTCTTCGGTTAGAGCCGGGGTCCTACACGATCGAGGGGATCGTCGCGATCGGCGTCTTCTTCTTGCTGCTGGCTCTGATCGTACAGATCGGGTTTCTGGCGCTGGCGCGTAACGTGGCCGCAACATCCGCCGAGGCTGGTCTGCGCAAGGGTGTCATCGCAGATCTCGATGTCGAGACGGTGAGGGTTGGACTCGTGCGCGACCTTTCAGCGGTGGTGCCCGGTGCAGAAGACATATCCGTCGAAGTCACCGATGACGCCACTGTGTTGCGTGCGGTTGTTTCGTTTCGGTGGGTGCCTCCCGGTCCCGACTTCGTCCCGATCACCGTGGTGATCGAACGAACAGCGGTGCGGGTCGTTCCGCCATGAGATCGCAGCGCGGAATTGCCCTCTTGGAGATCATCGTCGTCGGTTTCGCTGTCGTGATGATGGTGCTGCCGGTCATGTCCACGGCAGTGAGACTCACAGAGGCCAACGCCGCCGTACATGCTGCGGCCAGGGACAATGCATCGTGGATCGCCCGACACGGCGGAGGACCCCAAGCCGTCGAAGGGATTGAACTGTCTGTCGTGGATCGTGGGTCGAGTGTCGAGGTCGCTGCGACGCTGGAGGTGACGCTTGTGGCGGTCGGGGGAGCAACGCTGACCCGGACGGTTCGATCCACCGTGGAAGTGCCTGTGAGCAGGTATCGGAGTGAACCGTGACCGACAGGTTGTTGTTCGACGAATCGGGCACCATGCTGCCGATGACGGGCGGGCTGATCTTCGTTGCGCTCGCGGTGTCGGCGCTTGTCGTCGAGCTCTCTCTGCTCGGAGCCGCATACCGCGATGTGGCGACCGTCGCCGATCTTGCAGCAGAGTCTGCTGCGGCAGTTGTATCGACGCCCGGCGTGTACGGCACCGTGTTGTCATTGGACATGGCCGCTGCCGAGACAGAGGCACGACGCGTCGGCGCCATGTGGGGGAGCGGAGACGAGATCATCAGCGTGGACAGCTCTCCCGCGAGGATCTGTGTGACGGTTGCCGATATCTACCAACCACGGACGCTCGCATTCATCGGAGTATCAGAGATCACCGTGAGAGCTACCGGCTGCGCAGCTCCGGAATCGGGATAGGGCTTGCTGCGCCCGGAGACGACCCCAGATCGTTTGTGGTGAACCGAAAGCGGGAATCGACCGTTGATCATCAGTCGTCGTTCATCGGTAATCTCTCGATATGGTCGAAGACGCTCTCACACCCCTCATCGAAGGAAGCGATCTTGCCGGTCTGACTCGCGCGGTCGACGGCATCTGCTCTCGTCGAGATTGGGCCGAGCTCATCGATCTCAGGGACCGCTGCGACGAGGCTGTCACTCGCGGCAAGCAGGTTTGGGGTGTCTCTCAGTTCGCTGAGTATCGACTTGCACTCGAGGGCCCTGCGGACCTCGCCGCAACAGTGATGACGGACGGTCGAGGTCGCTTCTCACTTGGGCCGCTGTGGGAGGTTGCTGCGTCGTCCCATTCGTGGAATGAGCTCGATCCGTTCCTGGAGTCCCCGACAATTCGGGCGTTGACGGCACATGAGCGATCGATCCACGGAGACACCGTTCCCGAGGATGCGGTCGATCGTGGCATCCTCGAGATCCCCGTCGCGCAGGAGTTGTGGGAGCCGGCCTATCCGACGGCCAAGTACGCATCCGACAGGGCGACGTTTCCGGACGACATATTCGACATCGAAATGACGTGGACGGATCTCGGCGAGCCTGTGGAGCGTACCGATGACGACGAGGTCTCAGACATGCTCATGGATCTTGTGAAGCCGTGGTGGGAGGATTCCCTCGGAAAAGCCGAGGTTGTGACTGTTGTCGGGACGATCGAGGATGGAATCCGAACGCTGGGCCCGCACAGAGTACGTATGACCGAGGTCTCCCTGAGTACCGCGCTCGAGGCCATGGTATGGGCCGGCGCCAGTGGCGGAGGTCATGGTCGGCGTCGTGGCACACCGGCCGGCCGAGTCGGGGCATGGTGGGTCCTTCTCGAGCTCCTCGGCTACGACGACGTACCGGAGGACGTGTCGGGACTCGGGGATGAGGCCGCCGACTTGCGATGGGTGTTGTGGGACCCGGGGGATCGAGTCGGCGGATGGAACCTGCACATCGGAATCGAAGACCCTGCCGACGGAGTAGCGTGGGTACTCAGCGCTGTCGATGCGGTCTAACCCGCGGGTACGAAGGGCATCACTTCTGCGGCGAGCTGCTCAGCGATCTCTAATTGTCTGCTGTAGGAGAGATCCGGGAAGTAGCTTCGGGCGACCCATTCGATCGGTACACCTGCCCTTTCGCGAATCGTGGAGATATCTGCCACGATCTGCTCGGAAGATCCGCCGAGGATCTGGCTCGAGATCTTCTCCAGGCTCGCGCCGTCGTGTGGCGCAACGGAAGCGATGCCTGTGCGTGTCGCCGACGCTTCCATGTCTGAGTATCTCCACACCCGGTTTCGCATGCTCGAGACTATCTGTGCGTGGGAACCCGGGTACATCGTCCCGTAGTAGATCCATCGGAACGTCGATATCTCACGCGCGGGGATCACCCTCGACGCGTTGAGCTGAGAGAAGCCCGAATCCGAGCGTCATGTGACCTCCGGTGTGATCGATGGTTCCCGGACAAGGGTACCTTTGTGCAGGGTCGTTCGATGAGCGCACGTCCGCATCGGATGACACACGGCAACATATTCGGGTACCGTTTCGATAGAGCGCCCCCACGGAGATCTACTGACCATGTATCTGGAGCACATCGACGGACCGGCTGATGTTCGCAGCCTGGATTACGACGAACTCGACGTGCTCGCACTTGAGATTCGCAATTTCATGGTCGATGCGGTCCAGCAGAATGGCGGGCACCTTGGCTCGAACCTCGGCGCCGTCGAGCTGACTCTTGCACTTCATCGCGTATTCGAGTCTCCGCGGGACGTCATCTTGTGGGACACCGGGCATCAGGCGTATGTGCACAAGATCGTCACCGGTCGGAGAGATGGATTCGAACGACTTCGCAAGGAGGGCGGCCTCAGCGGCTATCCGAGCCGAGCGGAGTCAGAGCACGACGTCATCGAGAACAGCCACGCCAGCACGGTCCTCAGTTACGCGTACGGTATCGCGACCGCGCGAGAGCTCCAGGACGACGGTGATGGCCACGGCCACGTGGTCGCGGTCATCGGAGATGGAGCAATGACAGGGGGCATGGCCTTCGAAGGTCTGAACAACCTTGGCCACAGTGGCAGGGACGTCACGATCGTGCTCAATGACAACGGCCGCAGTTACGCCCCGACGGTTTCCAAGCTCTCTGAGAGTCTGATGCGTATCCGGGCGAACCCGATATATATGCGGCGGCAGAAGAAGCTCGAGAAGCTTGCTGAGAACGCCCCATTGGTCGGTGGAATTCTCGGGCGCGGCATCAGTGCGACCAAGGCCGCGATCCGCGATATGTGGGAGCCTCCACCCTTCTTCGAAGATCTCGGACTTCGATACCTCGGACCGTACGACGGTCACGATGTCGCAACTATCGAGCAGGCCCTCCACAACGCGAAAGAGTTCGAGGGACCTGTCGTCGTCCATGTTCTGACGCAGAAGGGACGTGGCCATGCACCGGCAGAGAATGACAGCATAAAGCTCATGCACGACACAGGGTCGATCGAGTCTGGGAGTTACACGGCCGCGTTTGCCGAAACCCTCGTCAAGCTCGGTGAGCTCCACCCGAAACTGGTCGCGATCACCGCTGCGATGCCCGATTCGACGGGTGTACTCGCGTTCGCTGATCGATTCCCCGGCCGATGCTTCGATGTAGGAATCGCAGAGCAGCACGCCGTCGGCGCTGCCACCGGAATGGCGATGGAGGGTCTCACTCCGGTCGTCGCTGTCTATTCCACCTTCCTCACGCGCGCGATCGACCAGGTGAACCTCGATGTCGGGCTTCACGGACAGCATGTCGTGTTCTGCCTCGACCGTGCCGGCATCACAGGGGATGACGGACCGTCCCACCACGGTGTTCTCGACATGGTGCTGTGCATGAAGGTGCCGGGGATGACCGTGATGGCGCCCTCTTCCTATCAGGAGCTCGAGGTGATGCTCAATGACGCGATCGAACTGTGCGACGGCCCCGTCTCTATTCGATGGCCCAAGACACGGGCTGTGATGGCGAGCGAGGACGAGGTCGGTACTGGTCTGGCAGCGCGTAAAGCGAGGATCGGTGACGGTCGCGTGTGTCTCATAGGTGCAGGCAAGATGCTTCAGGCATGTCTCGAGGCCGCAGAGATGCTCGCCAAGGAGGGAATCGAAGCAACAGTTTGGGATCCACGCATCGTGAAGCCACTCGATGAGGTGATGCTCAGTGACGCTGCCGCGCACGAAGCTGTGATAAGTGTCGAAGATGGATTCCGTGAGGGCGGTGTCGGTACGTCGATTCAGCTCGCACTCGACGACATGGAGTCCGCCGCTTGCGTAGAGGTGCTGGGTGTGCCTATCGAGTACTTCCAGCATGCGAAACCCGACGTGATCCTGGAACGGCTGGGTCTCGATGCCGAAGGGATTGCCTCATCCACGAGGCGTGCCCTGAGCAAGAACTGAGGTCAGCCAGCAAGAGCCTGGCTGGCACGATCTGGATCCGATACCGTCAGCGCCAGATGGAAACCCTCCGCGTTGGTGTGCAGCAGGTACATCGAGTTGATGTTCACGCCTGCCTGGGCAAGGCTCGATGCGATTGCGGCGAGCCCGCCGCTGCCCCGGGGAACAAACGTGTCGAGGATGTCGCACTCATCGAAGTCGATCGCTGCATCCATGAGGAGGCGACGTGCTCTGGCTGTCTCGTCGACGATGATCCGAACATGCGATTCGCCGTCGTCTGCGACCGCAGCGAAAGCCTCGATGTCGACACCCGCGTCGGCAAAGAGCTGGGTCAGCGCCGCAAGCTGTCCCGGTCTGTTGGCAAGCCTCACTGAGAACTCGATCATGGCCTCACTCTACGCCATAACCAACCCGGAGAGAACCGGTGAAGGCGGTCTCGGTTCAGGTGGGCGGTTCGATACCCCGGTCGGACAAGACGGCTCTCAGACGAGCGATACGAGCCTTGATGCCGGTTGGATCGTCGTCGGCGAGTACCGGGGCGGGTTCGGCGGTCGGGCCGACACCTTCCGTGCCAACAGCGGCCTCCAGCTCGCGGAGCTCGATGTAGATCTCCTCTGTCGGAGGGCCGTCATCAGATGTTGGGTTGTTCGGTGTCATTCATGCTTCCGTCGCTACCGACACACTACTTCCGGAGACCCCATACCTGATACTTGATACTGGATGGATCGAACATATGTTCGACTACCATGATGTTATGGCACGGTATGCAGAGCTTCATTGTCACACCAACTATTCGTTTCTCGACGGATCGTCGTGGGCGGGTGAGCTCGTTGCACGAGCAGAAGAACTCGGGTACGAAGCCCTTGGCGTCACAGACCACGATGGGTTCCGGGGTGCGGTACAGGTCCATGCGCACGCATCGGCGGTCGGATTTCCGATCGTGTACGGCACCGAGGTGGGTATGCCACATGAGGAGTCCGAACGTACCGAGAGTTCCGTAGCAGGGGTGATGGCTCCGAGCGATTCGAAGATCCCAGAGACAGGGGAGGGTGATCTCACCCGGCGGGGCCGGATCAAGCAGATGCATGGCTCGAAGTCGACCGAGCGAGTGTCCACAGACCATCTCGTTCTGCTTGCGCCAGATCCCGCCGGTTATGCAGCCGTCGGGAGATTCGTTACCCGCGGACAGTTCCGGGGGGAGAAGGACGCCCCCAAGTATTCCTATAGAGATCTCGCCGAAGCGGCAACGGATGGGGGCCTCGTTGCTCTCTCCGGTTGTTGGCAGGGTTCGGTTCCGCGAGCAGCACAACAGGGTGACCTTCCAGGAGCCCTGTTGCGGGCAGGCAAACTCAAACAGGTATTCGGCGATCGTTTCTATCTCGAACTGACCCATCACGGGATGCCCGGAGACGACAGGCGCAACGACATACTTGCTGAAGTCGGCATGCGGCTTGGTATCGAAACGGTCGCAACCAACAATGTTCACTATGCGTATCGGCATGACGCCGACCTCTCCGAAGTACTCGCTGCCATTGGCGGACGCAGCAATCTCGATGAGGCTGATGCCTTTCGTCCAGCAACGGACCTGCGCCACCTGCGAACACCCGATGAAATGAGCAGGTGTTTTGCCAGGTATCCAGGTGCCGTGGAACGAGCAGCTGATCTCGGGCGGGCGCTTGCTTTCGATCTCGATCTGCTTGCTCCTGAGCTTCCCGATTTTCCGATGCCCGGCGCATTCACCACCGAGGATGACTACCTATCCGACCTCGTGTATGAAGGGGCTGCGGGCGTGTATCCCGGCAGCGAGGACGGTATCGACCCGAGGGCGCGCAGGCGTCTCGAGCACGAACTGGGCGTGATCAGGGATCTCGGCTTTGCCGGGTACTTCCTTGTTGCATGGGACATCGTCCAGTTCGCCAGGTCGCGAGGTATCTACTGCCAGATCAGGGGATCTGGTGCCGACTCTGCCGTGTGCCGGTGCATAGAACTCACACGGGTTGACCCGATTCGTCTCGGACTTCCCTTCGAACGGTTCCTCTCCCACGAGCGGGGGAGACCACCGGACATCGATATCGATTTTGAGGCTGAGCGACGCGAAGAGATCATTCAATACTGCTACCGGCGATACGGCCGTGAGCGCGCTGCCATGGTGGCCAATGTCATCACCTACCGAGCGCGGTCTGTGCTTCAGGATGTTGGCAAGGCATTCGGACTGACCCAGGCACAGGTGAATGGTCTCACCAAGTATGTCGACACGCACGATCCCAAAGTGCTCAGAGATGTCGTCGAGCTGCCACGCGGGCTTACGGCGGAACACATCTATGACATTTGTCACCGGCTCGACGGCTTCCCCAGGCATCTCGGAATCCACTCTGGCGGCATGGTCGTTGCCCGCCGTGCCTTGTGGGAGACCGTGCCGATGGAGTGGGGGAGGATGCAGGATCGTTCCGTCATCCAATGGGACAAAACGGATGCCGCAACGATGGGGATCGTCAAATTCGACTTGCTTGCCCTCGGTGCTCTCAACGCGCTGCATTTGTCTGTTGACACGATTTCAGATGTGCACGGCATCGACATCGATCTCGGGACCATCCCTCAGGAGCCTGTCATCTATGAGATGCTGACCCGCGCCGACACCGTTGGCGTGTTCCAGGTGGAGTCGAGAGCCCAGATGGCGACCTTGCCGAGGATGAAGCCGCGCACCTTCTATGACCTTGCCGTTGAAGTCGCCCTCATCAGGCCCGGGCCCATCCAGGGTCAGTCCGTGCATCCCTATCTGCGGAGGCGCAACGGGGAGGAGCCGGTGTCGTACGTCCATCCTGCCGCGGAGCCGATCCTGGCAAAGACACTTGGTGTTCCCATCTTCCAGGAACAGCTCATGGAGATCGCTCGGGTATGCGCAGGGTTCACTCCCGGACAGTCAGACAGACTTCGTCAAGCCATGACCCACAAGCGCTCAGCAGAGGAGATGGCGAAGCTCGAAGGAGAAGTGTTCGCTGGTATGGCGATGAATGGCATAACCGGTGCCTCCGCTGACGAGTTGTGGGAGAAGCTCCAGGGGTTCGCATCATTCGGTTTCCCCGAGTCCCATTCGGTCTCGTTCGCCTACATCGTGTATGCAGCGTCGTGGCTCAAGTACCACTGGCCTGCCGAGTTCTTCGCTGGACTGCTCAATGCTCAACCGATGGGGTTCTACTCGCCGAACTCCCTCGTTGCGGATGCTCTTCACCACGGCGTCATGGTGCTCCCACCGGATGTGAATCATTCGAACCATGACTGCACCGTGGAGCCGCACGATGCCGACCCGCGTGATCTGGCCGAGTATCTCGGGATGTCGTGGAGGCGCGGTATGGGAGCAGCGGATGATCCGGTACGACAGTCGGTCGCCCTCAGGCTTGGCTTGCGATATGTCCGCAACCTGGGCGATGCAGACATCATTCGCATTGAAGCTGCTCGCCTTACCGCTGGTTCGTTCGTGACACCTGAGGACTTTGCTCAACGGACGGGACTGTCCGTCGATGCCCACGAGGGTCTTGCCGGCGCAGGAGCGATGGGATCCCTGGGTCTGGGGAAGCGCGATGGGATGTGGGTGTCCGGGACGCTTGCAGGTCTTGGGCCCGACCGGCTTGCATTGGAGGATCGGTCTTCCTCTCCGCAGCTTCCTGCCATGGACGGTCCTTCTCAGATGCAGTCGGATCTATGGTCGACTGGAATCTCTGTGGTCCACCCGGTTTCGTTCATCAGGGAGAACCTCCGTGCCCAGGGCGTCGTTGCCATTGCCGATGCCCTTGCGCTCCGGAGCCACAACTCCAGGATCAAGGTTGGAGGGGTGGTTACTCACCGGCAACGACCGGAAACTGCGAACGGTGTGCGGTTCATCAACCTCGAAGATGAGACAGGGATCATGAACGTGGTGATGATGCCTGTGGTGTGGGAGCAGAACTATGAGATCGCCCGCAAGGCTATTGGGATAGTGGTCGAGGGAGTTCTCGAATACCGCGACGGTGTTACGAACCTGGTGGCGCGCCGACTCTGTGAGTGGCAGGCGCCGGAGATATCGTCCAGGGACTTCCGCTGAGTGGCCGAGTGTCTCCGGATCGGGCACTCGTGCCATGATCAGGCAACCTCGATGTGGTACTAGTCACGGGCCGAACGACCCATTTGCATCTAGTGCTTCATTGTGGACGCTCCACAACCGATAGAGATATGTGCAGAACAGCGGAGACAGGATGAGTCGGGTATTCAGTGGGGCAGTACTTCTGCCGGGCGAGACGGGTGACGGGTTGTGCTCGTCGTTCGAAATAGGCGAAGACTCGTTGCGCCTGATCGCCGGCGAGAACGAACTCGGCACCTGGGGCCGAAACGATTGTGACGTGTCGCCAGCCGGTAAAGGTTCCTTCCAGATGCGTCTCGCCGGTGAAACTCTCACCTTCACGC
Organism: Acidimicrobiia bacterium; assembly: GCA_036985855.1. Classification (GTDB taxonomy): domain Bacteria; phylum Actinomycetota; class Acidimicrobiia; order Spongiisociales; family UBA5794; genus B3-G11. Next base: position 48,630 of record BTQL01000005.1, on the reverse strand, counting down.
CATCCTCCCCTTCGGCCTTTGCTGAGGCGATGACCGTTCCTCTCACGCCCGAACCCGAAACACAGGGTGGAAAACGCGGGGTATCCTATGACTACGACGCTGCCATCGACGAGATGATCGCCGATGTCACGCCGCCTCCGGATCCTGGCAGTGACGAGATCCTCTCAAAGCCGATGATTGTTGGCATCGTGGGCGTGTCGACGGCCGTGATGACCGGCCTGGTGACCATCACGATGGTGATATAGACGCATCGCACGAGACAGGCATTTCAGGTCTCGAATCAGGGAATAGGCTGATGATTGCTGCTTGCCGCTTTCGCGACTTCGGCCGCTCTGGCAGTGTTGTCGGCTGACACATCCATGTGAAACACAGCCCTGACCGCCGTTCGGCCTACTGCGAGCATCGACACACCCTCTTGCAGGCAGGTGTCAACGAGGGCTCCGGCATCAGCGACCTCGAAATACACGAGGTTCGTTTGCACGGAAGCTAGGTCGACGTCGATCTCGTCTGATTCGTTGATCGCTTCGGCAAAGAATCTCGCGTTGGCGTGATCCTCGACGAGCCGCGCACGGTTGTGTTCGAGCGCGTAGAGCGCACCTGCAGCGAGCATGCCGGCCTGTCGAAAACCCCCTCCGAAGATCTGTTTGAAACGGCGGGCTCGTTCGATCGTATCCACGGAACCGGCCAACGCCGACCCGACCGGCGCACCGAGACCCTTTGAGAAACACACGTTCACCGTATCGAAACCTGTGGCGAGTTCGGTGAGAGCCGTTCCGCGTGCCGCAGATGCGTTCCATAGTCTCGCCCCATCGAGATGGCTCTTCAATCCGAGCCCTCGTGCCGTGCCGACTACGTCCCTGGTCTGGTCCACGTCCCAGACGGTTCCGCCCGAGTCGTTGTGCGTGTTCTCGAGACATACGAGGGTGACCGGGTCGAATAGATGGCTCGGAAGCGCCGGGTGAGGATTCGGAACCGCTTCGGTGAGTTGACCGGAAGTGAATGTTCCATGGGGGCCGTCGATGGGGGCCAACGTGACGCCGGAATTGTGGGCAGCTCCGCCGAGTTCGTGCCTCACGATGTGAGCGGCAGCGTGCAGGACGACGGTGTCTCCAGGTTCGGTATGAACTCGAAGTGCGATCTGGTTCGACATCGTGCCGGTCGGGACGAAGACCGCGTCTTGTGTGCCGAGCATCTCGGCAACGGTTCGTTCGAGCCTGTTGACAGTCGGGTCGTCGTGATAGACATCATCGCCGACCTCGGCTTCGGCGATTGCCTTTCGCATCTCCCTCGATGGTCTCGTGACCGTATCGCTCCGTAGGTCGATCATGTTTGCCTTTCGATCTCGATGTGGACGATTTGAGCAGATCCGTGTTCCGAGGGTTACGTTCTGTTCGCAAAGTGTCTGGGTTGAAGCAGCGCCGTGAGCGTGCCGGTAGCGGTGCTGAGCTGGGACCAGTTCACGATCGACATCTCGATGTCGGCGATCGTTGCCGTGCGCATGGCTACCTGTGCCCCCGTAAGGCGCCTCACGGTCATCGACCACGTCGGCTGATGACCCACGAGCATGATTCGCTCGCAGTCTTCTGCGTGTCGCGAGGCGGCATCCAGCGTCTCGGTGACAGAGGCGCCATACAACGCGTCGTCGAGTACGAGTCTGGTATTCCAGCCACCCGTGATGCGCGCGAGCTCCGCTGTCGAGCGAGCGCGGGTCGCGGTGGATGAAACAACGAGATCGGGGACCAACCCGAGATCGCGAACAACCTCTCCCATGCATTGAGCCGCGTCGACACCTCGCGGCGCCAAAGGCCTGCTGTGATCGTCCGATGCACCGGCATCCCAATCAGATTTCCCGTGACGCATGAGCATGAGATGAGGCATGGACCAAGCGTAGCTGAGGACATGACGGTCGACGCTCGGCTCCCTGGCCGATGTTACGTCCAGGGGCTCACAACGGTTATCGCAAATAGCACCTGGGCCGCGAAGTACACCGGCAAACCAACGATTCGGTTGACGAGTGCGGGAGCGACGAATTGCTGGCGGGCAACGAGCACATCAGACGTCGCAAACAACACTGCGGCAGTCGGGATTCGTGCGTCGACAAGAATACCGCTTGTACCGAAGGAGGCAACGACCATCACCGAGATGATCGCGATATACACAGCCACAGGTGTCTTGAGCTGGTCCGGTGTGTGTGGAGCGAGCCATCGGAGAATGGCTGCAGCGGTGAGGGCCATGGTGACACCGGATACTGCGATCGCAAGCAGGTCCATCGGTGACCGGGCAAAGAAACCAGCGGTGTAGAGAGAGTGGGCAAGAGCAAAGGAGACCAGTCCCGCGAGGAAGGCTTTCTCGCCCGTGAAGGACAGTGCCAGATCTCCGAACCATGAAGCGATGAGACCGGCGGTGATGAGTATCGCGTAACCGTTCATCGATGGGTCACCTGTCACGATGATCGCGAGCATGGATGTCGATGCCGTGATCTTGAAGATCCGACTCCACACGGCTGATTGGTTCGTGAGGCTCGCCGAGATGAGGCCGAAACCGATCGCTGCGATCGCGAGAGGAGCTGTCACAGGCGCCCAACGACGTAGTCGATACTCGCGGTCAAGGCCTCGATGTCTTCTATGGGAATGTTCGGGAACGTTGCGATCCGGAGTTGGTTCCTTCCCAGTTTGCGATACGACTCCGTGTCGACGATGCCGTTGGCCCTCAGAATGCCTGCGACATGGTTCGCTGAGACCGAGTTGGCGAGATCGATGGTCACGACCGTCGGAGAGCGTAGATCGGTCCTACGAACGAAAGGAACAGCGAACTCGCTTTCTTCCGCCCACTCGTAGAGGTGGCCAGATGCCGATCTGACGACCGTGTCGGCCCAGCCGATACCACCGCTGTCGTTCACGTGCGCGATCTGCCTCGCGAGCAGATACAGGGTCGCGAGAGCTGGAGTGTTGTACGTCTGTGCATTGCGGCTGTTGTCGAGCGCTGTCTTGAGCGAGAGGAACGGAGGAATCCACCGATTCGATCGCGCGACTGCCTCTATGCGTTCGACGGCGAATGGGGAGAAGAGAGCGATCCACAGTCCGCCTTCGGAGCCGAGAGCCTTCTGTGGCGAGAAGTAGTATGCGTCGACCGAGGTCGTTTCGAACGCGATCGCTCCTGCTGCGGATGTCCCGTCGACCGTGACGAGCGCGTCCCCGCGCCGGGCGAACGGTGCAAGAACACCCGTGGAGGTCTCGTTGTGGATGAATGCCGCCGTGTCGACACCAGCAACCTCTTCGGGGATCGGAGCATCGCCAAAGTCTGCTGTGATGACGACGGGTTCGTCCAGGTGGGGTGCGACCGTGACGGATGTCGCGAACTTCTGGCTGAACTCACCGCACACGAAATGGGCGGATCTGTTTTCAATGAGTCCGAATACGGCGGCGTCCCAGAAGGCAGTTGCGCCGCCAACACCGAGTACCACCTCGTAACCCTCGGAGAGGTCGTACATCTCTGTGAGGCCGGATCGGATATCACCCACCACGCTCCTGACTCCTTCCGCTCGGTGGCTTGTGCCCATGAACAGGGTCCCTGTGTCGGCGAGATCGTTGAGGAATGTCGTGCGGACCCGGCTTGGACCTGACCCGAATCTTCCGTCGACGGGAAGGAGATGGTTCGGAATTTCGATCTCGGGAATCTCGGTCATGGCTATCGTGCACCTCTAGTCGACAGTTTGAGAGTAGACCTTATGACGAACGGTGAATCGATCTCGAAACGGGCCCTTGCCGTGCACCCGTCAGCGACCCTTGCGATCACCGCCAAGGCCAAGGCGCTGCGCGCTGAAGGCAAGCCGGTTATCGGTTATGGAGCAGGTGAGCCTGATTTCCCGACTCCTGAATGGGTCGTTGAAGCAGCAATTCGAGCAGCCAGAGATCCGAAATCGCATCAATACTCACCGGCTGCAGGTCAGCCGGCCCTTCGTGAGGCCGTAGCGGTGAAGACAAAGCGCGACTCGGGGTACACCGTGGATGCGTCCCAGGTCGTGGTGACAAACGGCGGAAAGCAGGCTGTCTACGAAACCTGTCAGGTGCTTATCGACCCCGGCGATGAGGTGCTGCTCCCTTCCCCGTATTGGGTGACATACCCTGAGGCGGTCACCCTTGCCGGAGGGGTGCCCGTCATCGTTCCATCGGACGAGTCTTCGAACTTCACCGTCACCGTTCAGCAGCTCGAGGTTGCAGCAACCGACCGAACGAAATTGCTGATATTCGTGAGTCCGTCCAATCCGACCGGTGCCGTGTACACCCGGGACCAGATCAGAGCAGTCGGTGAGTGGGCAGCGGCACGCGGGATCTGGGTGATGACCGATGAGATATATGAACATCTCGTGTACGGCGATGCGGAATTCCACTCGATGCCTGTTGTGGTGCCTGAGATGGCAGATCGATGCGTTGTTGTGAACGGTGTCTCAAAAACCTATGCGATGACCGGCTGGCGGGTCGGGTGGATGATCGGTCCCCCTGAGGTCGCCGCAGCGGCGACCCGCATCCAGTCGCATCTCTCGTCGAATGTGAACAATGTTGCACAGGCCGCGGCACTCAAGGCGGTCACCGGATCCCTCGAATCGGTCGACAAGATGCGTGCAGCGTTCGACAGGCGCCGGCTGTCGATGCTGGAGACTCTGCGATCGATGGACGGTGTCACGTGTACCACGCCCGAGGGCGCCTTTTATGCGTTCCCCAACGTGGAAGGGCTTCTCAACCGTCCGCTCGGCGGACGGACGGCTTCGACGACACTGGAGCTTGCAGATCTGCTGCTCGAAGAGGTGAACGTGGCCGTCGTGCCGGGGGAGGCCTTCGGAGCGCCGGGATATGCCAGGCTGTCTTTCGCGCTTTCAGACGCCGATCTCATCGAGGGCCTCGAGCGCATGACTGCTCTCGTTGCTAAGAGCTGAAGACACCAAGAGCGGCGACCACTGAGGGCCATGCCTCTGACGTTGGATCGATCAGCTCCATGTGCCCGCAGCGGGCGACCATGGTCGCTTCCGTGGATCCGCCCCTCAGCCGGGTGTAACTCTCTGTCTGTGCGGGATCAACGGTTTCGTCGTCGACCCCGTGTATGAGATGTACGGGAACCGAAGGGTCCCCGGAGAGTTCTGCCTGGGCCCAAAGGCGCGGAGCCTCGTCGCGGGATGCTCCGAGAAACGCGACCACGGGGTCATCGTCAGACTGTGACTCAGCCATTGCAGCGAGGTCGGAAACAGCGGCAAGGGAAACTACCCCCGCAATACCCGGGTTGTCGTGAGCGAGACGGAGAGCGAGGTACCCGCCGGCTGAGTGGCCCACAACGACGATTCGATCGGTATCGAGTCCGTGATCCGCGGCATGGTCCTTGACCCATTGAACAGCTTGCCTGAGATCGTACGATGCGGCGGTATATGATCCTCCGCCGCGCCGGTACTCGATGTTCGTTGTCGCCCACCCCGAGTCGGTGAGAGCGACGGCCATGGGATCCATCAGATCTCGCTTCCAGATGTCCCGCCAGAATCCGCCATGAATGAGGAGGACGACTGGATGAGGCCCCGGGCCCGTGGGGGTTCTGAGATCGAGAACCGTGTCAGGCGCATCGCCGTACTGGGCTGTGACCGGAGGATGCGACTGCATCGCAACGAGATGATCAATGGCATGCAGGTATCCCTCGACGCCTCGCCCAACGATGTCGAGATCGCACACGTCTGTGAGAACGGATGTATGCCGCCAGACTTCGCGCTCGTAGATATTGGAGATATGAACCTCAACGGTTGGCATGCCGACCGCCTCGACTGCATCGGTGATCGCATAGGAGTAGTGTGACAGGGCGCCGGCGTTGATGACCAGTCCATCGAACCGACCGTTGCCGTCTCCTATGGTGTCGATGATGGCTCCCTCGTGGTTCGATTGGAATGCCTCGATGGTTGCACCGTGGCGCCTGGCTCTCTGGTGCCACTGTGCTTCGAGGTCGGCGAGGGTTTCGGTTCCGTAGAGCTCGGGCTCTCTGGTTCCGAGCAGGTTCAGATTCGGTCCATTGATCACGAGAATGTGCATGGGGCGAGTCTTGATGGTTTCGCGTTCTCACGCAAGTATTCGCGGATCTTGATCATTCCGAAACCCGCGTGCTCGTGAATATGTGTCGTCATCGATATCGGCATCGATCCTTTCGCGGTCGCCGACAAAGAGGTGACAGAATCGGTCCATGACAGCCTCCGTGTCCAGCTCTTTGACATCCGAGATGCTCGCAGTGATGTTCGGATCCATCGCGAGTCCGAGTGCCTCGTACACCGGTTCGAGCACGGCATTGATCGAAGCAGCATCCCTGACGACGATCATGCCTGCTATCTGGGCGGCTCGACGCGCCAGACGTTGACCGGATCCCATCACCTTTCCCGCGCCGGGAATCGAAACACTGTACCTGCCTGGGCAGTATTCGAGTTCGAGTTGGCCAACGGCCGCACCGATGTCGAAGTACGCGAGGGTATCGACCATTCTGGCGGCGACGAGTTCGAATCTGGAGTGCATGTCGCGAACAGGGTCGGGAGAGGGAACCGTCCACGCGAACCGGATCACGTGCTTGTGGAAGACGACCGCTCTGCCTCCGGCTATCCGGGTCGTTGGGTCGAAGCCAAGGTCCAGGGCGATTTGGACGGCCCTGTCGAATCCCCTTGTGATTGCGTCGTGTTTTCCGAATGCCACAACTTTGTGGGGGCGCCCGATCTGCAGCGTCTCCGCCAGGTCACCGTCGGACACCCGCTGGAGAATCGCACGAGAAATTGCTGTATCGAGTGGGGCATCTGCAGTGAGGTGACCCTTGACGATGGAGAGGGGAGTGCCTTCCATGAGAGCCGAGGCTAGTGAGCCATCGCTCGAGGTTGTGCCAGTTATTGAAGAACCGTGCCATCCTTCGACAGATGAAACGCATCGTGTTTGCTGTGCTCGCGCTTTCGACCGTGCTCGCCGCCTGCGGAGAGGCCGGCCTTCTCGATGGTGTCGGCGATCGCACGCGTGACTACGTCCAGGGTGACGCAGCGACAACCACGGTCGTCGTGCCAATCGTCGCCGGTACCGGGGACGAAGGGCTCATCCGTGCACCCGATGTGCAGTGGTTCAACGACGATCTCCCCAACCAGATGACCGGTACGTCAGACCAGGTCATCCTGGGAGTGTGGCAGCGCGAGCTCAACAGCAGATTCGTACAGTCATCGAGATCTGAGATCTCGATCGCGTTGCCGGGGATCATGTTCCCTGATCTTGTACCTGAAACGGTGCGATGGATCACGAGTCAGCTCGTCTATGACGAGACAACGGGTGTGCTCGACCCGGATACGATGGCTGCGTTCGGCCTATGGACGACGGACCCGTATCAGTCAGACGCGGCAAGACTCGGCGTGCTCCGCGTCGGAAAGGCGGCTGCAGACCTGCTTCCGGAACGGGCCGAGATCGTTCCGATCATCGTGCCGGATGGCATAAGTCTCGGGTGGACAGAGGCAGGGCACAGATACGAGCTGTTTTGTCGATCTGATATCTCTGAGGAGCTCTGCGTCGATGTAGCCAACTCGGCTGCGCCGCTCGCGGGAATGCTTCCGTAGGCTGACAGAGACCCGTGAGCCGTTCGCTCGGCCGTCGCCGCACTCACGGTTGACCGTCCGTCGTCCACCGTCGTGTCATTACCGTTGCGCGATGCACGGATCTTCCTGGGGCGCGTTCATGCGCCATGACGAGAGCCAGTCGGCGCCGGAGATCGATCGCGCGCTGATCCATCGTGTTCTCACCTACGCAAAGCCGTACAAGGTCCATGTCGCTGTGGTGCTGGTCACCATCGTTGTGATCTCGTTCCTCACCCTCGTACCACCTCTGCTGATACGCAGCCTCATCGACACCGCGATCCCTGATAGCGATCTTCGCCTTGTCACGTTCCTCGGCCTCGGCATGGTTGCCGTACCGCTCATCAACGGGGTCATCGGGGTCGTCCAGCGTCGAGCGACAGCGAAGATGGGGGAAGGCATCATCTACGATCTCCGGCGTCAGCTCTTCGACCATCTCCAGCGGATGTCGCTGGGCTTCTTCACGAACACCAAAACCGGCGAGCTGATGTCGCGACTCAACTCGGACGTCATCGGTGCTCAACAGGCCGTTACGTCGACCTTCGTTTCCCTCGTTGCGAATGTTGTCACAGTCGTCGCGACGATTTTCATCATGACCAGGCTCGAATGGCGTCTCACCTTGCTGGCAGTGTCGATTCTTCCCTTGTTCATCCTCGCGTCGCGGAAAGTCGGGAAACGCTTACGAGATGTTCGTAGACAACAGATGGCGGCGAACGCTGAGATGAACTCGGTCATGCAGGAGACACTCTCCGTTTCGGGTGCGCTGCTTGTCAAGCTCTTCGGAAGGTCCGACTTCGAGAACGATCGTTTCGCTGTGTATGCATCCGAAGTTCGTGACCTCGGCGTCACCCAGGCCACGATCGGTCGTTGGTTCTTCATGGCGCTTGGACTCGTGTCCGCTCTCGGGACTGCCGTGACGTTCTGGCTCGGCGCAGTGTTCGTCATCAACGGATCGCTCACTATCGGAACGATCGTCGCCCTCAGCGCCTATCTCGGCTCTTTGTACGGACCGATGTCGGCCCTTGCGAACGCACGGGTGGAATTCACAACATCGCTCGTCTCCTTCGAGCGGGTGTTCGAGTTGCTCGACATGCCGATCGATGTGCGTGAATCGCAAAACCCTGCCGACGTGAGCGATATCGAGGGCCGGGTCGAGTTCGACGATGTGTGGTTCACCTATGACGATGGGTCGGTGTCCGGCCTCGAGTCCGTTCGTCGGTTCGGATGGGGAGACACCGGCCAGACAGAAGGCGGCGAACAGCGCCAACCGGGTGGGTGGGCGCTTCGGGCAGTGTCGTTCACTGTTGAGCCGGGTGAGATGGTTGCTCTCGTTGGCCCTTCCGGTGCGGGCAAGACGACGTCCACCTATCTGGTTCCCCGGCTCTATGACACATCCAGGGGTCGCGTGCTCATCGATGGCATCGATGTGAGAGAGATCCCGACGTCCGCACTTGCCCACGCAGTTGGCGTCGTCACCCAGGAGACCTACCTGTTCCACGACACGATCGAGGCCAACCTTCGGTACGCAAAACCCGAGGCCGCTCTCCACGAGCTCAGGGCTGCTGCCGAGGCTGCGAATATCGCCGAATTCATCGATTCGCTTCCCGAAGGAATGGCTACGCGGGTGGGGGAGAGGGGGTACCGGTTGTCGGGAGGCGAGAAACAGCGGATCGCCATAGCGAGGGTGATTCTCAAGAATCCGTCTGTCTTGATACTCGACGAGGCCACTTCGCACCTGGACGCGAGGTCGGAGGCACTTGTGCAGCAGGCGTTGGAACGGATCATGGAGAATCGCACGTCGTTGGTGATCGCGCATAGGCTGTCCACCGTGCTCAACGCAGACAAGATCGTCGTGATCGACAATGGTCAGGTGCAAGAGGTCGGGACACACGCTGAACTGCTCTCTCAGTCCGGCCTGTATTCAATGCTGTTCGAGACCCAGTTTCGGGCCTCTCCGGTGTCATGAAGCTTCGGCGCCCTGCCGCAGTGATCGCAGCGGTTGGGATCGTTGTCTCCGCATGCTCCGGGCCAGCCCTGTCTCCGTCGGCGTACGCGGAGGTGATCGAGCGGGCAACAGACGACTACATCGAGCGATCTCAAGCTCTATCTGTAGCGTTCCAGTCGACCGTCGAACAAGAGGTCGCCTTGATCGTCGAGACGGATGTCGAGGATCCCGTCGCTGCCGCAATCGATGTCACGAAGCGCGAGATGGTGCTATATCTCGCCTTGCTCGAAGATGCGATGGGTCGGTACATCGAGCAGCTGTCGCAGATCGCTCCGCCTGAGTCTCTCGTGCAGGTTCACGATGACTATGTGACGGCGGTTCAAGTGGTGCAACGCGGCATGCCGGAAACGCGGGCGTCGGTTGAATCTGCTTTCCAGCTCGATGGCATCGAGGCTGCGATCGCAGGCTCGGGCCTGCAGGATGGCCAGTACCGATTGGCAAAGACATGCATGTCACTCGAGGCTGCTGTTCGGGCTGAAGGACATGGTTTGGATCTCGGTTGTACAAGACCGCTGACGAGGAATGGTTGACGACAAATCTCGAACGTGGAGGTTCGGTGACTCTCGGGCTGCGAGTCTACGCCGGTACTCTTGGTTCGGTCTCCGGCAGGTAAGCGTCGAGATCCGCGTCCTCCCGGACAGCTTTCCGGGATTCAGGAACGACGAGGATCGGTCGCCCGGATTCGATCATCACCCGTGCAGAAACACTCTCCCATGCGTCGCGGTCGAAGATCTGCTTCGTAGCGCCGAGAATCACAACGTCTGCGCCGAGTTCGTCGGCTGCCTTTGAGATGGCTGCTGCAGGATCGGCCCCCTCCAAGACGCGAACGTCGCACGGGATCCGTGCACCTTCGAGCGCCAGACGGACAGGGTCGGTGATGCGATGCCCGCGCTCGGCCAGATACGAGTCGACAAGGTGCTCTGTCGTCTGTCCCGGGTTCGAATCATGGAGCGGATGCCAGTCGTCGGCCCCCAATTCCTCGAGGAAGGACCTCGGCACCTCGACCACGGTGGTGACGGTGACAAACCCGGTTCCTCCGATGAGGTGCCTGGCGAACTCGACCACAGGTTCAGGCGAAAGGGCTCCGGCTGTTGCAACGAGTACGTGCATCCACTTCAGCTTAGGTCGGATCTGGAGTTCGTGTGCAGTAACGTCGGATGTTCCCTGTTTCCCTGCCACTCGTGAGGACCGAGAGCCTGTGGTCATTCATCGTTGTGTCGGTCATCATCCTGAGGACGTGGTATCGCTCTGAGCTCGGCAAGTCGGTCGTTGATCTCCCTGATCTCTTCGGCGTGGTCCTGTGCAATCTTGCGGTTGATCGCTGCGCTGTACGCACCGGGATCGGAGAACCCTTTCGTGAGATACTTCTCGGCGTGTCCCTTTGTGACGAACATGTCGTCGATTCCCTCAAGACGTGCCTCGAGCATCGCGATTTCGGTTTCGACCGAGCGGGGATGCCTCATCGCGTTCGCAAGGACTCTGGCGTCGGCACGTAGCTGGTCACGCTGTTGAACGAGTTCGAGACGTCGCAGACCGTCGCTTTCGATTGTCTCGATACTCGACGTGATCGCCTGGATCTGTTTCAGGATCTCGTCGATGGTCGTTGGCACTGTCATCTCCGACTCGTACGTCCTGCACGCGGCAGGGTATACCCCTTGTATCCCGAGGCGAAACCTCGCTCAACCAGGGCGGCAGCGATGTCATGATCGTGGACCGACATGGTGTTGATCCGTTCCACGGAAGCTCTTCCATGTGCTCGTGCGAGTGCTTCGATGGCTACAGCGTTTCGAACGGCATCGGACGAGAACACGCTGACACTTCTGCCCGATCGATCCATCCACGCGACGATCGTCCCTCCTTCAACCGCCACCCTGGCGCCGGCGCTCCGGGTGGGTCTGCCATCGGTGTCCGGCCAAGGGATGATTGCACCGAACGGGCTCGCCGGGTCCGTTGCCGCGAGGACCGTCATGTCGGCATCTTCCGATACCCGTAACCGGTCTATGGCTCCCGGTGTGCCGAATTGGGCACCACCAAGACCCTCGATGAAGTAGCCGCGACGGACCTGCCCGACATCCTCAAGACGCGAAAGTACGGGGTACAGACCCGTGAATCCACCCGGAACGCCCTCCGTCAGGACGACATCTCGCGTGACGATCCCGTATCGGTCCAGGAGCGTGTTGATGACCGCGATCGCTCGTTCCTCGGGAGTCGGCTCCGACGAGCGGAGCGTTTCGGTGAGGTACCAGCGTCCTTGGGCATGTGGCGGTGTTGTTGTGGGAAGCTGCCTGCCGGAGGATGCTCTCCGTCGTTTCGCGGTGAATGCTCTGAGCGCACCGATGGAGTCACAGGTGACCACGCCGCTCCACACGAGATCCCAAATGCCATCGACGACGTCCTCAGGATTCCCTCCTCCGGTCGCCCTGTAGAGATCGGGGAAGAAGGATGCACCGTGTTGTGAGAGGTGCTCGAGGATCCCATTGTGAACCGGGGAGTCGAGAATCGAGTCCTGCGCCGGGCGGGCGAGCAACGAGAAGCTCTCCCTGAGGTACATCGCCACTTTTCCGTCCCGTGTACCGATCGGCTCGCGACCGATCCATACGATGTCTCCGGTGGCGAGTGCCGTATCGAGATCGCGTTGTGGGTTCTCGAGGCGTGCGCTGAGGATGTCCGACTCGAGGACGCTTGCCGGGACGGCCGCGCCCGCAAGCTGGCGAATGACATCACTCAGAGATGCGGTCCGAGCGCCGCCGACACCCTGCCACGCGGGGAGGAACCGGGCGTACGCATCGTGATCGACTGCTTCAACTTGTTGGGCCAACCTTGCCAGGGTGCGCCTTTGCAGCCGACGAAGAACCTCGCTCGAAACCCATTCGCGGTCTGTGCCACCCGGTCGGTACGCGCCCGCCGTGACTTTTCCGTCGTGTTCGAGTCTTCGAAGGACTTCTGAGACGGTGGGGAGAGCCAACCCTATGGATTCTGCAGCCTCCTCGACAGTGAACGGGCCATGCGTTCGCGCGTACCGACCGATGACGTCTCCCAGCGGATCAGGGACGGGTTCGAGGAAGTCGGTGGCAATTCCGGGTGGTGGCTGGACTCCGATGGTGTCCCTCAGCCGCGCAATGTCTTCGACGGCGATGAATCGCTCGACGCCGTTGACCGAGAGCAGCAGCGCTCTTCCTGACTGCGCGAGGTCCCCGAGCCAGGTAGCGGCATCATCGGGCACCTCTGTTCGCACCGCAGCCTCGCCGAGCGTGAGCGGTCCGATGTCGCGAAGCATGTCCGACATGGCATCCCGAGATCGGACCTTTCTGTCGTCGGACAGGTGCTGCAGGTCCGCCTCGACGGATGCGATCGCGTCTGCATCGAGAAGGTCACGGATTTCGGGTTCTCCGAGGAGATCGGCGAGCAGGTTTCGGTCGAGAGCCAGCGCCGCGGCTCTCCGTTCGGCGATGGGCGCATCGTACTCGTACATGAACGATGCGATGAAGTCGAACATCAGAGATGAGGCAAACGGTGACGGTCCATTCGTGTCCGTATCGACAACTCGGGTGGTCCGCTTCTGGATGTCGGCAAGGACTTCTCGAAGCGCCGGTAGATCGAAATAGTCCTGCATCACTTCCCTGTAGGTTTCAAGCATGATCGGGAAGGAACCGTATTTGCGGGTCACTTCGAGAAGGTTCGCTGCCTTCCTTCGCTGAAGCCACAGAGGGGTCCGAGAACCCGGACGTCTGCGGGGTAACAGCAACGCACGGGCAGCGGCCTCACGGAACTTGGATGTGAAAAGGGCGGAATCGGATACCTCAGCGATGAGAAGCTCTTCAACGTCATTCGGATCGACGTAGACGAGGTTCGTGTCTGGCGGGGCGTCGGCGTCGGGGAACCGAAACAGGATTCCGTCATCGGACCAGATCGTGTCGACGGGGACACCAGTTTCGGTCCGGAAGCGGTTCCTCACAGCCAAGGCCCACGGCGCGTGTACACGACCGCCGAAGGGGGAGAGCAGCACGATCCGCCAGTCGCCGATCTCGTCCTTGAAACGTTGGACGACGATCGTGCGGTCGGTAGGGAGGTGTCCGGTCGCCGCCTTCTCCTCAGCGAGGTAAGAAGCAAGGTTGTCTGCGGCCCATGGATCGAGTCTGTACTTGTCGACAAGCCTCGAGGAGGCCTCTTTCGTCGTGAGGCTTCCGATCTCGCGTGTGAAGGCTCCGACGGCCCGTCCGAGTTCGAGCGGGCGCCCCGGAGCATCCCCGTGCCAAAAAGGCATCCGTGCAGAGGGAGCACCCGGTGAGGGAGTCACGATCACCCGGTCGTGGGTGATCTCATCGATGCGCCAGGTCGTTGATCCGAGTACGAACGTGTCACCGGGCCTCGATTCATACACCATCTCCTCATCGAGTTCGCCGACCCGGCCGCCGTCCGGCAGATGCACCGTATAGAGCCCGCGATCGGGGATCGTGCCGGGGTTCGTGACGGCGAGCAGTTTGGCATTGGATCGTGCAGTGATGATTCCAGCCATGCGGTCCCAAACGATTCGAGGCCGAAGCTCAGCGAAGTCGTCTGACGGGTAGCGGCCCGAGAGCATGTCGAGAACCGACTCGAAGGTTTGCCTGGTGAGCCGATTGAACGGGTATGCGCCTGTTACGAGAGCGAATGCCGCATCGACGTCGAGGTCGCCCGTTGCAGCCATCGCAACGATCTGCTGAGCGAGAACATCGATCGGGTTCTGCGGAATCGAGGTCGATTCGATGTCACCGCTGTACATTCGGTCGACGACCACCGTCGTCTCCAGCAGATCACCCCGGTGTTTCGGAAATACCTTGGCGACGGATGGCGCGCCAACCTGATGCCCTGCTCTGCCGACACGCTGTAACCCGCGAGCGACCGAGGATGGAGATTCGACGAGGACCACGAGATCGACAGATGCCATGTCGATGCCGAGCTCGAGCGTGCCGGTTGCCACCACACCCTTGAGCTCGCCCCGCTTCAGTCGATCTTCGATGTCGAGGCGTTTCTCTCTCGACACCGATCCGTGGTGTGCCTGAACGACCTCGCTGTCGGCGAGGCGATTCAGCTCAGCTGCAAGGCGCTCGGCGAGGCCGCGGCTGTTGACGAAGAAGATCGTCGAAGTGTGGTCGTTGAGGAGCTGAAGCAGCCTGGGGTAGACGGCCGGCCAGATCGATCTTCGCCGGGGGTCATCCTGGTCGGGCGCATCTGTCTCGGGACGGGTCATGTCCGACACAGGGACCACGATTTCGATGTCGAGCATTTTGTCCGCTGGCGTATCCACGATCGTGACCGGTCGTGGTTCCCAGGTGTCATCAAGGGAGACTCCGCCTCCAAGGAACTGTGCAAGCGTCTCCAATGGGCGTTGCGTGGCGGACAGTCCGATCCGCTGCGGGGGCGACTCGGTCAACACGCTCAATCGTTCGAGACTGAGTGCGAGGTGTGAGCCCCGCTTCGTGCCCGCAACAGCATGGATCTCATCGATGATCACGGTGTCCACAGAGGCAAGGATCTCCCGTGCGCGGGACGTGAGCATCAGATAGAGGCTCTCAGGGGTGGTGATGAGGAGGTCCGGCGGATTGCGGAGCATCGCCTGTCGTTCGGATTGGGGCGTATCCCCCGTACGCATCGCGACGGACAGCGAAGGAGGATCGAGACCGAGCTTCCGGGCCTCGACGGCTATCCCTGTCAGAGGAGCTCTGAGGTTTCGGTCTACGTCGTACGCGAGAGCCTTGAGCGGAGAAACGTAGAGGATTCGGCAGCGTTGCAGGTTCGGTGGCTGGGGGTCGGTCGCAAGCCGGTCCAGTGCCCAGAGGAATGCAGCCAGCGTCTTGCCCGACCCGGTAGGGGCGTGGATGAGCGTGTGGTTCCCTGAAACGATCGACTGCCACCCTTGGGTCTGGGCCGGGGTGGGCTCATCGAATACCGCGCTGAACCACGAGGCGGTCGCTGGGGTGAAAAGCTCGAGTCCGGACACGGTGACAGGCTACCGATCGACGAGGACACAATATCCCTACGGAACCTTCGACCATCACTTGAGGGTGGTCCTTTCCCTTTGCCGCCATGGGCTCAGCGGAAGACCCTCAACCCGGTGTCGAACCGTATCGAAATGACAAAACCGACTTACCCACGAATCTGTGGGTAAGACGAGCAACCGGGTGAAGGGAAGAAGAAGCTGCCTCGTACCTTCGATGTCCGATGCGTTCTTGCGGTCAACCGACTATCGCGACAACCGCTCGCGTGCGGCTTGCACGAAGGCCGCTGCCGCCTCGAGGTCGACAGGGTTCGTCGAGACGCCGTCGACCTTGATCGATGTGCCCACGATGGCGCCATCTGCGATCCCGAACATGGCTTCCACGTTGTCGACCGTCGCACCAGAGCCGAGGTACACCGGAAGGTGTGTGATCCCTGCAACCACAGTGAGCTGCTCGAGATCGACAGGGGAACCCGTACCTGAACCGGACACGATCACGGCGTCCGCACCTGCGCGCTCGACGAGATCCTTCGTTGCATCGGTCAGGGAGAGTCCCGCCGGGGGTGTTGCATGTTTGACGTACACGTCCGCCATGATCGAGACCTCGGGGCAGATCTGTGATCGTAGGCGCGCTACCTCTGCAGCTTGTCCGACGATCGGTCCCTGATCGGTGAACATGGTTCCGGAGAGGACGTTGATGCGGACGAAAGATGCAGGAGTGGCGGCGGCCACTGACAGCGCCCCCAATCCGTCGTTTCGCAGCACGTTCACACCGATGGGGAGTCTCGATGCCTCGTACACGGCATGCACGGCCGTCGTGACCGATGCGATCGTTACTTTGGGTACATCCGATGCAAAGAACGGCGCGTCTCGGAAGTTCTCGATCATGATCCCGTCGAACCCCGCCTCGGCCAGCAGCTCGGCATCGGACGTTGCGGCGGTGATGACGGCATCGAAGTCTCCATCGAAGTCGGCAGATCCGGGGAGCGGTGCGAGATGGATCATTCCCACAAGCTGTGGGATCGACATTTCAGTAGGCCCTGGCGATCTGGAGCGCCGTCTCTGCGTATTCACCGACGGCTTTGAGACCGGTGTCCTCTGCAACCTGGCGCTGAACGACGAGACGGCACCAGTCGCCTGCCATGCCTTTGATCACCTGGTCTGTGTCTTCTGGTCCGAACCGCCACGCCGCGTAGAGAGGACCCATGACCTCGATCCGGATTCCCGACTCAGGGAAATCTTTGCCGGCTTGTTTGAACGCAAAGGGCAATGATCGTTGGCCGAGCGATGCGATGTGACGGAGTCTCGTCGTATCCGCAATCGGGTCAACCCACTCCTCTTCCTCGTCGAGGTGCGCAGGCGGTTCTTCGAGGGGAGCGATGCGGCCGAGAATCGCGGCTTTGATGTCGAGGCCGTGCGCCCAGGTCTCCATGAGACGAATCCCTGCGAACGAGCGAGCGCTCATGTCTCCATACAACCACGGAACACGTTCTGTCGGCAGCATGCGTGAGAGAGCATCGACAACGTCTGCCCTTCCGAAGCGCCACCACTCGATGATCTCTTGATGGCGGCGTCCACGACCTTGGGAAACACCGATCTCGGTCCATGTGTCGAGGTCCCTGATGTTCTCCGCGTCAACCCGCGCCTTACCATCAACGAGCATCTCTGCAGCGAAACCCTCGAGGTACGCCAGGTGACTCACCGTATCCTGAATAGTCCAGCCTTCTGCGGGTGTTGCTGTGGCCCATTGTCGATCGCGAAGGGTTTGTAGGAACTGGTCGAGATGCTGCTGCTCCGCTACCAGGTCTGAGAGGATCTCACGCATGGGTGGATTCTACTGCAGTCAGGGGTACTGATGAGTGTCGATCGGCTACTCGGCGAAGTCGTTGAGGCGGTCTATGAGGGCCCTCAGCCTGCCGTATCCGTGACGGTCGAAGTCGAAGGCGATCCGGGGAAGCTCGACGTGATCATCCGTCTCGACCTCTGCCTGGGTTGGCGGGATCGACTCGATGTGACCGGATCGGATGATGTCCGCGAACTCGACAGAGAGCTCCCCGAGCAGTGTCTCGGATACCTTGTTCGTGAGCCTGAGAACGAGAAGGTCGTCGACGAATCGCTGTGAGTGGTACACGCGGTAGAACCTGACGATCTCTTCGACCGCCTCGTCGACATCCGTCGTGATCTTGTACAGGTTGAGATCAGGCAGTGAGATCATGCCCTGGCTGACCAGGGTGTCACACATCATCTCCCACGCGTCCCAGTAGCCGGTGCCTTCAGCCTCCACCATGACGATCGGATGGAGATCCGACTTACCCGTCTGAACGAGCGTCAATAGCTCAAACGCTTCATCCAGGGTGCCGAAACCACCTGGCAGCAAGGCGAAGGCATCGGACTCTTTGACGAACTGGACCTTGCGAGTGAAGAAGTACTTGAAATTGATCACTTTGCCGGGCGCCAGGTACTCGTTCGCCCCGTTCTCGAACGGCAAGCGAATGTTGACGCCGAAACTGTTCTCTTTACCGGCTCCCTTGTTCGCGGCCTCCATGATCCCAGGACCGGCACCGGTTATCACCAGGTAGCCGTGGTCCTCGGCCATCCGCCTTCCAAGTTCTTCAGCCATCGCGTAATTCGGATCCTCCGGGTCGGTGCGGGCCGATCCGTAGACAGCGATCTTCCTCGTCTCGCCGAAGGGCTGGAACACCAGCGACGAGTAGCGGAGTTCCTTCATCGCGGTGTTCATCATCCTGACGTCTCCGCGGTCTGTGCCGTCCTTGATGACTTTGAGGGCAGAGACGATGATCTCACGGACGAGGTCTGCATTCGTGGTGAGTCCCTCGGTCTCCGAAACGACATCGGCCACGAGTTGGTCGATGTGTGCATCCGTTTCCGGGTCATTCATGCGGTAGTGCATGGGCACAAACTAGCCCGCGTACAGAACGATGGGAACGTACCGTCTCGCGGTCAGGCTGTTGCTTGCAGTGCGGGCCGGGTGTCGTGGAGCCAGATCCCTGCCTGCTCGATGTATCCCCGGTATTCGAGGGCGTAGGCGGCTGCGGAGGCATGATGGATCTGGTTGTCTGTCATTTCGATGACTATCGCACGCGGGGCGTGCGTGGTATAGAGATCGACCAATTCCTGATCCGTGGCTCCGGTGAGACCTTCGTCTGTTTTCGTTTCCATGCGGAGGGCATCGGCACCATGGGAACCCATCTGGAGAGGCATTCCGGATCGTTCCAAAGAACTAGTGCCTCGTATCAGTCCCTGAAATTGATGTACTGCAGGGGAAGTCGAAAGTCGAGGCCACGTACCGCGGCGATGACTTCCTGAAGGTCATCGCGCTTCTTGCCTGAGATTCGCAGCTGGTCGCCCTGGATCTGTACCTGCACCTTGAGTTTCATGTCCTTGATGTCCTTCACCAGCTCCTTGGCCGCATCCTGGGCAATGCCCTGATTGAGAGTGAAGAGCGCTTTGTAGCGGCCCCCTCCGATCTCTTTCGGCTCTCCGCCTGCGATCGACTTGAGAGAGACCTTGCGTTTCACAAGTTTGCCCTTGAGCACGTCGATGGCTGCATCGAGTCGACCATCGGCTGATGACTCGACGGTGATTCCTTCATCCGAGAGCTTCACGGTTGTGTTGGTTCCCTTGAAGTCGTAGCGGTTTACGACTTCGCGTGATGCCTGGTCGACGGCATTGCGGACCTCTTGCATGTCTACCTGAGAAACGATGTCGAACGATGGCATGAAGTAACCCTATCAGTCAGAAAACGGCGGTCGGGATGGTCCGACCCTTACTACGGCAGACCACACGGTTTCGTAGTGGTCGCGGTCGAATGGATCGATGTGGGGGAGAACGAACTCTTGCCACGACGCACGCATCGGATCCTCCGCTGCGGTAAACATCCTCAGCCCTGCCGGATAGCGGTCGAGCACGGTACGCAACGACATCGGCGTCTCGACTCGTGTTCGCGCATCACCTGCAGTGAACGATGTGTTGATCTCGACAGCGAGCTTCGCCAGTAGCTCGCTCATCTCTGGGTCCATCCCCGGGTGTCGTTTGGCAATCATCGATTGCATTTCTTCGGCCTCTGGGAACGTCTTTTCCCAGATGATCCAGCGATCTGCGAACGCCTTGTTGAGCGTCTGGGTGCCCGCGTAGTCGCGCAGGTCGGTGGGGTTGAGCGTTCCGAAGATACGGACGTCGTCGCGGAGCCTGACCATCTCACCTGTTGGGAGTTCGAGCGCTCGGTGGCGATCGAGGAGTCCGTGGAGCGCGAAGAGGGTCTCGGCGCCTGCAGCGTTCAACTCAGATAGGTTCACGATTGCGGGTCCACGCAGCGCCCTCGTGATATCGCCGTCTTCCCAATGACTCTCCGTTCCGCCCATTCCGTCCCCGTGGAGCTTCACCGAACCGATGAGCGTGATGTCGCGCACTTCACCTGTCAGAGGGATGCGGTAGTACGGCGTCTTGAGCCTCGCGGCGAACTGCTCGAGGTCGTGGTCCTTGCCGGTGCCCATGTGGCCGCGAAGCGCAAGGTGGAGTGGGCTCTCCGTGAAATGGGCCCTCCGCACCTCCTCGAGGCGCGCGAGTCTGTACTGCATGCCGAGGTCGACGTAGAAGGGGTCCTCCTTCGGTATGTGATCCAGCCGGATATCCCTGTCCTTTACGTTCTTCGGGATGTCGGTGGCCGGCAGCTCGACGTCGGGTCCGGCTCCGATCGGGTCGATGAATGTGATGGTGTCAGCCATGGATGCTCCTAGTTGGTCAGATCTTGCAACTCGCGTCCGCCTACGTGGGTCCACCACGCATCCGAACCCGATGCCGCGATTGTTCGGTACAGGGTCGATCGGACACCCGAGACCATCGCGGACGCGAGATCAAGTGGCTGTTCGACGACCTGTGCTCTCGAGTACGCGGAGCGGACGGTGTCATCTCCGATGCCGATCCCAAGCACGGTCGCTCCGGAGTGCTCGACGCTTTGCACGGTTTCGGCAAGTGTCTGCACCGATCCGCGCGTCATGCCATCGGCGAGAACGACGAGGATCCGATGCGTCGCGTGCTGCGCCGCCAGACGTTCTGCGGCGTGTGCAAGGTTGAACTCGTCGACATTCGCGGCCTTCTCGAACATGGAGACCGGCGGAGCGTCGTCTGGTGACCGTCGAGCCTCCTTTGCGGCGTCCTGAGGTGAAGCTGCGGCGTAGAAAAGTCCGGCAAGCAGATCCTCTGATGCCCGCCAGCGATGGTTGAATCGTTTGACGAGATAGTGGTTGACGGTGCGGGTGAGTCGCTCCGCATTCCCGCCTTGTGCCTGGCGAAGACCAGCGGTCGCTTTTGCCCGTTTCTCGCGGTACGAGCCTTCGGTGTCCTTGCTGTCTGTGGCGAACGAGCGGTTGAAGATGGCTATCTCGAAATCGATCTGCAGTTCGTCTGCAAGTTTCGCAAGGGTCCACGCGCCGAGCAGCGCAGCTGCCATTGCCCATGGCGACTTCCGTGTTCCTGCTTCGCGGGGCTGGAGCATCGAAGCAGAACCGTCAACGAGCAGGCTCAGCGCGTAGGAGCGACGGCTCGGCAGGTCGCGACGTTCGAACATCCGCTCGTAGAGTCCTGCACCGAGCAGCAGGGGCGTATAGGGGGAGAGGTCTCCGGCATCGTAACCGGACCGGAGCCCCCGCCGTTGATTCGCGAGGAAGAGCGGGTACAGCTCGCCTGAAACACGGTGTTGGGTAACACCCCAGTCTGTTGAAGCCTTGAACAACATATCCCTCCCCTGGGGCGCCCAGTCGATGAAGCGGTCCGGGAGATCCACGACCATCAGCTTCCCTCCCTGGCCCGTTGGGAGGAAGACCGTTGGTGCGGTCGACACCTTCATCAATTGATCGGTTGCAGGGTCACCTGCGGTCTCGGACTCACCCAACCGACCGTCCTGGGCTGAGACCGACTGCGCGGCCGTGCGTGTCTGGTCATACGACTCCCGGTCTGCCAGAGAAGGGGTAACCATTCGCACGGCATCCACCGTGTCGGCGATCGCGGATTGGTCTGCCTCCATCTCGGCCTTCCGGCCCTGCTGGGAAGTGGATGCCGCGCCTTCCTGAACGAGGTTGTGCATTTTTGCGACCGAGAGAAGTTGAAGAGCGACCGTGCCAACGGACCATGGGTCATCGAGTTCGGCTACCGGACCGAGGAACGTCATGGCGTCGTCAATGGCAACAGCAACGTGAGGCGTCAGCTTTCGCTGGATCTCGTTTCGTTCTTCGTGTCTCCCCACGATCATGAAACAGGCAAGTGCGAACTGTCCGAGTGGTCTGGCATGAGCCATGGCGTGGCCTACGGAGGTGCGATACAGGTCGCGCAGCACCGATCCTGCGCCGGGATATGCGTCGAAGTTCATGTGTTCCTGTCGAGCATCCTCGATGGACAGGAACATCGCTTCGGCTGCGGGACCTCCGATGGCGTGGAGTGCTTCGAGCAGTGGCACTGCACCCGGGTCACCTCCAGTCTCGCCGTCGAAATCGATGTCGTCTTCGGTGAGGTCGGGCCGAATCAAGTCCTCTTCCATCTCACCGAGCTGGAACAACCCGACGGGGACCATGGCTGCTTCGGGGCCTTCCGCGGCATCGTCGGTCTCGGGCCCGAAGGCATGCCACTCCTTGGGGATCGGTCGTTCCTCGTCCAAGTCGGTTGCGATGAGATGGATCACCTCGTGGAGGGCAGAAGTGAGCGCAACCTCCGATGGAGTCACTGGCGCAGATCGCGCATATGCCGCCTGAAACACACCAGGATCCAGGATGATCGTGCTCTCCGTGGCGGCCGCCTGGGTTCCGAGCCTCACCTGGAGTTTCTCGTTGCCCGACAGCGAACGAGCGAAGCGTGTGATAGCGGGTGCGACACGCTGGTACCGGGCCACCACTGCCTCGATCGCCCGCTCTTCGGGCGGGAGGATCTCATTGAGAACAGATTGGTCACGATCACGCATAACCCCCAATTGTACGATGAACCCGAACCCAGGGTTCCACACCGGAGTGAGTCCGGTCTACAGCCCACAGATCGATGAGGCAGCCGATGCGATTCGACATTCCGGATTCTGAGCTTCGATGGCGCTTCGATCCATCGGGCGGTCCCGGTGGCCAGCACGCCAACAAGACTTCAACCCGTGCTGAGCTCACGTTCGAGATCGGCAGTTCGCGGGCATTCGATGAAACGATGCGGAAACGGCTTGTTCAGAAGCTCGGATCCGAGATACGGCTCAGCGAAGACGGCTCTCGATCCCAGGCAACGAACCGCAAGAAAGCGGTTCGTCGGCTCCACGCCATCCTCGAGGAAGCGGCGCGCCCGGATTCGCCGAAGAGGCGTAAAACGAAACCATCGAGGGCAGCTCGTCGACGCAGACTCGAAGGCAAGCGCGCTCGAGGCCAAGAAAAGGCGCGCCGAAAGACTCCAGGGGCTGAGGACTGAATGGTGTTACCGGTCTTCCCCGATTTCACGACGCCCGTTTCCGGCCCACCGAACACGCGAGGCGGATTTCGGTAGCCGTTGTGGTTCCTATCATCGAGCGCCGATGGAACATGAACTCACAACGCTCCCGAACGGGCTTCGGCTCATCACCCACCAAATGCCCACGACCAGATCGGTTGCGATCGGTTGTTGGGTCGATACTGGAAGCAGGGACGAGACAGCCCGAGAGGCCGGCGCGTCCCATTTCCTCGAGCATCTGCTCTTCAAGGGATCGGATCAGTGGCCTGCGCGGCGTATTGCCGAGACGCTCGATGGCATCGGTGCGCAGCACAACGCCTTCACATCCAAGGAGTACACGTGCTTCTGGACGCGGCTCCGTGACGAAGACCTGACCACAGGTATCGAGATCCTCGCCGAGATGCTGCAGCGTCCATCGTTCCGACAGTCCGAGATCGATTCAGAGCGCAACGTCGTCCTTGAAGAGATCAACATGAACGAGGACGATCCGACGGACGTCGCTCATGAGCAATTCATCAACGCCATGTGGGGTGACCACCCTCTCGCCCCGCCGGTCCTCGGTACCAAGGCGTCCATCGGGGAGATGAGTCGCGACACGATCCACGGGTATTGGGGCAGGCGGTACACACCGCACTCGGTCGTCGTTGCGATTGCGGGAAATCTGCCGGAGAACCTCGTCGAGCTGGTCACCGAGCACTTCGGATCATGGCAGGGCGATCCTGTCGAACGGCTCCTAGCGACACCGCCGAGGCTGAACAGGGTGCACGTGACCAGGCGCGACACCGAACAAGCTCACCTCATCATCGGATCGAAGTCGATCACCAGAGGAGACGAACGCAGGTTTGCGCTGTCACTCGTTGATCACATTCTCGGTGGGGGTATGTCATCGAGGCTGTTCCACGAGATTCGCGAGACGCGTGGTCTTGCGTATGCCGTTCATACGTTTCGCCTTCCCTTTGCCGACGCCGGAGCGTCTGCTACGTACGTAGGCACGACCCCGCGACAGGCGGACGAGGTGCTCAAGATCGTGCGTGATCAGCTCGCCCTCGTGATCGAGAGCGGTGTGACGCCGGACGAATTGGATCGCGCAAAAGGTCACGTGAAGGGTTCCCTTGCGATCAGCCTCGAGGATGCGAACAGCAGGATGAATCTCATCGGACGGTCCGAGATCGTCGGACAGGAGCATCGCACGGTCGACCAGATAGTCGAGGCCATTTCTGCAGTGACCCATGACGACGTAATCGAGGTCGCGATGGCTGCGTACGATGGTCCGTACGTGATCGGAGCTGTCGGTCCATTCGGCAGCGAGGACCTTGAGGAGCACATCCGATGAAAGTAGGTGTGTCGGGAGCAGGTGGCAGGATGGGGAGTCTCACCGCCGCCACGATCGACGCCGCAGACGACATGCACCTCATCGCGCTATACGACCCGCATACCGAAGGCAGCATTGCGGGCCTGACGATCAGCCGAGATCGTGACGCACTCGATGGTTGTGACATCGTCGTCGAATTCTCGAGACCGGAAGTTGTGATGGGGAATCTCGCGGTGTGGCGGTCGTTCGGAGCCAACGTCGTGGTGGGTTCATCCGGTTTCGATACGCAGCGCCTTGGTGAGCTCGACGAACTCTGGGCGAACGGCCCAGGGAACTGTCTCATAGTGCCGAATTTCTCGATCGGTGCGGTTCTCATGATGACGATGGCAGAGATGGCCGCACCGCATTTTCCTGTGGCAGAGGTTGTCGAGATGCATCACGACGAGAAAGCCGATGCACCATCGGGTACTGCGATCGCTACAGCTCAACGGATCGCGGCCGTTTCCCCACACCAGATGAGGCAGGTAGCTTCAGAGGAGCTCCATGACGGTGCACTCGGTGCCGATATCGACAACGTCAGGGTGCACTCCGTTCGCTTGCCCGGAGCCGTCGCGCACCAAACGGTTATGTTCGGCGGTGAAGGAGAGCGGCTGTCCATCACCCACGATACGTCCGACCGCTCCGCGTTCATGCCGGGTGTCCTACTGGCAGTCCGTTCGATTCCGGCTCAGAAGGAGCCCCTCGCCGTGGGGTTGGAGACACTCCTGGGAATCTAGTGCCACACTAGCGAGGGCGACCGATTCGCCGTCTCGCCCCCTCAGTGATCAATAGAGCGCCGACGCGAGCTGCCGCCGATACATCGCGGTGAGCGGATGTTCGGTGCCGAGGACTTCGAAGATGTCGACCATTGCCTGTCGAGCATCCTCCCTGCCTTCACCCTTCCGTTGCACGACGGCGAGCAGCTTGTCCAGAGCCGGCTCGAATTCGGATTGTGCAGCGAGCGCTCTTGCCAGGGCGAGTTGAGCATCGTCGTCATCGGGATGTTCGGACGCTGCCGTCTCGAGATCCGAGATGTCGTCTCCACCCGACTGCCGGAGGCGAGCGGCTGCCTGGAGCCTCTCCACGTCGGCATCGGGGATGAGTTTGCCAAGGACGATGAGAGCTTCTTCGATATCCCTTCGATCGATGAGGAGGGCAGCGAGGCTCGTTCCGGCGTCCTGGTGGTCGGGACGCTGCTCGAGGACCTGGCGAAACATGTGCTCTGCGCCCGTCGTGTCACCGGAGATGAGGGATGTGCGTGCCTGGTCAACCATCAGGTCGAGTTCAGTAGGCATGAGTCCTTCGATGAAAGCTTTGATGGATTCCTCAGGCAGGGCGCCCGTGAATCGATCGACTTCCTTGCCGTTCTTGATCGCAACGACCGTGGGTATCGACTGGATCATGAATTGGCCTGAGAGCTCCTGGTTGGCGTCGACATCGATCTTTGCGAGTTCGAAAGCACCTTGCGCTTCGTCCGTCAACCGCTCGAGAAGAGGCGAGAGGGCCTTGCATGGTTCGCACCACTCTGCCCAGAAGTCGATGAGGACGGGCACTTCTCTCGAGCGCAGCAGAACTTCCTGTTGAAAGTCCGCAGTCGTGACGTCCTTGACGTATTGGCTGGCGTTGTTCATGGATGAAAGGATACTTCGGGATGTCGTGGTAACTTCCGAGGCATGGAACATCGACCAGAAGCACCGTTCGGTCGGGTTGCCACCGCCGTCATCACTCCCTTCACTGCTGAAGGCCCGATTGACTACGGCGCGTTCTGGCGCCTGATCCGTCATCTGAAAGACAATGCCACAGAGGCAATCGTCGTTTCGGGTACCACAGGGGAATCCCCGACACTCTCGAAGCCGGAGAAGATGGCGCTCTTCGCAGCAGCCGTCGACGCGGCCGCCGGCAAGATGAAGGTCGTTGCAGGCGGAACGAACAACGACACGGCTGAATCCATCGAGTTCGCAGTCTCTGCTGCCGATTCCGGTGTCGACGGCGTCATGGCTGTGACGCCGTACTACTCGCGACCACCTCAGCATGGAATCGTCGCTCACATGCATGCCATCGCAGACGCGACCGACCTCCCCGTCATGATCTACAACATTCCATCCAGGACCGCGACCTTGATAGAGATCGACACCCTCGTCGAGGTGTGCGAGCACCCGAATGTGGTCGCCGTCAAGGATGCGGTGGATGACCTCGATTGGTCAAGACGGGCGATAGAGGCGCTGCCCGAAGGTATCGCCGTCTATTCCGGATCGGACCAGATGACGAAAGAACTCGTTGCTGCTGGTGCCGTTGGGGTTGTATCGGTTTCTTCCCATCTTGCGGGGCGCGAGATCTCAGCTATGGTCGATGCCGTGATCGAGGGAGATGACCACAAAGCAGAACAGCTCCATGATCTCATCATGCCGCTGAACCACGCGCTCTTTGCGGAACCGAGCCCGATGCCCCTCAAGGGAGCTCTCACCGCGTATTGGGACTTCGTCGGAGTGCCTCGGCTGCCGCTGATGCCTGCGAGCGAGGAGACGGTCGAGGCTGTCGGAAGGGCCCTCGACGCGATCAATGAATACAGGTCATTGTGAGTGTCAGGATCGGGTTTCTCGGAGGTCTCGGGGAGGTTGGAAGGAACTGTGCCTCGGTCGAGATCGACGGGCGTCTCGCGTTGATCGATTGTGGCCTCATGTTTCCCGAAGAAGACATGCTCGGCGTCGACCTGGTTCTCCCGGACTTCTCATCGGTGTTGGATCGCCGTGATGACCTCGACTGCGTGATCCTCACCCACGGACATGAGGATCACATCGGGGCGCTTGTGTATCTGCTCAAAGAGGTCAGCGTTCCCATCTACGGGACGCGACTCACCGTGGAGTTCGCACGTGCCCGTATAGAGGAGCACGGGATCACGCCCGACCTTCGCCCGATCGAACACTACGAGTGGGTCGATCACGGTCCGTTTCGTTTCACATACGTTCCCGTCTCCCATTCGATTCCCGATGCCGCAGGAATCGCGTTCGATACTCCTGAGGGAGTCGTCCTGCACAGCGGCGATTTCAAGCTCGATCCGACGCCGATCGACGGCGTGCCAACAGACCTGCGTTCATTCGCAACGATCGGGAAACAGGGAGTACGGCTTCTCCTTGCCGACTCGACGAATGCAGAACGCGAGGGGTACGTACCCTCGGAAGTGACCGTCGGAGAGCGACTCGACGAGATCGTCTCACATGCGTATGGTCGCGTGATCCTTGCGTGTTTCGCAAGTCACGTCCATCGAGTGCAGCAGGCCATCGATGCGATTGTGCGCGATGGTCGCAAGTTCGCGTTCATCGGAAGGTCGATGCTGCGCAACTCGGAGATCGCGGCGGATCTCGGCGTGCTCGTGATCCCTGATGGATCTCTCGTGGACCTTGCGGATCTTGTCGACATGCCCGATACCGATACGGCGATCATCTCCACCGGAAGCCAGGGTGAGCCTTTTGCGGCGCTCTCTCTCATGGCCGCAGGAGAGCACCGGTCCGTCTCCCTCGGCGAAGACGACACGGTCATCATCTCGGCGACTCCGATTCCCGGAAATGAAACCAGGGTGTCGAGAGTCATCAACAATCTCTATCGCGCGGGAGTTGCCGTATTCCATGGACGCAACACGCATGTGCATGTGTCCGGACACGCCGCTGCCGAGGAGCTGAAGACCTTCTACAACGCAGTTCGCCCGGATGCCCTTGTGCCCGTACACGGGGAGTACCGCCACATGGTTGCCAACGCCACGATCGGTAGGTCGATGAACATCCCGGAGGTCGAGATCTGCGAGGACGGAGACGTCGTGGTGCTCGAGAATGGCGAGATGCGCATAGACCGCGGTGCGATTCCTGCCGGTTACGTGTATGTGGACGGCACCGACGTTGGGGGAGCGGACAGTGTCATCCGTGACCGAAGACATCTCGCCGACGACGGAGTGCTTATCGTCACGATCGGTGTCAACTTCTCAACCGGAGAGATTCTCATCGGACCAGACGTCGACTCCCATGGTGTCACGACGGATGAAGGCGACCTCCACAACATCATCAAAGAACGAGTAGTGCAATCGATCGCGTCGCTCGAGCGCCCCATCGATCCCGACGTTCTCCGGACACGCGTACGGAACTCAGCGACTAGAGCCGTGAAGAAGTCGGCCAGACGCCGTCCCGTTGTACTCCCGGTGGTCATCGAGATCTAGCCTTCCGGTTCTGGCGTCCCTCACGGCACCCTATTGCCGCGACGGACACCAGAACGGTGAGAATCACACCGTTGTAACTCTCCGCGCGAGAAATCGCGCGGATGGTGGTTTGTTCTGTGACGAACTTGGGGTACAGTTGCTATCCCATGGCTACACGCACTACTGCGGGTAGGGCCACGGGGCGGAGTACCGCGAAGAGAAAACCGAAGAGACCGTCACTCGTTTCGAGGACAGCGTCCGCGCTGGGGGCCGTCCCACGAAAGATCGGTGAGAACCTCGGCGATCACAAAGCAGACGTGTGGGGCATTCTGCTCGTGGCCTTCGGCGCTCTTGTTTTTCTCTCATTCTTTGGCCTGGCGGGACCCTTCGGAACGACTTCATCAGCCGTCGCTCGGTTGCTGTTCGGTGTTTGGGCGTTCATCGTGCCTCTCGCTCTCGCCATTGCGGGCCTCTCCCTCATCGGCGTGGTCGGGGGAAGGGAGAATCCGAAAACGATCGTGGGCACCATCGTGTTGTTTCTGGGATCACTCTCGCTCTTCCATCTGCTCACGGGCAATCTCCCGATCGCCGGTACCGAGCAGTCGGTCGAAGATTCGGGAGGCGTCATAGGGTCTTTGATCGCCTATCCACTCGAACGCGTCGTCGGCTACTGGGGTTCCTTCGTCGTGCTTGTCGCATTCATCGGCGTAGGAGCCCTCTTGATCACGCGCGCATCCCTCGGTGACGTCCTTCGTTCGGTCGGGTCCTATTTCTCCGGTCTATGGAAGTGGTTCGGCATGGCGCGTGAGCAGCGTGTCGAGGCCGTCGCCGTCGCTCCCAATCCCGGAATGGCTGCACCGGTGAAAGAGGTTGTAGCGAGCAAGAAGGCGAAGAAAGCAGAGACGGTTCCCGCGACCTCGAATCCTGTGACGCCGAAGATGCCGAAGCCGGTCAAGACCGACGGTTATCAGCTTCCACCGATCGAGATTCTCAAGTTGTCCAATCACGAGGGCCACGATGGACGTGGGCTCACGGAAACAGGTGAGGCGCTCGAGGAGACGCTTAGACAGCACGGCGTGGACGCGAGCCTCGTACGCATCGTTCCCGGTCCGACGGTGACGCGATACGAGATCGAACTTGCCCCTGGTGTCAAGGTCAACAAGGTCACGAACCTCACGCACGACATCGCGTATGCCCTTGCAGCGGCCGACGTACGCATCCTCGCGCCGATACCGGGGAAGTCGGCGATCGGGGTTGAGGTGCCGAACCGCAAGCGCCAACTGGTGACGCTCGGTGACATCCTGACGTCGGACGTTGCGAAGACCGATCGCGATCCGATGCTCGTCAGCCTCGGCATGGACGTCTCAGGCACGCCGCGCATGTTGCGGCTCACCGAGCTCCCGCATCTGTTGATCGCCGGCGCGACCGGTGCAGGCAAGTCTTCCATGGTCAACGCGCTGCTCACGTCGATTCTCATGCGAGCAACGCCAGACGAGGTCAGGCTCATCCTCGTAGACCCGAAACGTGTCGAGCTCGGCCAGTACAACGACGCCCCGCATCTGTTGACTCGGGTCATAGCGAACCCCAAGAAGGCCGCGGATGCCCTCCAGTGGGCAGTTGCTGAGATGGACCGCAGATATGACCTGCTGGCCGATGCCGGGGTACGAGACATCGACTCGTACCGCGAGACCTATGACGCTGGTGGTCTCGACGAAGAGCTGTTCGACCGGTTCCCCTACATCGTTCTGGTGGTTGACGAGCTGAACGATCTGATGATGGTTGCCGGCCGAATCGTAGAAGACTCGATCGTACGCATCGCCCAGATGGCCCGTGCTGTAGGCATCCACCTCGTCCTCGCGACACAACGGCCCTCGGTGAACGTCATCACAGGGGTCATCAAGGCCAACGTGCCGTCGAGGCTTGCGTTCTCCGTAGCTTCCCAAACCGATAGTCGCGTGATCATCGATCAGGCCGGCGCGGACAAGCTCGTCGGCTTGGGAGACATGCTCGTCGTGACGGCGCGCGATCCTAAACCCGAACGCATTCAGGGTTCATTCGTGTCTGAGACCGAGATCCATGCGACCGTTGCCTGGGTCAAGGAACAGCGCGATGCCCAGTACAGGGACAAAGAGGTGTTCGAGCAGGCGCAGCGGAAGGCAGCAGACGTGCAGGAGTTCGATGGCGAGGACCCAGAGATCATGCGCCAGGCGATCGAGCTCATCGTGCGGTCACAGCTCGGTTCCACCTCGATGCTCCAGCGGAAGCTCCGCATCGGCTTCGCTCGCGCAGGACGCGTCATAGACATCCTCGAGGCAAAGGGCATCGTCGGGCCGTCGGAAGGTTCCAAGGCCAGATCGGTTCTCATCAGCGAGGACGAGTTGGAATCAGTTCTCGGTTAGGGATCGCCAATCCATAACCCCAGAGGAGCGCCGTCGCCCGCGGCGCTCTTCGTCATGCAGGCGTCACGTCAGTTGCCCGTATAGAGGTTTTCGTATTCGGCGCGGACGACCTTCTTGTCGAACTTGCCTGTCCCCGTTTTCGGGATCTCGTCGATGAAGATGATCTCATCGGGCATCCACCAGTGTGCGATACGGGGCTCCAAGAACGTCTTGACCTCGTCCGACGTGAGTGTGGAGCCCTCTCTGAGCACGACAAAAGCTGCGGGACGTTCCTGCCACTTGGGATGCGCCAGGCCAACGACGGTGGCTTCAGCGACCTCCGGATGTGCCATGATCTCGTTCTCGACGTCGAGGGACGATATCCACTCACCACCCGACTTGATCACGTCCTTGGCTCGGTCCGTGATCCTGATGTAACCATCCGGTGTGATCTTGCACACATCGCCCGTTCGCAGCCACCCATCGACGAACGAGTCAGATGAGCGGGGATCGTTGAAGTACTCGGCTGCGATCCATGGGCCCCTGATGAGTAGTTCGCCAAACGCAACACCGTCGTGTGGTAACGGTTCGAAGTGCTCATCGACGATCTTCACCTGCAGACCGGGAATCGGCCGTCCTGCGGTCTCGAGGACGTTCAGCTGATCCTCCCATGACCAGTCCTCCATCCACGGCTTGATCGTTGCAGCAGCGGCTACCGGATTGGTTTCGGTCATGCCCCACCCCTGGATGACACGGACGGCAGCATTCTTCTCGAACCAGTCGATCATCGACCTCGGAACGGCTGACCCTCCACAGAACAAGGCTCTGATATGGGAGATGTCGATGTCGGGGTTGGCTTCGAGATGCTGCTGGATACCGAACCAAACGCTTGGAACACCGGCTGAGAACGTCACCCGTTCGTTCACGAAGAGATTCACGATGCCCTCACCGGACAGATCGGGTCCCGGATAGGTCAGCTTTGCGCCGACGGTGACCGCCATGAACGGGTATCCCCAGGCCGATGCGTGGAACATGGGCACAACAGGGAGTACGTTGTCCTCGGTCCCAATCGGGTTGGCCGTCAGGTTCGAAAGCGCATGGAGATACGTCGAACGCTGCGTGTACGCGACACCTTTGGGGTTTCCGGTCGTTCCGGATGTGTAGCAATACATCATCGGGCTGCGTTCGTCGAGCAGAGGCCATT
This sequence comes from Acidimicrobiia bacterium, assembly GCA_036985855.1. Lineage (GTDB taxonomy): Bacteria > Actinomycetota > Acidimicrobiia > Spongiisociales > UBA5794 > B3-G11. The sequence continues at coordinate 16,450 of BTQL01000005.1, read as the reverse complement.
CCGAGAGCGGCTCGACGTCGGCTATCAGATCCTCGTATGCGATCGCACCGTCGATCCCTGAGCCTTCGGCCGTCGGTCCCATGATGACGACGTGTTCCACGGTCTCGAACGTTGGGACGAGCGGTGCGATCAATGGTGCGAGGTCCGGGTCGATGAACAAGACCTTGTCCCCGGCGTGGTTCACGATGTATTCGAGCTGCTTCGCGAACAACCGGATGTTGAGGGTGTGGCAGATTCGTCCCGTGTTCGCGGTCGCCCAGTACAGCTCATGGTGACGATGGTTGTTCCACGCGAACGTCGCGATCGCATCACCGGCAGCGGTTCCGAGTTTCTCGGACAGAGCCGTGGCGAGCTTGCGAACACGGACATCCGTCTCGGCATACGTCGTCCGGTGGATCGACCGGTCTGCCTCGACCGAAACGATCTCCTGCTGGGGGTACTGCCACACAGCATTGTCATAGAGCGTGCTCAGAAGCAGAGGAAAGTCGTCCTGCATATGCATAGCGGAAACCTCACTAGACCGTTGACGGTAGACAGTAGACGGTGGACGAGCCGTTCGCGATCGAGCCACAGCGATCGGTGTGGCACAAGTTGTCGGGCCAGACGATGCGTTCGATGCACCCGGATGCATGAGGCGCACTCGAGATTTGCCTCCTCGAATCACCTCTGGGGTGGTAGCGTCGCCGCATGCCTGATACAACCGATATCACTGCCAAGCTCGCCGATGTCCAGAGACGGCTGCTTGACCTCCCCGACGACGCATTTGCAGAGAAGTACGAGTTGCTGAAAGAGCGAGACCACCTTCGTGACGAAGCGGCGGGTTACGCCCAGATGATCGACTCAGACCGCACAGACGAGGACCTGCTCAGAGAGCTCGGTGGACTCAGGGGCCGGATGAAGTCGATCGAAGCGATGCGAATCGACCTCGTTGTGCAAGCCGGGAGTGGCGGCGCATCGACCTCTGAGATGGGCAACCTCGGTGGTGTCAAGATCAACAAAGCAATCGACGATGCCCACGGGCTCCCCAAGATCAAGGCTCGCATCGGTGTCATCAAAGGCACCCTCATCGACCGCGGCGTTGACATCCCCGAAGCGGGCTGACGACCTCTTGGTCGCTCTCTCTGACGACTGCTGCCTGATACCAGAGGGGGACTACCGTCACTCCCCATGGGCGACTACCACGTACATCTCCACAAACACGGGCCATACGAAGGGGAAGGGCCGCCGCCCGGCCAGTATCCGATCGGTCACATCGAGGCCTATGTAGACACCGCGCAGGCGAATGGAGTAGACGAGATCGGATTCACCGAACACCTGTATCGGTGCGTCGAATCCAAGCCGATCCTGGGCAAGTGGTGGAAAACCGATCCACGGAAGGATCTGCGTGACTACACGAAGGCCTTCGTGCGGGCCGAGCGTGTGCTCTCGCTCGATCGATACGTCCAGGCAGTCGTCGATGCCAAGGACCGTGGTCTGCCTGTGTTGCTCGGCCTCGAGGTCGACTTCTTCCCCGAAACAGTCGAGACTGTGGCGGAGTTCCTCAAGCCGTACCCGTTCGACTTCCTGATCGCTTCGACGCACTGGCTTGGTGCATGGGGTCTTGACGGGCCCGATCAGACATTCGAGTTCGATCGCCGGGGCCCTGTCAAGTCCTATGAGGACTACTTCCACATGGAGTCTGAACTCGCTGTATCGGGCCTGTTTGATGTCCTCGCCCATGCTGATGTCATCAAGAAACAGGGGCTGAGAATCGATCACGAACCGGCAGATCTCTATGAGGAACTCGCGGTTGCGGCAGCGAGGGGCGGCATCGCAGTGGAGGTATCGACCGCGGGCTTGTACCAGCGGGCACGAGAGATGTACCCGGCGGAACCGCTGCTGCAGCGGTTCTTCAACCATCGCGTTCCGATCACCCTTGCGTCAGACGCCCATGTGCCGTCAGATGTTGCGCGCGATAGGGACAAGGCCGTCGAACTCGCCCGATCGGTCGGTTACACGGAACGAATCCAGTTCCGCAAACGAATCGGAGAGATGGTTCCCCTCCGATAGGGTCACCGTACACTTCCACCATGTCCGCACCCACCGTCTGGCTGACAACACTCGGCTGCTCCAAGAACCAGGTTGATTCCGACAAGATCACCGCCGTGCTCGGTGAATCCGGCTACAGCCATGCGCCGGATCCCGAAACAGCCGACGTGGTGATGGTGAATACGTGTGCGTTCATCGAGGAGGCCCGGAGGGAGTCCATCGACACGATCCTTGCCGTCGCGGAAGCGAAGCGTGATGACGCCAAGCTCGTCGTCATGGGTTGCATGGCCCAACGGTACGAACAGGAACTGATCGAGGCGCTGCCGGAGGCCGATGCAGTGATCGGCCTGAGCCGATATCCGGAACTTGTCGACGATCTCGACACCCTGACCGGATGGCAACCCGTTGAGTTCTCGGCTTTCCGCCGATCCCACATGGACATCCTCGACATAGTGAAACGACCAACTCCATCCACTCCGTACGCTTACGTCAAGATCGCGGAGGGTTGCGACAAGACATGCGCCTTCTGTGCCATCCCGCTCATCCGAGGGAGGCAGCGTTCCCGTTCAGGTGACAGCATCGTCGCCGAGATCGAGGGTCTCGTCGGGCTCGGCGTACAGGAGATCGTCCTCGTGGCCCAGGATCTCGCTGCCTACGGAAGGGACAACGGATCGGGTGCGATCGAGCAGCTTGTCGAGCGCTCTGGCTCGATCGAGGGACTCGGGCGCTTGCGTCTCTACTACCTGTATCCGAGAGAGATCCGCCGGGGGCTCATCGACATCATGGTTGGTCATCCAACCATCGCGAACTATTTCGATCTCTCATTGCAACACGCATCTGCCGCTCTGCTTCGCTCGATGCGCAGGCCGGGGAGTGGCGCTCAACATCTCGAACTGATCGATCGCATCAGGAGCGCGGCCCCGGATGCTGCAACTCGATCGAGTTTCATCGTGGGATATCCGGGCGAAGACGAGGATGCTGTTGACGGTCTTGCAGAGTTCCTCAGGGAGGCACAGCTCGACTGGGCAGGTTTCTTTCCGTACTCGGCCGAAGACGGCACCGATGCCGCAACGATGCCAGGTCAGGTCCCAACCGAAGAGATCAACGAACGCATGCGCCACCTCCAGGAAATCCAGGATGACATCACGGCCGCAAAGAACGCGGCAACGGTTGGCCGAACCCTGCAGATCTTGATCGATCAGGTCGAGGGCGGTCGTGCTGTTGGCCGATCATATCGCGAAGCCCCCGAGATCGACGGGATGATCCTGCTCGACAAGGGTGACACCGGGGACTGGGTCACGGCCACGATCGATGGTGCATACGGCACCGACCTCTCCGCAACGGTGGTGCCGCAGTGATTGTCGAAACACTTGCCGTCGGCACGGAGCTTCTGCTCGGCCAGATCACGAACACGAATGCCAAGAACATCGCTACCCGACTGGCCGACAGCGGGTTCACCCACCTGAACCAGAGTGTTGTCGGCGACAATGCCGCACGCATGGAATCGGCCATTCGAAACGCGGTCGCTCGCTCCGATGCGCTCATCATCACCGGAGGCATCGGTCCTACAGCGGATGACATCACGCGTGACGCTGTGGCAGCAATTGCAGGGGTACCGCTCGTGTATGACGAGAGCTATGAGCATGTCCTCAGGGAGCGATGGACCAGGCTTTGGCCCGACCGTCCGTTTCCCGAATCGAACCTGAGACAGGCGTTCAGGCCGGAGGGAGCGGACATCATTGCCAACGCCAAGGGTTCGGCGCCAGGATTCCGGATCGAGGTGGACGACTGTTGGATCTTTGCGCTTCCCGGCGTGCCACAGGAGATGCTCGCGATGGTCGACGACTTCGTTCTGCCATCCCTGCGCGACGAGGAGGGCGACGGTCGGGTGGTCGTCAGCAGAGTGCTTCGCAGCTGGGGGATGTCAGAAGCCAAAGTGGGGGAGGAGCTGCAAGAACTCTTCGACAGGTCTGAGAATCCGACGATCGCCTTTCTCGCGTCTGCGGGTGAGATCAAGATCCGGATCACGGCGCTTGCCGAGTCCGATGACGAGGCTCGTTCCTTGATTGCCCCTGTGGAGGCCGAGGTGAGAGATCGAATCGGGGAGCGAATCTTCGGGTCGGATGACGAGACGATCGAACGCGTTATCCGCACAGAGCTCGAGTCGCGTGGGTGGACGATCGGCACGGCGGAGTCCGCGACGGGAGGTCTCGTCGGTAGGCGACTCACCAGCCTCCCCGGCGCGAGCGCCACTTTCCGCGGCTCGGTCGTGGCGTATGCATCGGATCTGAAGTCGAGCATCCTCGGCGTTCCGGAAGCGACGATCAACGAGCACGGCGTTGTATCGGAAGCCACGGCGCAGGCCATGGCCGAGGGAGCGCGATCCCTTCTCGCCGTCGATGTCGCGGTAGCCGTCACCGGTTCGGCCGGCCCGGAACCTCTCGAGCAGCCGGTCGGCACGATGATCGTCGCCGTGACGACCCCCGGTTACTCATCGGTGCGTACGTTGCACCTGCCTGGTGACAGGGAACGCGTCAGGGCGTACACCGCAACCGCAGCGCTGCATCTGGTCCGTATGGCGATCCTCGAGTCGTGAGTGACCACGCGTTCCTCGCGGTCGACCTCAACACGGACGAGCGGCACATGCTTGCGGCAGCACTGACGGCTGCGAACCCTGGACGACGGTTGCCGGGACGAAAGACCCCTCCGGTGAACTGGCACATCACCCTTCGATTTCTGGGGGAATGCACCGACACGCAGGCCGAACGGATCATGCATCAGCTCTCGGACACGAACGACATGGAAAAGGGAACCGTGTGGGGCATGGGACTTGATGCGTTCCCAAGGCTCGCGAAGGCGGGTGTTCTCTTTGTCACCATCGAAGACGAGGCGGGTCTGCTCGATCGTTTGGCAGTGTGGTGTGACGACGCTGCGGTGGCCGTCGGTTTCGAACCAGAGGATCGACCCTATGTACCGCACCTGACCCTGACGAGAGCCCGACCTGCGGTCGATGTGAGTCACACGTTCCAATCATGGGATGACTTCCGCGTGCGCATCGGTGTTCGTGCCGTCACCCTGTTCCGTACTCGCCGAAACACGGACGGCATCCGCTACGAGCCCGTCGACAGCCTCCCCCTCCCGTGATCGAAACCCAGGGTTCCAGACCGCACTGGGTCCGGTCTTCAGCCCAGAGAACGGCCCAAAGGTTCGATATCCTCGACATCGAACACCTGTTCGGTTAGTCTGTGAGCGAAACAGTGAATGCCATCCGTGTGATTTGCGGCGTAATCTGTCACAGACACTCGGTACCTTGACGGCAATCGATGAAAGGGAACCCCGATGGCCCCAGAACAGAGCGACCGTGACAAGAACCTCGAGATGGCGATGGCTCAGATCGAGCGACAGTTCGGTAAGGGCGCCATCATGCGTCTCGGCGCAGATGATATTCGCCAGATCGCTGCGATCCCTACGGGTGCGCTGTCTCTCGACCTTGCTCTTGGCATCGGCGGCGTCCCTCGAGGTCGGATCGTTGAGATCTTCGGGCCGGAGTCATCCGGAAAGACGACACTTGCTCTCCACATCCTTGCTGAGGCACAGCGCAACGGAGGCGCAGCGGCATTCATCGACGCAGAACATGCGCTCGATCCGATGTATGCGAAGGCCATCGGTGTCGATATCGACGAGTTACTGATCTCCCAGCCCGACACAGGGGAACAGGCCCTGGAAATCGCCGACATGCTCATTCGGTCGGGAGCCCTGGATGTCGTTGTCATCGACTCTGTGGCGGCACTCGTACCCCGTGCGGAACTCGAAGGAGATATGGGCGATACACACATGGGGCTCCAGGCTCGTCTCATGTCCCAGGCGCTGCGGAAGCTCGCAGGCACGATCAACCGCTCGGACACAACGGCGATCTTCATCAACCAGCTGCGTGAGAAGATCGGTGTCATGTTCGGAAGCTCGGAAACGACACCTGGTGGTAGGGCCCTCAAGTTCTACTCGAGCGTGCGGATCGATATCCGCCGCATCGAGGCGATCAAGGTCGGTACGGAGAACATCGGAAACCGTGTACGTACGAAGATCGTCAAGAACAAGGTTGCGCCACCGTTCCGGCTTGCGGAGTTCGACATCATGTTCGGTGAGGGAATCTCACGAGAAGGCAGCCTGATCGATGTCGCTGTTGAACAGAACATCGTTCGTAAGGCAGGCGCGTGGTACACCTATGACGGGGATCAGCTTGGTCAGGGTCGCGAGAAAGCCAAGGTATATCTCAAGGACAACCCTGAGCTCGCTATGCAACTCCAGGATCAGGTGATGCGCGCCGTTGGAGTGATCGACGACGACGACGCTGAAACGGACGCCGAAGAAGCCCAGGTCGGCCCCGCTGAAGATGAATCCTGAGGAATCCAGTTTTCGCGTTCCCGAACCGAGCGGTATGAGGTAGGATCAGTGCACAAGCACACGAAACTACTGAAACCCGAGATTCCGAAGCGTGATCGATTCAACACGAGATACCCGGTGAGATAGGGCGGAACCGCCCCAACCCGAATATGTCGTACGTGTGCCGAGCCGGCAGGGCTCGGCACGTCTCATTTCGGAGACGGGGAAACGAGGACCGCAATGGAACAGATGCTCAGCCTGCTCATACCCGGGCTGGTATTGACGGGAATCTTTCTCGGAGGGCTACTGATCGGTCGCAGATTCGTCAAAACGCCGCCCGCTCCCGAGGACGTTCTCGCCGACGCCCGGATGGATGCGCAGCGGATTCTCGTGCGAGCAGAGGAAGACGCCCGCACACTCGCAGATACCTATCGCGACAGAGAGGATGCCACGATCGAGCATCGGCGGGTCGAGATCGACTCGAAGATCTCGACCCTCGACCAGCGCGCAGCGACGCTCGAGCAGCGAGCGGCGAATCTCGCACAGCGTGAAGAGCTTCTCATCGATACGGAGCGAGTCGCAAAGGAGGCTGCCACTGAGGCAGCCAGGTCACAGGAGGAGGCACGGTTGGAACTGGAGGCCATTGCAGGTTTCGACTCTCGTGAGGCCAAAGAGGAGCTCCTCCAGAAGGTTGAAGACGAAGCCAGACGCGATGCGATGGTGCTCGTGCGTGACATCGAGACACGGGCCAGAGAAGAAGCCTCGAGACGTTCACGGAGGATCCTCGCCGGTGTGATCCAGCGGTTTGCCTCAGAGGTCGTAGCCGAGACGACGATGTCTACCGTCCCCCTGCCGTCGGACGACATGAAGGGTCGCATTATCGGGCGGGACGGCCGCAATATCCGAACGTTCGAGGCCGTTGCCGGCGTCGACCTGATCGTGGACGACACACCAGAGGCCGTTTCTGTTTCTACGTTCGACCCCGTGCGCAGAGAGGTCGCGCGACTGGCGCTGACGCGCCTCGTGGAGGATGGGCGGATTCATCCCACGTCGATCGAGGAGGCCTGCGCCAAGGCACAAGACGAGGTGGAGCAGTCCATCAAGGACGCAGGCGAGTGGGCGATGCTCGACGTCGGCCTCACCCGGATCCATCCCGAGCTCGTGACCCTTCTCGGTCGATTGAAATATCGCAGCAGTTACGGCCAGAACGTGCTCAATCATCTGGTGGAATCCGCCCATATCGCCGGGATGCTGGCCGCGGAGCTCGGAGTAGACGAACTCGAGGTGAAGCGGTCTGCCTTCCTCCACGACATCGGCAAGGCGGTGAGCCACGAGGTCGGCGGTTCCCATGCTCTCATCGGTGCGGAGATCGCCCGCAGGTTTGGCGAAGATCCGGCGGTCGTGCATGCGATCGAGGCGCATCACAATGAGGTCGAGCCGCGCACCCTCACCGCGGTGCTTGTTCAGGCGGCGGACGCGGTGTCTGCTGCTCGCCCGGGAGCGAGGCGGGAGGCCCTTGACTCATACGTACGCAGGCTCGAGCGTCTCGAAGCCATTGCGATGGAGTTCGACGGTGTGGAACGTGCATTCGCATTGCAGGCCGGTAGAGAAGTGAGGGTCGTTGTAGATCCGGGCATGCTCGATGACATGGCCTCCAAATCGCTCGCGCGGTCCATAGCGAGAAAACTGGAGGACGACCTACAGTACCCCGGTCAGATCGAGGTCACGGTCATCCGTGAATACCGGGCGAAGGACTACGCCCGCTGAGCCGATGGGACATCATGACCCAATCCGTCATGCTCGGAATGCCTGGCATCAAAGAGGTTCGACCGCGCACCCGTGAAGGTCAGCGTTATTTCATCCGCACGTTCGGATGTCAGATGAATGAACACGACTCGGAACGGATCGCCGGCCTTCTCGAGAGCGATGGCATGATCGCCACCGATGCCGCTGCAGACGCAGACCTCATCGTGCTCAACACCTGCACGATTCGTGAGAACGCAGACACGAAGCTGTACGGATATCTCGGCTCCCTCAAGCGAGACAAGATGGCGAACCCGAACCTCACAATCGCCGTAGGGGGATGCGCTGCGCAGAAAGAGCGCGACATGATCCAGGAACGGGCCGGATGGGTCGATGTGGTGTTCGGCACGCACAATGTCCACAGGGTCGTCGACCTGCTCGATCAAGCCGCTGAATGGGGTCCCGTAACCGAGATCTGGGACGAGACCGCATCAGCCCGAGACATCCCGAGTGGGCTGCCTGTGCACAGGGAGTCCGAACACTCGGCATGGGTCACGATCACGATCGGATGCAACAACTCATGTACGTTTTGCATCGTCCCGATCGTTCGTGGTGCGGAGATATCTCGCCGACCGGGTGACATCGTCAGGGAGATCGAGGCGCTCGCCACCCAGGGCGTCAAGGAGATCACGCTGCTTGGTCAGAACGTGAACTCGTACGGCCGCGATCTCGACCTGAACGGTCGCAAACCACTCTTCTCCGACCTTCTCCGCCGAGTCGGCACTGTCAAGGGCATCGAAAGGATCCGTTACACGAGTCCCCATCCAAAGGACTTTCGCGAGGATGTGGCCTTGGCGATGGCAGAGACCGAGGCGGTGTGTGAGCAGATCCATTTCCCGCTGCAATCAGGATCGGACAGCGTGCTCGCGGCCATGCACCGCGGATACACCGCTGAGCGATTCCTTGAAAAGCTCGCGATGATGCGATCCATCGTCCCCGACCTTGCAGCGTCGACGGATGTCATCGTGGGATTTCCGGGAGAGACAGAAGAGGACTTCGAGCGCACGCTCGAGGTGATCGCGCAAGCACGGTTCGACAACGCGTTCATGTTCCAATTCTCCCCGCGACCCGGAACACCCGCTGCCGAGATGGATGGTCAGATTGCACCTGACGTCGTACAGGCGAGGTTCGACCGACTTGTCGAACTACAGAATCGCATCACCTATGAGTGCAACAGGGAACAAGTTGGGCGGACGTTCGAGGTCATGGTCGAAGGGCCGTCCAAACGCGACCCTGCGGTTGCTACTACCCGCACGCGTGGAAACCGGCTCGTCCACGTCGCCGGCTCATGGGAGCCCGGCACCACCTTCCGTGTCGAGATATCCCGTGGGGCACCGCACTATCTCGAGGGGAGCCCTGTCTCCTGAAAGTCGTCGCAATCCTCGGCCCGACTGCATCAGGGAAGTCCACCGTTGCGGAGGCTGCTGCTGCAGCGTTCGATGCTTCGATTGTCTCGGTCGACTCGATGCAGGTGTACCGGGGTATGGACATCGGGACAGCAAAGCCGTCAGCCGATACGAGGCGTCGCATTCCCCATCATCTGATCGATGTTGCAGACCCTTCCGAGGAGTTCTCCGTGACCACGTACCAGAGGTTGGGTCGCAGGGCCATCGAGGATTCGGATCGAGTCATCATTGCGGGTGGCTCAGGGCTGCACTTCAGGGCGCTGGTCGACCCGATGACGTTCGCCCCGACAGATCCGGCGATCAGGCAGGAACTCGAGACACTGCCACTCGACGAGTTGCAAGAGATGCTTCTTGGTATCGATCACGGGGCATCAGACGTTCTCGATATCCAGAATCCACGGCGGGTCATCAGAGCGATCGAGGTGTGGCGTATCACGGCCTTGACCCCATCTGCACGCGCGTCCACGGAGGAGTCAGAAGCTCTGCGTGCATACCGACCTATGGTCGAGCATGTGTCCATCGGGCTCGATGCAGGCGACCGATCCGCAGAGCGCGTCACCAGGCGTTTCGAGCTGATGCTCGCTTCTGGTTTCCTCGAGGAAGTCACGGATCTCGCACCAGCGATGAGCAGGACCGCACGCCAGGCGGTTGGGTACAGGGAGCTGCTGGAGGTGGTGAGCGGCGATTCGAGTCTTGCATTAGCGGTGAAACACGCGATTCGGGCGACGAAGGCTCTTGTTCGGAGGCAGCGGACCTTCTTCGGTCGAGATCCGCGCATCGACTGGATACCGTGGCAGGATGACAATGATGCAAGAATCGAATCGGCTGTGAACCGTGTTGGGGAGGTCACCGGATGGACTTCGTGAAGATGGAGAGTGCAGGGAACGACTTCATCGTTGTCGAGGGACCGTTTGCCCCGGAGTCAGATGATGTCGTGAGGTGGTGCGAGCGCCGCACGGGTATCGGCGCAGACGGCGTTCTCGTCGCCACCCGATTGTCGTCAGAGCGCGTTTCGATGCGCTACTGGAATGCAGATGGTGGGGAGGCAGAGATGTGTGCGAACGGTCTGCGTTGTATCGCCCGGTTGGCTTTCGATCGCGGATGGGTCGACGCACCCGAGTTCGTAGTCGAGTCGGCCGTCGGAGACCATCCGGTGATCGTGTCCGAAGACAGCGTCGTTGCGTATGTCGGTGAGCCCGCTCCCTTCAGAACCGGAACGCTGTCGATCGCCGACCGGGATGTGCATCCCTTCGCCATCGGCAATCCGCACGCGGTCATCTTCGTAGACGATGTGGAGGATGTCCCGGTCGACGAGATCGGACCCGTCATCGAACATGATCCCTTGTTTCCCAACCGCACGAACGTCGAGTTCGTCGAAGTGCTCGAGGATGGGGGCATCCGCGCTCGTATCTGGGAGCGGGGAGTGGGGGAGACCCGGGCGTCAGGCACCGGAGCAACGGCATCAGCCTATATAGCCCACACCATCAGGGAGGTTGCGTTACCCATCGATGTGCGTCTCCCCGGGGGCACGCTCCGTGTGTGGTTCGACGAGGAGGGTGCGTGGATGAAGGGTCCAGCCGAGTACGCGTTCTCCGGTTCGGCCGATTGATCAGTCGATACGGCGCAGCACCGCGACGACGACACCGAGGATCTCGACGCCGTTGGTGAACACCATCGGTTCGTATGCGTCGTTTGCGGGAAGAAGCGTGATGCCCGTTGCGGTTCGCTTGAACGTTTTGACGGTTGCCTCCTCACCCTCGACGAGGGCCGCGACGATCTGACCGTTGCGTGCGGTCGGCTGTTTCTGTACGACGACATAGTCCCTGTCGAAGATCCCCAGGTCGGTCATCGAATCGCCCCGGATCTTCAACATGAAGACGGGATCCCGACCGACGAGCTCGATCGGGAGTGGGTACACCTCCTCGATGTCCTCTTCGGCAAGGATCGGTGATCCGGCGGCGATGTTGCCGACGAGGGGTACATCGCGTACTGCTGCTCGGCTGATGGGAATGGCGCCATCATCAGCTATCACCTCTATCGCACGGGGTTTGGAGGGGTCCCTGCGGATAAATCCCTGCGTGGCGAGTGTCGACAGATGGGAATGGACGGTCGACGGAGAGCTGAGTCCCACTTCCTCGCCGATCTCTCGCACCGAGGGTGGATAACCTCGGGCTGCGACAGTCGAACTGATCAGGTCGAGAATCTCTCTCTGTCTCGGTGTAAGGCTTGAGCGGTCTGGCACGAGTCCTCCTGTTCGTTGCCAGAAGGGTAGCGGGTTTGGCTCTCGCGACCAAACATATGTTCGATGCACCATGTATCGGGTGTCGCACCGGAGGTCACAGGCAAGGAGATGGCGGCGGATCATGCCGCCCCGTGAGTCGATCCTGAAACACCTGGACACGTGTCACCCGAACCGTGCGATACGAAGACGTTGACATACGAACACATGTTCGATAGGTTATGAGGAAGACCGAACAGGTGTTCGGTCGGGTGTACGGGTCAACCCCCCAAGAGGTTCCCTGAATCCGCTGCAGCGCCCAAGCGCATCGGAACATGTCACACCCGGCCGATACCGTCGGTCGCAGGAGCTGACGAGCGACCGGGGATGCCCGGGATGCGCCGAAGCGCCAAGGGCCGACCGTCAAAGGAACGCCGCAACTGGGTAGCAGAGGAACAGGGAGAAGAAGACATGACACTGATCGCAAGCGCACGGTTTCGAGCGCTCTCCATCATCTCCATCACGGTCGTTGTCGTGCTCATCTTCCTGTCCTCTGCCGTTCAGGCAACCGGGCAGATCACCGATACCGCCGACTACCGGGTCAAACCCGGTGACACACTGTGGCGGATCGCGCAGGAGTACGGACCCAGGGACACAGACACCCGTCGAATCGTCGATGCCATCGAGAAACTCAACGGCATCGACGGTGGCAACCTGCAACCAGGTCAAGTGATCGAGATCCCGGTGATTTCTTCCTGACACGTGATGCCAGAGACCCGGCACATGACCCCGGCTATTCTGGTGCCATGCGCTGCCCTCTCTGCACAACCCACGAGACACGAGTGGTGGATTCCCGACCGGCCGATGAGGGCCGCGCCATCAGGCGGCGCAGGGCGTGTCCTCGATGTGGTCACCGTTTCACCACCTTCGAGCGGCCATCTGCGGTCGTGGTGGTCAAGCGGGACGGTCGCAGGCAACCGTTCGATGCGACAAAGGTGCGCATGGGTGTTGAGATCACGATGGCGGACCGTCCGATCGCCAAAGATGCGATCGATGACCTGGTTTCCACGGTCGAGCGGGCTGCATACACATCACAAGGATCGATCAGCGCTGAGGAGATCGGCAGGATCGTACTCGACGGCTTGAGAGATCTCGATGAAGTTGGTTATCTCCGGTTCGCATCTGTGTACAAGGAGTTCCAGAAGGCGAGCGACTTCGAAAAGGAAGCTGCGGCCCTCGAAAGCGATGCCTCTACGACTGAGTGAGCGCAGCGAGAAAGTTCTCGAGATCGGCTGCAAGCACAACGATCTGATCGTCGATCTCGACTCGAAAGGTTCTCATGGTGGTTTCGAGTTCGGTCATCAGCCCTGATCTGAGATTGTCCAGTTCGGCGATCAATAGGGTCGCTGCGGCTTCGTCGCCTTCCGATAGGGAGGCGAGATACTCCTCCTGCCATGACCCGTATCGCTCCACAGCGGCGCGGGCACTGAGCTCGAGCCCGGCTGCTGTTTCCGTGATCGGGAGGTCGCTGAGGGCTGCGGAGTCGGCAACGAGGGACGAAGCAAGAGACACGCTGAGCGTGTTGATCGTTTGGGTATCGGCAGTCGTCGGCAGCTCACCAGTTGTGAGCAGCGTCGGGATCGTTGTTCGGTAGACATAGGCGTAACCGAGTTGGCGTGCGACATCTGACGCTTGCGCAGCGTGGATCTGGGCAGTCTGCTGCAACGGTCCGAGAGCTACGACCTCTTCGTTCGGCAGCAGAGGGAGCTGTCGAGGCAGTGGGGCTGTCGCAGTGACCTGAAGCTCAAGGGCGAGGCTGTCGAGCTGGGAGATGATCGGCACAGCAGAGAAAAGCTCGTCCTGAGTTGTGTCGGGGCTCGTGATCGCATCGAGAGCAGTCTGGGCGGTCGGGAGGTACAGGCGTACAGCCAGGGCTCCGTCAGCATACGTCTGTTTGATGACGATCGCATCCTGTCGAAGCGCCGCGGGTAGCCATACCACGGCCAGGGCGGCAACGGCGACGAGAAATACGCCAAAAGTGACCGCAGGCCAGCGAAATGCACGCCTCGTCCTGAGAACCGGGGAGAGCCCTGTGTCATCGGGCTCGTGGGGGGCAGCGGGGGGAACAGGGATCTCCATCTCTCCGGTTGAATGGGCAGCGAGGGAGGGAGTTCCCCCGATGGGTTCGAATGTCGAAGTCGAGGTGCCGGTGCTTCCGTCGAACGATGTGATGGTGACAGCTTGCGATCCGGAAGGGAGGACCGCAGCAGTCTCTGGGAGGGTGTTGTCGAGTTCGAGCGCTGCGATCGCTTCGCTTGGTGTCGGTGGAGGAGAAACCGCGCCGACAGCTTCGAGGAACCAGCTACCGTCGTTCCCCGAGCCCTTGTTGTCGTCCTGGGTGGCCATCGAATTCACTTCCATGGGAGGATCGCCACATGAAGATACCCGTTGTTCGCCGAGACTCGATGCATCAGCTTCCCGGATTCGCTCACCCCGGTGATGCGGGTGCCGACCTTGTCAGCGCACAAGACGTGACGATCGAGCCGGGTGGGCGGTCTCTGGTAGCCACGGGCCTGTCGGTGGCGATTCCCGAGGGGTACGGAGGGTTCGTCCTGCCGCGGAGCGGTCTTGCAGTGCGAACCGGTGTGACGGTTCTGAACGCTCCCGGCCTGATCGACTCTGGATATCGCGGAGAGGTGCAAGTTGCCCTCATCAACCACGGAGACACGTCCTTTGAGATCCGGGTCGGCGACAGGATCGCGCAGCTTGTCGTGATGGCTGTTGAGAGGCCGGCGTACGTGCAGGTAGAGGCTCTCGAGAGCACCCAAAGAGGGGCTGAGGGTTTCGGATCTACGGGAATGAGGGGTGAGTGAAAAGATGGTCTCGTGGTACTATCCCGCCCTACGCGGACGTAGCTCAGCTGGGAGAGCGTAACCTTGCCAAGGTTGAGGTCGCCGGTTCGATCCCGGTCGTCCGCTCGAGTGAGGGCGGTCCGTTTTGACCGCCCTCATCGTTAGGCGACGTGGCCGAGTGGCTAGGCAAGGGTCTGCAAAACCCTGAACCCGGGTTCGATTCCCGGCGTCGCCTCGGCGTTAACATGCACGATCACGGGCGCTTAGCTCAGCGGCAGAGCACTGCCTCGACACGGCAGGGGTCACTGGTTCAAATCCAGTAGCGCCCACAAGCAAGGAACCCTGGCATAGCCTGGGTTCCCGTCGTTTGCCACGGTCTCCCGTGAGTCGTTCATGAGGAGAAATCCCCACAAAAACCCCACACCTCAAATGATCTTCATGCTCAGAGTGGACGGCTGGGGCAGCTTTTCGGACGCAACAACGGTGTAGATCCCGAGCGTCACACGGGGGTCGAGATGCCCCATGAACGCCTGCACCTCGGCCGGTGTCCATCGGTCCACGAGGAACAGTCTGGTCGCTGCGGTGCGTCGCAGGTCGTGCGGTGTGACGTCGAAGTCGATCTGTCGCGTGATCTTGACCCACACCCTGGCTCGCCAGTTGTTGTAGTCGAGCGGGCCGCTCGAGGTGAGGTCACGATGAATCCATCGATGTTGGTGATCGGTCGCTGGTTGAAGTGGTGGCGCAACCGTTCGGCAACATCGGTCGGGACGGGTATGACCCGACCCTGGTCCTCCCGAACTCGACCCTTCACCGGGCGGATACCTTCCTGGCGAGACATGGTCGTGGCGACTGTGATGCTCTTGGAGTCGAGGTCCACGTCCTGGCGTCTCAAGGCGAGCGCTTCGCCGATGCGGAGGCCGCAGCGGGCCATGAGGTGAATGATGACGGCTGTGCGTTCATCGACGTCCTCCGCAGCGCTGATGATGGTGTTCATCTCGCTGTCGCTGAGTGCCCGTCCTGTGCGCAGCGGCTTCATCGGAGGGGGTTTCACATCGGCAGCCGGGTTCGCCGCGATGAGGCGGTCCCGGCGAGCAAGATCGAACACGTTTCGGAGAATCTGAAGTGCACGGCCCTTGGTGTTGGGTGCCTTGTCCATCGAAGCGAGCCAGGCCTCTATTTCGGACGGTGGGACGGACTTGATGGTTCGGTCGCCGAAGGTTGGCAGGATCAAGGAGCGCAGGTAGGAGCGGTCGCGGTCACGCGTCGAGCGTGCCTTGTCAGTGCGGGTGGCTAACCAGCGATCACCGATGACGGTGAAGGGCACGTTCCCGGCGCGAGCGTCGACGTAGGTTCCCTGGTCCTTGGCTGTCTCGACGGCGTTTCGGAAGCGTTCGGCATCGACTTTGCGTTTGAACGTCTTCTGCTGCTGGCGGTTCGCCGGGTCTCGGAATCGGACCGTGTATCTGCGTTCGCCCGTGGCGGTCGTGTGCGTATCGATGGATGCCATCAAGTCTCCTTTGGCGGAAACGCTCCGGATCTCGGATTCGTTCTCGGTGATCATCACCCATGACCCTCTCAGCCCGATGTTATCTCACTGCCATTTCGGGCGGTGGGCGAGGAATGCGTCGGTGTCATCGGCGCTGATCGCCACACGTTCAGCGCCCGTGGAGCGGGGAGTTGGAGGGCCACGAGCATCGAAATGACAGGGTTCGCGTGTTTCAGGTTGAAGACCGAACCTGAGGTGAGGCCGCGAACCCTCTCAC
>BTQL01000004.1:0-83570 GCA_036985855.1 Acidimicrobiia bacterium | reverse complement strand
AAGACCGTTGGGCGGTCCTGAAGCATCTTGGTGAACGTTTGGAGCAGGTAACCATCATCGTCCTTGTCAACAAGGATCGAGAGTCGCTCGATCTCCTCCCAGTCGAGATCGACACCCGCAAGGCGCTCCTTCGCTTCCGGGTAGTACTCGTGTGGCACATAGATCGTTTCGATACCGCGATTGTGGATGTCTTCGATCGACGTCCGGAGGTCTTCGGTTGACAGCGCGAGGTGCTGGACTCCAGGAGAGCAGTAGAAGTCGAGATACTCTTCTATTTGACTCTTCTTCTTTCCCCTGGCCGGTTCGTTGATCGGGAGCTTGATGATGCCGTCTCCACCCGACATCACCTTTGACATGAGCGCCGTGTACTCGGTCGATATGGCATCGTCATCGAAGTGCTTGAGCATCGTGAACGAGAAGATCCGATCGTAGAACTCGACCCATTCGTTCATCTTGCCAAGCTCAACGTTCGCAACAACATGGTCGACCGCGTGCAGCCCGGTTGACCGTGCGATCGTGTCGGCACGCGGTTCGAACCTTGGATCATCGCCCTCGATCTCGACGAGCGAATGCACCGTCTCGCCGTACGCCTTGATCGTGCCCTGAACCATTCGACCGCCGTCACTCTCGATCACGACGGGATCCATGTGTGGTTTCGCGCCTCGCTCAACAGCAAGTTCAAAGGCCGCAACAGCATCAGGAACGAGGAATCCAACGTCCTTCACACCGGGACCGTGCAATTTCACGTGGTCGGCGATCTCGTGGTCAGGTCCCTGCGCGCCCGAGACGATGAACCGGATCTGGTCCGTGCGCAACAGATAGGACGACCGGTCCCTCAGCCCGGTCTCCGGACCGCGGTAGCCGATGATCTCGAAGCCGAGCAGCGAGCGAAACGCCTGGGCCGTCATGAATGCGTTCCCTACCCACCACTCGACCGGCCCGAACCCCTTCATCGGGAACTGGTCGTTCGATGCGAACTCTTTCGCACGCAATGTCAAATTGGTGTCCATCTGCCTCCTCGGCGAATCTGTCGCAATCGTAGAGAAGCCGGTTGGGTTTCGCCGTACATGGTCCTACAAGATTGCGAACGCGTTCTCGCGTACCATGGCACAGAACACCCGAGGAGCCCCATGCCCTACTACCGATCGGTCGGTGAGATTCCTGCGAAGAGACACGTTCAATTCCGTCAACCAGATGGATCGCTCTACGCAGAGGAACTCATAGGCGAGGAAGGATTCTCTTTCGACTCCGCCCTGCTCTATCACAAGAACATCCCGACGGGCCTCAAGGCAATCGAAGCCGTCGAGGCCGAGGAGCAGGAACTGTCGCCGAATCATCCTCTGAAACCTCGCCACTTCAAGACGCATCAGCTCAAGGCCGGAGGCAATGCAGTGCGTGCTCGTGCCCTTCTGATGGGGAACGAGGACTGCACCATCTCGTACTTCGTCGGATCAGAGGACTCTGACTTCTACAAGAACGCCACGGGTGACGAGATGGTCTACATCGAGCAGGGCTCGGGAGTCCTTGAAACCGTCTTCGGAGCCATCCCATTCGAAGCCGGCGACTACCTCATCATTCCTGCGTCGGTGATCCACCGATACGTACTCGACGAACCGTCCAATCCACTGCGGGCATTGATACTCGAGACGCGCGGTCACATCGGACCACCACGGCGATACCTATCGCGAAACGGTCAACTTCTCGAACATGCCCCTTACTGCGAACGCGATATTCGTGGCCCCGAGGCACCACTTCTCGGGGATGGCTCCAACATCGAAGTGCTCGTCAAGCACAAGGGTGGAACGACCAGGTTCGTGTATGCGCACCATCCGTTCGATGTCGTCGGCTGGGATGGCTGCTTGTACCCGTATGGATTCTCCATTCACGACTTCGAACCGATCACAGGCCGTATCCACCAGCCGCCGACGGTGCACCAGACATTCGAAGCACCCGGAGTCGTTGTGTGCTCATTCGTCCCTCGCCTGTTTGACTACCACCCCGATGCCATCCCCGCCCCCTACAACCACGCAAACGTGGACAGCGACGAGGTGCTCTTTTACGTTGATGGCAACTTCATGTCACGGAAGGGTTCAGGCATCGAGAGGGGATCGATATCGCTCCATCCGGGAGGCCATACCCATGGACCGCAACCAGGATCGGTCGAGGCATCAATAGGCAAGAAAGGCACAGAGGAGCTTGCGGTGATGATCGACACGTTCCGTCCACTCGATCTTGGCCCAGGAGCCCATGACTGTGAGGACGACGGGTATGCGTGGACCTGGCTCGAGGGTCGATGAGGCTCGTCCTCGACGCCCGCACAGCCGCGTTCGCTGCGCTCATCGACTACGCGGGGCTGTTCCCTCCAGCCTCACTGTCCATGTCCGATGCGGTCGACTCATATCGATCCGTTCGCTCGGGCCCCACGGCCTGGATCGCAGGGAGGTTCCTCTGTCGGGCATCCCAGCTGATGGATCTCGCTGCGGTCGCGACATCATCGTTCGCTGCGGACGAATCAGCATGGGAAGTGGGTGTCATCTTCGATCTCACGCCGGGCGAATCCGCCGCGCTCACCATTGACTTCCGGTCCGAGATGGATCCAGCGATGACGGTCGCCGCAACTGAGGCCAGACTCGCCGAGCCGACTTCCGGAGCTACGAACAGCCTTCTCGATGCGATGCTGTCGGTCGCGACCGAGGTTGTACCGTTCGTGGAAGTCGATCGGTCCGCTGGGATCAGCCGTCAGGTCGAGCTCGTGGCAGCCGCGCTCAAGTCGCGCCGCAGGGTCGGCGGTGTCAAGCTCCGGTGCGGCGGAGTTTCGGCCGACATGTTCCCAACACCGGGAGAAGTCGCCGAGTTCCTCATGGCGGCAACCGATCGACGCCTACCGTTCAAGGTCACAGCCGGTTTGCACGAACCGATTCGTCATTTCGACCCGGATATCGGTACGGAACGACACGGATTCGTGAACATCCTCATAGCCGCATCACTTGCAGAGGCAGGATCGGACGAGAGAACCATCGAGTCCGTCATCGCTGACGACGACCCGGATGCGTTCTCGCTCTCTGCAGCGTTCGCATCCTGGCGGGGAAACGAAGTTTCCGGATCGGCGCTGCGAAGGATGCGCCAGTCAGGTTTCGTCGCGTACGGATCATGCGACTTCGATGAGCCGATCGACTCCCTCGCACGCCTTGATTTCGTTGGATCGGGGACATGACGTTGCACAAGGTTCAAACATCGTGGGTGGAAGTGCCAGAACACTCAGACTTCCCGATCCAGAACCTCCCATATGGAGTTATCTCCGATGCGTCAGGGGTGCGCTGCGGAGTAGCGATCGGCGACTCTGTATTCGATCTGGCACGCGCCGAGGGGGCAGGCCTGTTCGTCAACACAGGTCTCGATCGCGACACCTTTCGACAGGAGACACTCAATGACTTTCTCGGCCATTCGCGCGGCGTCTGGTCATCGGTGCGAAACCATCTCATCGATATTCTCGACAAGTCGAACACCAACGGCCGCTCCTTCTGCGTGGACCACCATCTCGTCATCGACCATCCCGTTCAGATGCGAATGCCAATCGATGTCGGTGACTACGTCGACTTCTACTCATCAGAACAGCACGCAACCAATGTCGGCAGGATGTTCAGGCCAGACGACGAACCGCTCCTGTCGAACTGGAAACACCTCCCTGTCGGATATCATGGAAGGGCGGGAACCCTCGTCGTATCTGGGACGGAGATCAATCGTCCCGATGGCCAACGCAAGAGTCTCGATGGTCCCACCTTCGGACCATCGACCAAACTCGACATCGAGTTGGAGGTCGGTTTCATCACAGGTGAAGGGCCGGGCCTCGGGACACCGATACCCGTCGATGAGGCGGAGCACCACATCTTTGGTTTGTGTCTCGTCAATGATTGGTCGGCTCGCGATATACAGGCATGGGAGTACGTCCCACTCGGTCCCTTCCTTGGGAAATCCTTCGCAACGACGATCTCGCCCTGGATCGTGCCGCTCGAGGCGTTGGAACCGTTCCGAGTGCCCGCAGGCGATCAGGATCCGTCGCCGTTGCCGTATCTCAGATCCGAGCACCTCGTCGGACTCGATCTCGATCTGACCGTCGGGATCACGCCGCGTGGACGCACAGAAGAACATACGGTGACGGCCACATCATTCACCAACATGTACTGGACCATGGCCCAACAGCTCGCACACGCGACCGCGAACGGCGCAACCGCTCGCGCTGGAGATCTCTTCGCCTCAGGTACCGTTTCCGGCCCGCACCGCGACGAGTTCGGATCGTTGTTGGAGATGACCTGGAACGGCACAGATCCGGTCGAGTTCCCAGACGGCTCGACTCGCACCTTCCTCGAGGATGGTGACACCGTCACCCTGCGCGGCAGATGCACGGCCGATGGTGTCGCCTCGGTCGGCTTCGGCGAGTGCACAGGGACGATCGCGCCGTAGGGCCCAGAAATCGAGAACGCTGGTTCAGGGCAGAGAGGCGGCGGCCGAACAACCAGGGAGACTCATGCCTATGGCGTCCTCGCGGCGTCCGAGGCATTAGTCTGCAACCCATGGCAACGTTGCGCTTGTTTGCGAACCTCAGGGAGTCCGCACGGACCGACAGCGTCGATATCGATGCAGAGACAGTGGGTGACCTCCTCGCTGAGGCAAACGCGAAGTTCGGTGATCGCTTCATCGAAGGTGCTGCATCTGCGGGCGTCTGGGTCAACGGCGAACCGGCCGAGGCGAGCACGGCGGTGACCCCGGGCGATGAGGTCGCACTCATCCCACCTGTGTCGGGAGGGACGCTCTCGGTGACGAACCTCGATTTCGGACCAAATCTGCTGTCGGTTGCTCTCATCGTTGCGCTCCTTGCAGTGGCTTGGGCAGACCCGTCCTGGTTCGCCTTCGTTGCTGCCGGAGCGGTTCTCGCGTGGGTGTGGGACCTCTCTGAGTCCTCCAAACGCATCGGGGAACCGTTCGTCGTTTTCCCTCCGCTGATCAGCGCGACGATCGGCGCAGTAGGCGCCTATGCCTGGGGTTTCGAAGGTTTCGCCGGAGGTGTGGCGCTCGCGGTCATTTTCGCCGTCGCCTGGCCCGTATTCGACAGTACACACCGAGAATTCAGGGCAACGGCGGCAACGACTCTTGTGTCCGTGATCGCAACGGGGGCAAGCGCAGGATTGGTCCTGATCCGCTTGACCGGGTCGTTCGCAGTAGTGGCATTCGTGCTGATCACCGTGTTCGCACTCGTGGGTGCATGGGTCGCTGGAGCGTACGGCGCGGCCATTCAATCGATCGACGCCAATGTCGGCGCGCTGCTCGGCGCGCTGCTCGCAGGCCTCATCGCCGGTCTGGCCATTGCCGAACTCGATGTCGCTGCGGGACTTATCGGCGGCGTAGCGACTGCGGCAGGAGTCATCGCAGGCCGCACACTCGGCTCTATGCTCAGAACGGGTGTGATCAGCCACACGGAGGATCCCCCGGGTGCGCTTGCCATGTTCGACGGGGCAGCGATCGCTGCTCCCCTCTTCTGGCTCGCCATCTGGGTCTTTTCCTAGGAGATATCACAGAACACAGGAGCTGTCGTCTCCCGTCCGTCCTCTCTTCCCGACGCGTGAAATCACACACCTGATAACTGTCCATCCCACTAGTCTCATGGGTTCATGGCACGAACTCGCGTTCAGCGCTGGGCTGTTCTCCTCCTGACGATCGCTCTTCTTGGCGTCGTCCCGGTTGCCGCGTCCGCCCAGACTCAGAAGGACGTAGATAGCGCCGAGCGAAACAAGCAGATCGCAGAAGGCCGCAAGTCGCACGCCTACAGCGACTATCAAGCGGCAACTGCCCGGCTCGAGGAGGCGATCGAGATCCACGAGTTGCTCCGAGGTGAGCGCGAGGATCTGGCGTACCGGATCACGAGGATGGAGAATGCGGTCGCGCGTTACCAAGCCGAGGTCGAAGAACTCGAAGATCGGGCGCGCAGCATCGTCATCGATGCCTACACCTCAGGTCAGCGCAATATCGTAGGTGCGGCGTTCACCGCGGCGAGCATCCAGGACCTCATCACCTCCCAGGCGCTCATCGGAAGAGCAACGGAGCGAGAGCTCGAGTCGCTCGACAACCTCGACGCCGTCTCGCGCCAAGCGGCACGCAGCTCCGCAGATCTCGATGTACGCAGAACCGACGTGGCAGCGAACGAAGATGCTGCGGCCGTCATCGTCGAGGAGATCTCAGACCTTCAAGAACAGCAAGCTTCCATCCTCGCGAAGGCAGATGCCAACCTGCGAGCAGCGATCGACAAGCTGAACCAGGAGCTAAGGGAGAAGAGGATCGAGGATGACCGAATCAAGCGCCAGCAGGCAGAGAAGTCTTCATCGAGACCGGGCGCAGCCGGAGGTGCACCAGCCACAACAACACCGGGGTTCATCTGCCCCGTTCAGGGTGGTGCGTCCTTCATCGACTCCTGGGGGTTTCCTCGGTCTGGTGGTCGTAAACACAAGGGTGTTGACATGTTCGCTCCCCGGAACACGCCGCTCGTCGCGGTGGTCGATGGTCGGATCAAGCTGAGCTCCAACTCCTTGGGCGGTTGGACCGCCCACCTGTACTCGGACAACGGCACCGTCTACTACTATGCCCACCTCGAGTCACACGCGACGAACATCACTTCCGGTCAACGCGTCAGCAAGGGAACCGTCGTTGGATTCGTTGGCAACTCCGGCAACGCCCGATACACGTCCACACATGTACATTTCGAGATCAGACCAAACGGAAAGGCCGTCAACCCGTACCCAACGGTGCGCTCCGCTTGCTAAATTGTCACCGTCCAAGGAGTAGGGAATGACACAACAACGCAGACGCATCGATCAGGTCATGGACGAGTCGTTCACGACCGGACTCGAAGACCTTCCCATCGACGACCTCAGATCTCGCAGGGTGATGTGTGACGACCTCGATACGGAGCTGTCGTACTACCGACGCATGGTGCACGGACGGATCGATCTTCTGGATTTCGAACTGCGTCGCCGCAGCGGAGCAGAAACACGTTCTCTCATCGAAGCTCTCCCAGAGATACTCGCCGACTCTCCGTCCGGCAGGACATCGAACCCACTGGATCGCGAACTGTCCCTGGACTTGCCGGAGCTCGCAGGAGCCGGCAAACGCGAAGTCGATCAAGCTCTGAGTGACGGGTTCCTGGCCCATCTTCCGTCAATCGACACGGACGAGCTCCACAATATCCGCGAGGTCCTGACCGAGACAGAGCAAGTCGTCTCCACACAACGGCGCGCCGTGTACGACGCACACGACATCATCACGGCAGAGATCACGCGGCGCTACAGGGACGGGACGACAAGCGCCGACGAGTTCCTCTCTGCCGACTGACTGATGCGGTTTGCGAGGGTCCGTTCAGGACTCGCTGAATCTTTCGAGGATGCCACCGTTGTGGCACTCGATGACAGCGGCACAACCATCTTCTCGTCCGGAGATCTCGACGCTCCCGTGTTCTACCGTTCCGCGATCAAGCCCTTCCAGGCCCTCGCGGCAGCTCGAACCGGACTATCGCTCCCCGACGAACACCTCGCAATCACGTGCGCCAGTCACGGTGGCTTTCCTGTGCATATCGCGATCGTTGAGACGATCCTCGAGGACAGCGGGCTGACGAAGAATGATCTGCGATGCCCACCGGACAGACCTCTTTCGGCTGCCGCACACGAGCTGCAGCTGATACGCGGCAACGCAGCCGATGAATCCCGCTTCCACAACTGCTCGGGCAAACACGCAGGATGGCTTGCAGCTTGCATGGTGGCGGGTTGGGATACAGAAACGTATTTGCACCCTGATCATCCGATTCAGCGATCTGTGATGAAGATCATGTCGGACGTCACCGAAATGGATCCGGACCCGGTCGGCATCGATGGGTGCGGTGCGCCAACGCTCCGCGGGTCGGTCATGGGTCTTGCTCGTGCGTTCAGTCGGCTGGGAACAGACGACGAGCTGGCACCGATGGCGCGAGCCATGACCCGATTCGGCGCACTTGTTGCCGACAACCTACGCCCGGATGGGCGTTCGGCGCTGTGGTGGGGCGGACCACAGAAGATCGGAGCGGAGGGACTGATCGGCATGACACGCAACGGAATCACGATTGCTGCCAAAGCCCATTCCGGACGATCAGAGGTCGCCGTTGCCGCTGCACTCGTCACTGCCGAACAGATCGGCGCGCTACCGCCTGTCGCTTCCGACGCACTCGAGCAACAGATTCGCCCTCCCGTAATCGGAGCGGGGAGGCCTGTAGGTCGGATGGAGCTGATCGAGGCGTGACAACAAGCACCGATTGGACGACATTTCCCACGGGTCTCACAGCGATCGCTCCTCGCATCGGTCCCTTTCCCCAGAGGCCATTCCTCGAAGCAGTTTGGCGCCACAGGTCAGACGAGCACGCCGAACTCCAGATAGAAGCATCGTCCAGTGGCGCGGCTGCGGTTGTCGCTTCGAATGGAAGAGTTGAACTTGCCGGCCAGTCGAACCTCGTGGACTACCACGCCCCCGTCGGGCCGGATGGTCCTGCCGCACTCGTTACGGCCCTCGCGCGATTCGGTGATACGCCATTTCGGCTCGATTCTCTACCCATTGAGGCAGTGACTCCGATCGCGGGTGCGCTCACGGATGCCGGCATCGAATTCGCCGTATCCGACGACGAGATGGCGACTTTTCTGGCACTCCCGACCTCGTTCGACGACTGGCTCGGATCGATAGACAAAAAGCAACGCCACGAGGTGCGGCGCAAGCGTCGACGATTCGAAGCCGAATTCGGGGCAATAGAGATCGAACACCACCTGGGTGAGGCTATCGAGGTGTTCTGTGCGATGCATCGCTTGTCCGCCGGAGAGAAGGGACAGTTCATGACGGCTCCGATGCAGGAGTTGTTCACCGAGCTACTCCTGTCTGCGGGCGCCTCTATCCACCTGCTCGTATGCGATGGAGTTCCGCGGGCTGCGGCCTTTGGCTTCGAGACCGAGGACAGCTACTACTACTACAACTCGGCGTTTGACCCCGGTGCAGCGATGGCCTCCCCAGGCGTCGTGCTCTTCTCCGCAATGATCGAGACAGAGATCGAGAGAGGTGCAGCCGTCTTCGACTTTCTCAAGGGCGATGAGCAGTACAAGTTCCGCCACGGTGCCGAGCCAAGACAGCTCTATGTCATCGAGGGTCGGATCTCGTGATCTCGAGCGTTGCATACATCGCGATGCATTCCTCGCCACTTCTCCAGCCCGGAAGTGGTGATGCAGGTGGCATGAACGTGTATCTCGACCGCCTATCGCGAACCATGGTCTCGAGAGGTGTCGATGTCACGGTCTTCACGAGATACGCCGACGCTGAGCTCCCCATCGTCACTGAAGTTGTGCCCGGATACAGGGTCGTGAACATCAAAGCTGGTGAGGTTTCGCGCCTGCCCATCTCAGAGATGCAGAAGCACGTCGTCGATTTCCAAGAAGGGGTCATCTCCTGGATCTCAGAGCGAGAACGCGTCTACGACCTGGTACACAGCCACTACTGGCTGTCGGGGCGCACAGGCCTTCGGCTCAAGACGGCATTCCGCATTCCGCTTGCGAACTCTTTCCACACCCTTGGCAAAGTCAAGGACGCAACCCGTCTTTCGACAGAGGATGTTTCCAGCTCCGAGAGGCTGCTCACCGAGGCCGAGGTGATCGCAAGCTCGGATTGTGTCATCGCCTCGACGCCATTCGAGTTCGACGATCTCCTCGAACGCTACGGCGCCGCACCAGAGCGGTTGTGCGTCTCTGCGCCAGGCGTCGACCACGAAGTGTTCTTTCGCTCCGACAAACACGAGGCCAGGCAAAGGCTCGGTCTCACAGAAGCACAGGTCGTGCTCTTCGTAGGCAGGATCCAGGCGCACAAGGGCACGGCTGTCGCAGTTCGCGCTTTCGCCGACCTCGTCGAAGCCAGGGTGCCGGACGCGGACCCGATCGAACTCCACATCGTCGGAGGCGCGAGCGGGGCAACTGGTATCCAGGAACTCGAGAACTGCCACCGACTCATCGAACAGCACCAGTTGGAAGGCCGAGTCAGATTCTTCGGTCCACAGCCTCATTCCAAGCTCGTTGATCACTTCCGGGCTGCCAACGTGGTCGTGGTTCCCTCGCGTAGCGAGTCGTTCGGGCTTGTTGCAGCCGAATCCCAGGCGTGTGGAACCCCCGTCGTCGCATCCAACATCGGCGGACTTCCCTACGTCGTGTCTGCATCCAAATCTGGATTACTCGTCGACGGTCACGATCCCAGAGCGTTCGCCACGGCGATTGGTGCGATCCTCGATCATCCCGGCTTCGCCGACCAGCTTTCTGACGGCGCGGTGACCTTCAGCCAGAAGTTCTCCTGGGACGCAACAGCCACGCGCCTCCTCGAACTCTATGAAGGCATCACTTCCGGGTAGTTGACGGTCTCTCGCGAAATCCTTCATCAGACAAGTTGCACACAGCGGGTTGTGCACAAGGGCCTGTGGATAGCTGTTGATATGTGGAGAACCTTGGGTATCGATGCCCACCTGGCTGCAGTTGTCATCAGTTATGGAACAGGGAGTCGCCCGGAGCGGGAAAACCGAGACAACCGACCCTGTTGAAGTGGAGCCCGCCACGTCCTATGTTGCGAATCGAAGGCCCGATGTGCCGACATCCAAGTACCTCGTTCGGGGAAGTGCGGGGCACCATGATGAGAGTTCGTCGGGCCTTCGCCTGTACACCCGATGGAGATAGGGTGTGCGCCATGAGCAAACTCACTGCATTGCAGCTTCCGATCGATTGGACGATGTTCGGCTGGCCCGATACACCGGACATCGGTGGCATCGCACTCTCCACCGGCGATCCGAAATGGGCCTGGCACCCGGAGGCTCCTGCATTCCGCGTCCACACGATGAAGATTCCCCACGCGACGCAGGTTCAAGGTTTCATCATCGACCACGTCGTGCTGCTCGTCCCCAACCTCGACACAGCGATCGGCAGATTCGAGCGCATCGGCCTCGTGCCTCGGCTCAAGATGAAGGTACGGGACCGACCAGCCGCGTTCTTCCGCGGCGGACCGGTCATCGAGGTCATCGAGTCTCCCGTCAGACAAGCATCGATCTATGGCATAGCCGTGGCCGCTGAGGACTCCCTGGAGTCCCTCGCTCTGGCGTGGAAGGCACAGGGCCTCTTCGTGGGAGACATCAGGGATGCCATACAGCCGGGACGACGCATCATGACCGTCCACGACCTGAACGCCGGGTTTGCTGCCATGAGCTCGGACGGAGCCAAGCGCTCTCGCGAGTAGGTGCTATCCACAGGTGATCGATCTGATGTGGGAGTAGGCGAGAGTTCGTCCGACGTTCACGTCCCCCGGAACTCGGGATCGCGCTTCTGAAGGAACGCTTGGATGCCCTCTCGGCCGTCGTCTGTGCGCGTCATATCGGCGATCGTCCTTGCTTCGAGCTCCATCTGCGTCTCGAGCGATGAGCTCATGCTCTCATGCAAGAGGTGCTTGACCGCGCCGAACGCCAGCGTCGGCCCTGCCGCCAGATCCCTCGCAAGGCCTCGAGCTGTGTCGAGGGACTCGCCATCGGCTACAACCCGGTTGACGATGCCCCACTCGAGCGCCTCCTCCGCGCTCAGGCGGCGGTTCGTGAGCATCAGCTCGGCAGTTCGCTTCATGCCGATCTGTCGCGGTAGGAAGTAGGTGGAACTTCCATCGGGGGAGAGAGCGGCCGCGGTGTACGCAGAAAGGAACACTGCGGATTCGGCCATTACGACAAGGTCGCACGATGCAGCGATGCTGAATCCGGCTCCCGCTGCCATCCCGTTGACAGCGGCGATGACGGGTGCGTTCATGCGGTTCAGCCGCGAGATCGCTGCGTGCAGATACATCGTCATCTCTTTGATGAGCGCTGCCGCACCGTCACCTGCGGCCCCGAATGAGGCCACATCGCCCCCAGCACTGAAGAATTCTCCGGCCCCCGTAATGACAACAGCACGGATTTCGGCGACTTCGTCGCACAGTATGGCGATCTCGGCGAGCTCCTTCGCCATGGTGAGGTTGAGGGCGTTCGCGGCGTCAGGACGGTTCATCGTGATCGTCGCGATGTTGTCCGAAACATCGAAGAGAACAGCTTTGTAGGTCATGGCAGGCATCCTTTCAACCGGCAGTAGGGGGAGACGAAATGAGTTCGAGCGCGGCCTGCGCAGCGGCCTTCAGCCCGAGCCGGCCCGAGAGGACCTGGTCTGTCAGGTCGTCGACTTCGGTTCTCTCGCCGACGCGCTCCGAAGCGAGTTCGGCGACGGCGGCTGCCAGCTGCCGTCTGGCTCGAGTGGTGGCAGCCGCGGCCCGCGCTTTTGGGTCGAGCTGTGCTCGGTGCTCGCAGACCTTCTCGAAGAGCTCAGGCACGCCGCCGGCCTCGATAGCCACCGTTGGGATGATCGGCTGGCGCCAGCCGCTACCAGATAGCGGGCCCAGCGCCTCATGGAGGTCCTGCTCCGCCCTGGCTGCCATTGGCGTGTCCGCCTTGTTGAGCACGAAGATGTCTGCAATCTCGAGTATCCCCGCCTTGACGGCCTGCATCTCACTGCCGAAGCCGGGTGCTGCGACCACGACCACCGTCTGAGCAAGATGCATGATGTCGATCTCGGCCTGGCCGGTGCCGACCGTCTCGACGATCACGACGTCGAACCCGAAGCTGTCGAGAATGTCGACGACCCGTGCCGTTGCTCGTGAGAGGCCGCCGAGGTATCCCCTGGCGGCGAGGGAGCGCACGAATACGCCCGCGTCGAGAGTGTGGTCAGACATGCGAATGCGGTCTCCGAGGATTGCTCCGCCTCCGTACGGGCTCGACGGGTCGACCGCTACTACCGCAACGGACTGCCCCGCTCGCCGAAACTCCCCGATCAGGGCGCCCACGAGTGTGGACTTCCCGACGCCCGGCGGTCCGGTAACGCCGACGACATGGGCCTTACCCGTCCGTCCGTAGACAGCGGCGAGGACAGCCGACGCGTCGGGACGGTCGTTCTCGACTGCCGAGATGGCCGATGCGAGGACTCGGCGATCGCGCTCGGCGAAACCGATCGCGTACCGTTCCTGGTCGTTGCTCACGAGACGTCGAGGCGGGATCGGAGATTGTGAATGAAACTGGAGGCTAGGACGTCGGGCGCCGGACCTTTTCGGGGACGCCACCATGTGAAGGTCCAGTTCATCGCTCCCAGCAGCATCAAACGAAACGTTTCCCGCTCGGTGTCCGGCGGGAGCTCCAGGGCCGCAACGAGGTCGGTGAAGATGTTCTCGTAGTCATCTCGAAGTTTGAAGATCAGCTCGCGCCCTTCGACCTTGTGCGGCACGTGCTGCATGACGGCTTTGAAGAAGGTCCCACCAGTGAGGAGGATCTCCAGGTGGGCAGCGGAGGCTGCTTCGAGCCGTTCCCATGGATCATCGATGTCGCGGAGCGCCCCACGGGTGGCCTCTCGAATCCGGTTGAGCGCCTCCTCGTGGACTGCCACGAGCAGGTCGTCCTTGCCGTTGAAGTGGTAGTAGATCGACGCGGTGCGCATCCCCGCCTCGTCGGCAATCGCACGCATCGATGCTGCATCGTATCCCTCCCGGGAAAAGCAGGCAGCAGCCGCTTCGAGTAGCTGTTCCCTTCGGTTGGCCGCAGTTGGCTTGGTCAAGCTGTGCCCTCTGTCTTCTCGACACCGAGGAAGTCGTACCAACCGCCCCGGCTTCCAGGCTTGAGGTCTTTGGAACCGAGGTATCCGGCGGAGAACGCTTGACGTGCGAGCGGCGGTACGGCATACCGTTCGCCGCACGTCTCGTGGAGGTATTCCTGGGCGTGGTAGAAGGCTTCGAAACTCGAAGCGTCGAGAAGTTCAAACACACCCATGGGCCAGCCGAGCCCCGTCTTGACCATCTCATCGATCTCCGCAGGACCCGCGATCCCGAGTTCCACCAGCCGGATGGCCTCGGCCAGGAAGTTGTTGATGAAACGCGTCATGAAGAACCCCGGGGAGTCCTTCACCACCACGGGCCGCTTTCCGATCGTGCCTAGGTATGCGACAACACCGGTGAGGGCGTTCTCATCGACGAACGCACTGCGAGCCACCTCAACGAGCGGGAGGATGTTCGCGGGATAGAACCAATGGGTGCCAACGAGCCGGCTCGGGTCGTCAAGGGGAGCAGCCAGTTCTGCGATCAGGATCGATGAGGTGTTCGTGGCGAGCACCGCGTCGTCCGATGCGCAGCGCTCGGCCTCACGCAGGACCTCGTGTTTGATGTCGAGGACCTCCGGCACGGTCTCGAAGACGAGATCGGCACCGGACAGCCCTTCCTCGTAGTTGACGGTGCCCGACAGACGCGACCTCGCGTCCGCGGCCTGCTCCGCGGTGAGGCGACCCTTTTCAACGCCTCGGGCAAGCCCAAACCGACCTTCGAGAATGAGGTCGAGCCCACGCTCAACGGATTCTTCTCGGCGGGAGATGATCGAGACATCTGCATCGGAGTGTTGCAGGCAGGCAAGCGCGATGCCGTGACCCATAACACCTCCGCCACCGATGATGGCGACTTTTCTTGGCGACCTCATGGCGAAACCGGAGTGAGCCGCGCCCTGATCATCTCGATCGCCTGGGCCGCGTTGGTGCCGGGGCCGAAGATCGCCTCGACACCCCAACCCCGCAGTGTCGTCTCATCCCCTGGCGGAATCACACCACCAGCGATCACGACCGCGTCGCCTCGACCCTGGGAAGCAAGTCCGGCGATGACGTCTTCGAAGATGGGAAGGTGGCCTCCTGCGGATGTCGAGACGCCGACCACATGGACGTCCTCGTCGACGGCAGCCTGCACCACCTCCTCGGGTAGGAGGAAGTTGATGAAGATGACCTCGAAGCCTGCATCTCGCATCTTCTTTGCAACAAGGCGAACGCCGCGATCGTGGCAGTCATGTGTTGGTTTGGCTAGCAGAACCCGGATGGGCTCGCCCGGTGCGATCTCAATACTCATGTGGTGCCGTCCATCCCAGGGCGCTCTTGAGGACACCCATCATCTCTCCTGTCGTGGCGTCTGCTCGCGCAGCGTCGATAGCCGCTTCCATGAGACTGCCGTCGATGTCGGCATAGTCCTTCGTGGCCAGCTCCTCCGCGGCCTCTGCGTACTCGCACATAGCCCTCTCCCACCGGTCGTTGTCCCTGTTGGCCCGGAGTTCCTTGATGCGTTTGACTGCGATCTGCTCGACCTCGGACTCAACCACAAAGAGATCCGTTGGGGGCGGCCCGTCGGTCTGGTACTTGTTCAGTCCCACAACGGAACGCTCACCAGAATCGATGAGATCTCGCCAGCGTTCTGCGGACGTCTCAATCCGTCGCCGAAGCCAACCAGATTCCTGAGCGGCTATGTAACCTCCCTGTGCCTCGATCTGCTCTACGAGTTCGAGCGCAGCTTCTGCGAGCTGGCTGGTCAACGATTCAACGTAGTAGGACCCGGCGAGAGGATCGGAAACCGACGTGATGTTGGTCTCCTCCTGGATCACCTGCTGGACGCGCAGGGCGAGGGTTGCCGCCTCCTCCGTCGGGAGGGCGTAGGCCTCGTCGTAGGCGGACACCTCCATCGCTTGCACACCGGACAACGCTGCCCCGAAAGCGTGCAGCGTCGTCCTGATCAGGTTCACGAGAGGCTGTTGGGCCGTCAGGGATACGCCAGACGTGTGCGTGTGGATACGTACATGCATCGACCGGAGATTCTCCGCTCCGAATCGTTCCTTCATGGTTGTCGCCCAGATCTGTCGTAGCGCGCGAATCTTGCAGATCTCCTCGAAGAAGTCATTCGCCTGGGCGACCTGGAAACCGAAGCGTGGCAGCACCTCGTCGGCCGTGAGCCCAGACGCGATGCATGCTCGCACCAGATCGATGCCGTAGGCGAGCATGAACGCAATCTCTTCGACCGCGGTCCCTCCGGCCTCCTCCGCACCGTATCCGAAGAAGTTGGTGGTGTTCCACCTGGGCATTTCCCTGGTGCAGTATTGGATCAGGTCGACTGCCAGCCGGTGGCCCTGGCGTGGTGGAAAGGCGCTCATGCCGACATAAGCGGACTGGTGGTACCAGTTCATCGAGTTCCCGCGCAGCTGATCGGGTGTCAGCCCCTGATCCTCGGCAAGGGCGATGTACTGCGCGAGGGCCGGTACCACCTGGTAATACGAGATGTGGACGACGTTCATCTTCGTCAGATCCATCCCTGTGAACAGTCGGGCCATATCGGCCTTCGAGTACACGCCCATTCCGGCCTGACCGACGCGGCCCCTCGCTGCGGGATGGTCCGGGTCGAGGCCCTCGTGGGAAACCAGGTCGTAGACGAGGTTGTAGAACCGCTGGCCGAAGTAGCCGACCATGCCCTGTTCGGCGAGGGAATCCATGCGATCCCTCGTGTCCTCCGGCAGCCCGTAACCGATGACCGGCTGGTTGGCCCAGTGCATCAGCTGGTATTGCGCAGCCAGATTCCCTCGTGTGAACGGGTACGCACCGGGGGCCTCGACCAGGTCGAGCTCTGCGACGTCATGGGGGAAATAGGCCGACTTGAGAGGGAGACCTGAGTGTGTCGTCGGATTCGTCGCCCGCTTGGGAGCGGCATCGCCAAACTTCACAACGAGTTTCTCGTACTCGGCCTGCCATTGCGCTGAGAGCTCTCTCAATCGAGCCTCGCTTGCGTCATCGGACACGGTCGAGTCTCCTTTCCGTCTCCGTCGCGATTGTACATCTAACGAACGTCCGTTATTATAAATATCGCCGACAGCATAAGCAACAAGGGAGAGCACCGTGGGCAGAGATGTGTTCCTCATCGAAGGTCTGAGGAGTCCCATAGGCAAGTTCGGAGGTTCGCTGAAACCTCTGCGGGCGACCGAGTTCGGGTCCGACGTGGCCGCCTCGCTGCTCGATCGAGTGAACGTCGATGCGGGGGCGCTCGATCTCATCATCGCGGGGATGGTTCTTCAGGACATGACCGAATCGAACCCGGCGCGTATCGTCGGTATGCGCGTCGGGGTACCCGAGGGCGTGCCAGCCTTCACGATCAACATGCAGTGCTGTTCATCGATGGCCGCCCTGATCCAGGCGACCTATCAGATCGCTATCGGTGCGGCCGACATGGTGATGGTTCTCGGACTCGAATCGATGAGTAACGCCCCGCACATGGTGCCGGGTTCTCGATGGGGGCACCGGCTCGGAAGCGGTGCGTTTCTCGACACGTTACGCGAGTGCACCCTGGCGGGGTCCGGGATGTGGGGCGACGCCAACTACATGATCGATGTCGCCGAACATCACGCCGAGGTCGACGGCATCTCCAGACGTCAGATGGATGAATACGCCATCGTGTCCCACGAACGAGCGCTCGCCGCCATCGCCGACGGCCGCTTCACCGATGAGATCGTGCCGATCAAGGTGCCTTTGAGGCGCGGATCGATGATCTTCGACGTCGACGAGAACCCACGCGCCGGGTCGACCGTTGAGATCCTTGGCGAACTTCGGAGCGTTCAGCCTGGTGGTGTCATCACTGCGGGAAATGCCGCCACGATCAACGACGGCGCAGCAGCGGCGATCATCGCGAGCGCCGACGCGATGAACAAGCACAATCTCGAGCCTCTCGCCCGCATCGTCACAGAGGGAACGGCCATGGTCGGGTGCGACCCGAATCTCATGGGTTACTCCTGTGTCGACGCCCTCAACGCAGCGCTCTCCGGAGCGGACAGAACCCTGGACGATCTCGACCTCATCGAATGCAACGAGGGTTTTGCTGTGCAGCTCCTCGCGTGCGAGGAGAAGGGTGGCTGGGATCGGGAAAGGCTGAACGTCGACGGAGGATCTGTTGCACTGGGGCATCCCGTCGGCATGTCGGGCCTGAGAATCTCGGTGCACCTCGCCAAAGCGCTGAAGCAGCGTGACCTTGACTTCGGAGGGGCGACGGTGCCCGCGGGCTCTGGACTCGGAACGGCTGTCCTTCTGGAGAGTGTGTAGGACCTCGTCGGGACCTCGATCTCAAGGGCCGCACCCTGTCATCGGCAATAAGCGCCGCGCAGCTCACGCGAACTCGAGCACGACGAACTCGTTCGTTCCCATAACTGTGCGCGATGAGACGAAGCGGACGACCTCGACGAACCCCACGCCGGACCACACGCGAAACGCCCGCTCGTTACCC
The DNA here is from genome assembly GCA_036985855.1 of Acidimicrobiia bacterium. Classification (GTDB taxonomy): domain Bacteria; phylum Actinomycetota; class Acidimicrobiia; order Spongiisociales; family UBA5794; genus B3-G11. Next base: position 65,369 of record BTQL01000004.1, on the reverse strand, counting down.
CAGGCGATGGTCACGCGAAGTCGGCGGTGCTCGAAGGTCTCACGGGCATGCGCCACAACTGCCGCGACGTATCGTTCACCGTTGCCGGTCGCAGCTCCAGAATCATCGCATTCCTTCGTTGTCCACGGTGTGCCCCCGACCATCATCGCGTGGGATCGATGTGCACCTGAAGGAGGCCGCGGAGCGGAGCGAGCTCAGACGCCGAATATCAGCTCGCGCAGTCTCACTCGGCTCGTTGCGAACGTTTCCAGATCGACCCTGATCGACCCGAGTCTGAGGCCCCGCATCTCGTCGCCGAATCTTGTTGCCACCTTCACGGTTCCATCAACGTGTTCGAGCACTCCGAGACCAAGGCATCGGCCGCGTTCGTCCTGGACGCCAACGAGCATGCCATCCAGTCGGCTGACATCGAATCCGTCCGGCAGTGTCGGGGCGAACACCGTCGTTTGTACCCTCCATCGCGGTGGATCATCGCCGAGGTTTCGGTGCAGAGCTTCGGCTCTGGTGTCCTGCCGATCGATCGGGGAACCCGAGACAATATCCTCCGGAGGGTCGACTTCTGCGACTCTCGTGGACAGGAAGCGTCTCAGCATGCCGATGACCGGATCGAGCTCTGCGCCACGTCTGATCGCTATGACAAGCGCCGGCTGAGCCAACTCGACAAGGTGATACTTCAGCGTCTGGCCAACCACGCCAGTGACCACGCCGGTTGTATCACAGATGACGAGATCAGCCATCTCCTTGGCGATGTCGATCAACGCAGTGACGGCAACCACGTGTGGCAGGACGACTCCATCCGGTTCGACCGCCCCAACGAATCGGAGCTCGTCGGGAACGAGGAGCGTCTCGCAGTCATCGAGAGATGACACCACCTTCAACCCGACACATCCGATCGGTCCCACCGTTGCCGCAGCCACATCACCGTCGACATAGACCACCGTACGGCCGTGCTCGACCGCATCGCGCAGCAACATGCGAGCGAGAGTCGTTTTTCCTGTCTCGGCATCACCGATGACCATCACAACGCCGTCAAGCCCTCTGACGCGTTCCTTCAGCGCTTCGTATGGCGCATCGACCCCCATCGGGAACCTCCTCGTTCTCTGGCATGGATGATACGTGTGATTGCGTGATGCGCAGACAGCCGCATGACCGTCAATCCTGGTAGTCGGCCCTCAGTGAACGACGCATCACCTTGTGGGATGCGGTGCGGGGGAGCTCATCGATCAACACGACCTCATGTACCTTGAACAGCGGGTTCAGAGTGGCACTGATCCTCTGTTGCATCTCTGCGCGCAGTGCGTGCACGTCGGGCGCATCATCCGGCACGGCGAACACGACGAGTCGATCGGGACCCCCGCCTTTCGGAGGGACAGCCACCGCAGCAACTTCGGCCACACCGTCGAGGTCACCGATAGCTTCTTCGAGATCTGCGGACGAGACCTTGATGCCTCCAAGGTTCATCGCGTCGTCGACCCTCCCCAGAGCTCGATAAAGGCCACCGTCCTCTCTCACCATCTGGTCGCCGTGACGACGTAGTGGTCGGTTGTATGCCGGGAGGCCTTCGTAGTAGACGATCCGGTGATCGCCGGTCAACAGCTCTGTCGAAAGCCCCATCGATGGCGGTACGAGGAATACCTCTCCCTCGTCGGCGGGCTCTCCTTCGTCATCGAACAGGACCATGTCAAGTCCGAGAGCAGGAGTGGTGAAACGCGAGGCAACCGCAGGCTGGAGCACCGTACCCGTCACATACCCACCACCGATCTCGGTGCCACCGCAATACTCGATCAGCGGCACATCACCAGCCACCCGCATGAGCCAGTCGTAGTCATCTGGGTTCGATGCCTCACCGGTTGATGACACCACACGAACCGCAGTCCAGTCGCCCTCTGCCAGGACACCGGATCCGCGCCATGCCGCAACGATCGATGGAACGATGCCAAGCATTGTAACGCCCGCATTCCGGATGAATCGTATGAAACCTTCGCTCGTTGGTGCGTCGTCGTACAACGCGATCGTCGCTCCATTGAGGAGTGCTGCATAGATGAGCCACGGCCCCATCATCCATCCAAGATTCGTGGGCCAGGCCACGACATCACCACTGTGAATGTCCTGATGAAACCGACCATCCATTGCCGCCTTGATGGGTGTTGTCTGTGACCACGGGACCGCTTTCGGGTCACCGGTCGTGCCCGATGAAAAGAGGATGTTCGTGTGGGCAGATGCAGCCAGTGCGACCGGATCGAAAACAGAGCCGGGAACAACAAAATCGTCCCACCAGATGTCCCCGTCTCGCAGCGGCATCCCTGATCCGGTTTCGACGACAATGCATGGCGGGGCCCCGGCCTCGACACATTTGGCGTACATCGGCAGCACCCGACCGAGCCGGATGGCTCGATCCTGGGTAACAACCGCGACCGGTGACGTAATCGAGAGTCGAGTTTCGACCTCGTCCGAGACGAAGGAGTCGGCTATCGATACGACCACACCACCCGCCGAGATGATTCCGAGATAGGCGACGACCGCCTCGACGGTCATGGGCATCACGATTGCCACTGCATCGCCCTCGGTGTACCCGGCCCGATCGAATCCTCCAGCAAACGCGGCTACGCGCTCTGTCAGTTCGCCTACCGAGACCGTCCGGAGTGCGTCCTGGGAACCGGCCACGATGGCGGCAGCACCGGGGTCGTGGTCCAGGCATGATCGCACGATGTTCAATGAAGCCCCAGGAAGCCAATCAGGGTCTGTGGCATCATCACTTCCGCGGATAGCCGCCGGTTCCTCGTCGAATCGGATCTCGAGGTCTTCAACAACCATCGCCCAAAAACCGTCCGGATCCGCGACGGACCAGCGATGGAACTCATCGTACGTACCGATACCCCGCGACATCATGGCGGCTGTGAGGTTTGCGCTGTCGATCGTGTCGACATCTGGCACCCACGTCGGCGCCTGCCGTGAGGGTCGGTGTCTCATACGCGGAGGATAATCACCGGACACGCGACCGAGGACCGTCTATCGTGATACGAAGAGGGAGGCAGAAACATGGGAGACAGACGAAAAGCGGCGAGTCTTGTGCTGCTCGGAACCATCACTGCATTCTGGGTGGTTGGCCTCGCCGCACCGGCGAACGCCGAGGTGTTCCAGGGCAAGTGCACGGGAAGTGCCGCGTTCACGGACAACACGACGGTGACAGAAAGCACACCACTGAGCAAAGTCGTAGTCGTGCCGGAGAAGGACACGGTCCAGTGGGCGGGCAACATCAACCTTCCTGCACCCCCCAACGAAGTACCGTTCTTCGGGGCTGTGTCGGTTCGACTCCCACGCTTCAATTGGGCAGTTGCGGACTGGGACGGGGACACCGTCGAGGTCTCCGATTCAGGAGCCTATACCTACGAAGTCCCCGGTTTCGTTCCGCGCGGCGTACAGCTTGAAGTCACAGCTTCGCACACGCAACTCGGGCAGACATGTGTTGTCGCGGTGACGATGAAACTCGCAGGTAGTCCCGGGGCCGCCGCAATCATCAGCGCGATCGGCGCGCTGGTATTTGGTGTGGCAACACTGGGGGCCGGTGTGAAGAGGAAGGTGACATGATGAAGGGTCGACCGATTCTTGGCATCGTGGCAGGTTTCTTGTTCGGCCTGTTCGGTGGGTTGACGTTGGTTCTCTACGGCGTCATCCCACTCCATTCTGACCTGATCTGGATTCTGCCCCTGCTTGGACTCCTCCTTGGGCTCATCCTTGCGGCATGGGCACCCTTCGGCAAAGGTCCCAAGCAGTCCGCACCACCGCAGCCACCGGTGACAGATGACACGATCGTCGACGGCAACCCGCCGGCCGGAATCGAGGAAATGCCCGCCGATTAGCGTTCGGATCGCTGCCACGATACGAACATGACAACCACCGTGAGCCGCGCTTGGTGGGGCGGCACAACCCACGTCGTCTATACGATCGTCGTGTTCGTCATCCTTGCTTCACTCGACAACGCGGCGATCGCCCTCATCCCCTCGATGGTTCCCCGACTACGCGAAACCTTCGATGTGAGCACAACAGCGATCGGAGTCCTCACAGGGGCACAGATATTGGTGACCGCGGTGACGGCAGTCGTATGGGGATATCTCGCTGACTCGAGGGACCGCAAGAAACTGCTCCTGTGGGGCACGGTCATCTGGTCGGCTGCCGTTGGCCTGTCCGGGTTCACAACTTCGTACTGGTCACTGTTGGGCCTCCAGATCATCGCTGGTATCGGCCTCGGATCGATCGCGTCGGTCGGGTTCTCTGTCATCTCCGACTTCATCGCACCGAGGAGACGCGGACTCGCGATGTCATTCTGGGGGCTCAGCCAGGGGATCGGTTCGCTTGTCGGAAGCCTGCTCGCGTCTCAAGCCGGAGCTCAAAACCATACAGCTCCGTTCGTCATCCTCGCCGCTGCAGGTTTCCTGTTCTCGCTCCTATTCCTGACGACCTTCGACGCACCCCGCGGGTACAAGGAACCCGACCTTCAGGAGATGTACGCCAGGGGCGAGACGTATGAATACTCGATCGACGCCGGACAGATCGAAGACCTTCGAGCGGTCAAAACGAACACCTGGCTCGTTCTCCAGGGGCTGACCGCACAGGTCGCCTACGGATCGCTCGTGTGGGTGCCGTTGCTCTACCAGGAGAAAGTCATCGCCGAGGGATACTCACAAGCCACCGGTCAACAAGTAGGCGGTCTGTTCGCCGCTCTGTTCACGGTCGGCGCTCTGTTCTCGATTCTCTTCGGCCACATCGGCGACCGATGGCAGCGGCGGAATCTATCCGGAAGGGCATACGTTTCTGCCATCGGCATCCTCGGGGCCATTCCGTTCTTCCTCGTCTTCTTCTGGGTACCGTTGCGCGGCCTGGAGGTGACAGACGGGGCAAGCACAGCAACGTTCGTCCCTGAGGTTCTCGCCGCAATCGTCACGAACCCTTGGGTCGCGCTCGCGTTCTTGTCGGCGATCATCGCCCTCGCCCTCACCTCAGCCGACTCACCGAACTGGTTTGCCTTGATCTCGGATGTGAACGTCCCTGAACACCGCGGCACCGTATTCGGCGTCGGAAATTTCATCAACGGCATCGGCCGTGCGGTCGGAACGGGATTGACAACCGTCACGGCCGACACGATTCGAAAGACCCTCCCGCCGCCGTTCAATCTTGCCCTCGGCCTCTCTCTGTTTCAGGTGTTCTTCCTGCCAACGGGTTGGTGCTACTGGAAGGCGTCCAAGACGTGTCCGGCAGACATCGAGGCTGTACGGGCAACGCTTCGCGAGAGAGCGAACATAGACGACGGATCGGTCGTCGGTTGAGGGCGAGGGCGCGAAAAGTGTCCACCTTCGCGAAAAGTGGGTTGCTGCTCGGTTGGCAATGTGTCACACCGGGCCGCTACAAATGACATATCTTCCCCCGGATCGGACAAGTACGAGACGACTCGGATGGTGTTTGACGAGTGACACAAATGTAATTACACTCGTGCAACCACGCAACATGTAGTGGGTATGGAGCCATATAGGACACAACATGTTGCGCATGTGGACAAGTCTGTGGATATACCGCCCGGATGCGTGGCACGAGACCGAGAGAAGGAAACCTATGGCAGCAGGACTCAGCATCGAACGGCGGTTCACCACCGTGGGTGTAAACCCGTATGACACCGTCCAATGGTCGAGGCGGGACTCGAGGATCACGAATCCGGACGGGTCGGTCGTCTTCGAAATGACCGATGCTGAGATACCCGCAGACTGGTCCCAGGTGGCGGCGGACATCATGGTGTCCAAGTACTTTCGCAAAGCAGGTGTACCCCAGTTCGATGAGAAGGGCACCGCGATCGTCGACGACAGCGGAGATCCGGTACTCGGACCCGAGAACTCGGCCCGCCAGGTCATCGACCGCCTTGCCTCCACGTGGCGTTGGTGGGGTGAGGAGAACGGATACTTTGCTTCCACCCATGATGCGCAGGTGTTCGAGGACGAGATCGCCTACATGCTTCTGCACCAGATGGCGGCACCGAACTCCCCCCAGTGGTTCAACACGGGGCTGCATCATCGATACGGCATAGAAGGACCAGAGCAAGGGTTCTGGTTCGTAGATCCCGAGACCGAGGAGCTCACCGCATCTCCCGACTCGTACAGCAGGCCATCACCCCACGCGTGTTTCATCCAGTCCGTTGATGACGACCTGGTGAACGCTGGCGGCATCATGGATCTCTGGGTCAGGGAGGCCCGCCTTTTCAAGTTCGGATCAGGTACTGGAACCAACTTCTCGAATCTCAGGGCCGAGGGCGAACCGCTCTCCGGTGGAGGCAAGTCGTCTGGTCTGATGTCATTCCTCAAGGTCGGCGACCGCGCGGCAGGAGCAATAAAGTCGGGCGGCACCACCCGTCGGGCGGCGAAGATGGTCATCCTCGACGTCGATCACCCAGACATCGAGACGTTCATCAACTGGAAAGCTGTCGAAGAAGAGAAGGTCAAAGCCCTTATCGCCTGTGGCTACTCCTCGGACTTCAACGGCGAGGCATATGCCACGGTCTCGGGTCAGAACTCGAACAACACGGTCCGCATGACAAACGAGTTCATCGATGCCGCAATGGCAGATGAAGACTGGGATCTCACGCGTCGGACTGACGGCGCACCGATGAAAACCGTCAAGGCACGTGATCTGTGGCATCAGATCGCGCAAGCCGCTTGGGCGTCGGCTGATCCAGGTGTCCAGTTCCACACCACCATCAACGAGTGGCACACCTCCCCCGCCGGCGGTCAGATCAGGGCGTCCAACCCATGTTCGGAATACCTCTTCTTGGACAACACGGCGTGCAACCTTGCCTCCGTGAACCTCGGCACGTTCTACGACGACGCAACCGGTGATTTCGATCTCGAGAGCTACAAGTACGCAATCCGCCTCTGGACGATCGTTCTCGAGATCTCGGTGACGATGGCACACTTCCCGTCTGAAGCCATTGCCCAGGGTTCCTACGACTACCGCACGCTCGGCCTCGGGTACGCAAACCTCGGCTCCATCCTCATGCGGATGGGCATCGCATATGATTCCGACGAGGGTCGCGCTATCGCCGGTGCATTGACTTCGATCCTCACGGGTTACTCCTATGCAGCTTCTGCGGAGATGGCCTCCGTCGTTGGGCCGTTCCCTCTGTATCACGAGAACTCCGACTCGATGCTCCGTGTGATGAGAAACCACCAGAAGGCTGCCTACGACGCCGACCAGTCTGAGTACGACGCCATTGGCCACACCGTCGTCGGTATCGACCAAGACGTGTGCCCCGCGGATATGTTGGCCTTCGCCCACGACGCATGGGACACGGCAGTAGCGCGCGGCGAAGAGCACGGCTACCGCAACGCACAGTCCACATGCTTAGCGCCTACGGGCACCATTGGGCTCCTGATGGATTGTGATACCACAGGTGTCGAGCCTGACTTCGCACTCGTGAAGTTCAAGAAACTCGCTGGGGGCGGCTACTTCAAGATCGCCAACCAGTCTGTTGCTCCGGCACTTGCGCGCCTCGGGTACGACGAAACGGCGATCAGCACCATCATCGATTACGTCTTGGGCACGATGAGCCTCGAGGGGGCACCAAGCGTCAACGCTGAGACACTCCGCGCAAAAGGGTTCACGGATGAGAACCTTCACAAGATCGAAGCAACGCTTCCCGGCGTGTTCGAGATCGGTTTCGCATTCAATCAGTGGACATTGGGCGAAGAGACGATGCAGCGTCTCGGTTTCACCGCAGAGGAGTACAACGGTCTCGGGTTCAACATGCTTTCCGCCCTCGGCTTCAGCGATGCTGAGATCGATGAGGCGAACAACGTCATCTGCGGGCGTCAGACAATCGAGGGTGCTCCCGGGCTGAGGGACAAGCACCTCCCGGTGTTCGATACGGCCAACAAGAACGGTAAGTACGGCGAACGCTACATCCATCACATCGGGCACATCAAGATGATGGCTGCCGCACAGCCATTCATTTCGGGTGCGATCTCAAAGACCATAAACATGCCGAACGAGGCAACGGTCGCGGACATCGAGGAGTCCTACCAGATGTCCTGGGAGCTCGGACTCAAGGCGATGGCGCTCTACAGGGACGGCTCGAAAGCATCCCAGCCGTTGTCATCGACGTCCGACGAAGGCACGTCCGACGAAGAACCCGATGAGATCACCGCAGCGATCGAGCGCGAGGTAGACATCTTTGGCGGGATGTACCGACCAGGTATGTCCCCTACCGAGGCGTACGAAGCGATGCCGAGACCCCGGTTCCTTCTGCCGTCACGACGGGTTGGATTCACTCAGGAAGCACGTATCGGCGGTCACAAGGTCTTCCTTCGCACGGGCGAATATGAGGACGGCACGCTTGGCGAGGTCTTCCTGGATCTCGCAAAAGAGGGCGCAACGCTGCGGGGGATTCTCGGATGTTTCGCCATTGCGGTGAGCAAGGGGCTCCAATACGGTGTTCCGCTCGAGGAGTACGTCGACACGTTCACGTTCCAGACGTTCGAGCCACGGGGCATGGTCGAAGGGCACCCGAACATCAAGATGGCGAACTCGATCATCGACTACGTGTTCAGAGCGCTGGGGGTCGAGTACCTCCACAGGGACGAGCTCGCCCAGGTTCCACCAGATCGCACAGGTGATCTGCCCGAGCCTCCGAAGGGAGCCGCTGTGGATGCCGGGCTCCAACTCGACCTGACGGAAGCTGCGATGGAACGCGACATCGAGGCACAGATGAGGGCAGCGAAGTTCGCCGACAGCGTATCGACGCCTGCTCCGCAAACATCCGTTGCGTCGGTGCCAGCGGCCGTCGCACCGCAAGCAGCCCACTCAGCGCAGGAGGTCCAAACAGCAGCGGTCCAGGCGCTGCTCGCAGACAAGATGGGTGATGCCCCCCTGTGTGACACCTGTGGTCACATCACGATCCGCAACGGCTCCTGCTACCGCTGCCTCAACTGCGGCGACTCCAAAGGCTGCAGCTAAGAACCCGCAAACCCAGGGTTCTGGACCGCACTGAGTCCGGTCTAGGGCCCAGAGAACTGCGTCAGCTCGACGACTGCGACCCCGTGCAGGCCGGGGGTGAGTTGCGATCTCGCAACAACCTGTCCGTTTCTCACGAACACGGCTTCACCGGAGCCGCTGACTGCGACCACGATCGTGTCGCCCACGAACGCCAGGTGGTGCGGGGAGGGTCCGACGTCTACCGTCACCGATTGCTCCGAAGTGAACCCAACAATCGCGTCACCGGCGATGTCAGATATCCAGACCGCCCCTTCGGGGGAAACGGCGAAGTGCTGGGGCTCACCAACGCCGACGGGCGCCTCCGGTGTGACTCCGGAGGCAGGATCGAAGATATTGAGACGTTTCGAGCCCCAGTTGGAGTACCAGATAGACCCGTCCAGATCCACGATGAGATCGTGCGGTGAGCCACCGGCTGGCAACAACTCGACTGTATCGCCGGTGACTCTGACGAGTTCGCTGCGACGCATGAGAGTGACCCAGATGACACCATCGCCGATGGCGAGATCGTGGGGTTCGCCCGGAAGATCAAGTGTGTCGATGACAGCCAAGGTTTCCGGATCGACGGTGAGGAGAGATCGTCCGGCCTCATCCGCCACGACCATCGCGCCGGACATTGGGTCATATTTGACATCGTGAGGTTCGCGCCCGATCGCTACCGTCAGAACATCGCCGGTGACGATGTCAATCCGGGACATCGACCGTGCGTCCGGGTGAGTCGCGTACACAACCGAACCGATGCTGGTGAGGTTGTGCGGTCGTTCGGACAGATCCACGGTTCGAACCGGAGTCAGATCACAGCCGTTGCCATTGTCGGCGCACGCCCCATTCGGATCAATGACCGCGAGTCTGCGAGCTTCCTTCTCGGCGACCACAGCGTATTGGAACACCTCAGGCGCCTTGTCGGTCGCAACGGACGGTTCAACCGTCGTAGTTGCAGCCTGGGATGTCGAGGTCGTGTCCGACAGCCTAGAGGTCGTCGACGTGCCGAGCGTCGTAGATGCATCCGGCACAGAGGTGGGGACGGGTTGGGAACCTGACCCGGTGCACGCGCCGGCGACGAGAGCCAGCACCGCAATCACCATGGCAAACCGCATGCCACCAAGTATGGCGCAAGACCTGGTACTCAACCCAGGGTTCTGGACCGGAGTGAGTGCGGTCCACGGCCCACAGAACGGGCGCGAACGAACGACCTCACTATTACTAGATGCCCGTTTCGAAGTGTCTGGCACCTGGTGTCTGATGGCCGAGATGATATCCTCGGTACATGAGGCGAATGCTCGTAGGTGGCGTAGCCCTGGCCTTTCTGGTGGCAGCATGCACTGGCTCTGTCGACGACGCAGTCGCGCCTCCCGAGACATTGACAACGACCTCCACGACGGTGAAGGCACCTCCAACGACCACGACTTCGTCGTCAACGACGACCACCACCCGTGCGCCATCCGGGCCCGGTTATGGCGGGACGGTGATCATCGCTGACGACCAGTTTCCGCCAACGCTGAATCCGTTCGCACCGGGTGGCGACAACTTCATCGTTTCGATCATCGGTCAGGCCTGGCTCACCGGTGCATGGGACATCGACGGGTACACACTCGAGCGGACCCCCGAAGTCGTCACTGAGCTCCCAACCGTCGCCAACGGCGGGATCGTGGTGAACCGCAACCGTACGATGACCGTGACCTATCGCATCCGGAACGAGGCCGTGTGGTCGGACGGAACACCGATCTCCGGAGACGACTTCCAGTTCACAGTGGATACGGCCCTCGCCATTGAGGCCGAGTCTTCATCAGGACGGGGAACCTACACGGACGCAGCGATCATCGCCTCTGAGGTCGGCGACAGGACGTTCTCGCTGACCCTCCGACGTCCGACGATGAAACATGAGGCACTCTTCCAATGGCTGATCCCGAAACATGCTGTCGAAGGCAGCAACTTTGCCGAGGACTGGAACACGACGACGTGGCCATCCGGCGGACCTTTCGTCCTCGACACCTTCGAGAAGAACAAGACCGTCACCTTCCTCCGCAACGAGAACTACTGGAAGACAGATCCCGCGACCGGCACGCAACTCCCCTACCTCGACGGCGTCGAGTTTCGGATCATCCCCGAGACAGAACAGATCATCCGCGCGTTCAAGGCGCGCGAGGTGGACGTCATCCAGCCGCCTCCCTGGCTCGAGGGGGCCATCGAGCCGCTCAAGAAGCTCGAAGCTGAGGGTGCGGTCATCGAGGTCATCCCTGGACCCGTATGGGAACACGTCAACTTCCAGTTCTCCAACAGTCGGCTCGACCTATCCCCCGACTCATGCAACGATAATCTGGCGTTCCGTCGGGCGGTCATGCACGCCATCGATCGGGACGCCGCGGCGAATTCCTGGTACCCCGGCTACGGAACGGCAATGCAATCGTACGTCGACGCATTCACGCCTTCCATCTCAACGGACGCCTGGAGCCGATACCCGTATGATCCCGACACCGCCCGGGCCCTCTACCAGATCGCTGTCGCAGAGACCGGCCGCGAGTGTTCGGCTGTATTCACCACTACCAGCAACGCCGATGAGCGGCCACGACTAGCCCGTCTGTACAAGGAGATGATGACCGAAGCAGGCATCCCGTTCGAACTCGAACTCAAAGACTCGTCTGTGTTCTTCGGCGAGATGCTCGACGAAGGCTCGTGGGACATCGGGCAGTGGGCATGGGTCGGGTCACCAGGACTGGCAGGACTCGTCGCCTTTCATGACGTCTTCGATCCGAGCAGCCGGCCGCCGAAGGGCCGAAACTTCTACCGGTGGGGCACCCGGGGATCAGACGTCAGAGACGAGAATACGAAACGATTCGCAGAGATCGTCAAGGAGATGAACACGACGGTCGACGAAGCCGAGATCGTTGCACTCGTGCGAGAAGCAGAGGAGATCCTCGCGGACCAAGCGGTGATACTGCCGATCGTGCAGAGACTGACAGCGGGCGCGGTGTGGACTGACGAGATCGGAGGGTTCAAGATGAACCCGTCTCAGGCATCCCACACCTGGAACATCGAAGAGTGGTACCGGACCGATCGCTGAGGTATGTCCGTACGACTACGAGGGGCGTTCGGTGGCTGACTGTTCCTCCGGAACTCGCGCAGAGATGTATTCGACACCCGCGATGATCGCGACCGCCAGCGAGATGCCCACGACAACAACCCAGAGCGGGGGTGGTGGAGCGATCAGCAGAAATCCGATGACGACTGCCACTGTGCCCCACTCGATCAGTCGACGATGTGATACAACGAAAACCATGGCCGGGGATTCCTGACCACGACCCCGAAACGACTGATTCGTACCGCCAGCAGCGGCCCGCATGGACACCGCACCAGCGGAATCTCCCATGGCCCATGCCGCAAAGACCACGACAGCACCCAACAGCAGAACGACCCACGACTGCCATACGAACCGTCTGAAGACGATGTCCCATGCGGCTTCAGCACCCGCCTTCAGAATCGGGTCCTCGATGTCTCCTGTCAGCGCAACCCTCAGATATCTCATGTCGATGAGCGACAAGAGCATTGCGAGCACGGTCGCGCCGCCGACCCACATCGCAATCCTCCGTCTGTTCGTCGCCACGGCGACCGCGAGGGCCAAGAACCCGATCGTGATTAGGAAAACGACCCATCTGATCGAGTGCATCAAATTGACGACGAACTTGACCATTCCGGAGTCAGGCAACTCGAACAGCTCGACCGTGAGCTCACGGTCCGCTCCCTCGAGGAGACCGAATCCACGGCCGCCAAGATTCTCGGAAATCTGGGCGCCGACCGCCGTGAGATCGAGCACAGCAACACCGTCCTCCGCCTTCAGCACGCCATCGTCGAATGCTCCGACATATAACGTCGCGATCTTGTGCGAAGCCGCAAGGGCCGCTGTCCATACAGTCGAGAACGCGTCTGAGCGGATGATCTCCGCAGCGATACCCGCAGTCAGATCCCTGACTCCGTCGGTCAGGGGAACAGCAATGAATGCAATGCCGTCCGGAAGAGCCTCTGAGATCACATCAGATACCTCGTAGGACTCTATGACTGCGTCGGCGATCTTGTTTGCCAGTGCCAGCGATACCGCCTCGTCCTGGGGAAGAGGTTCGAATGTCGCGACGAAGCTGTCAGTGTCGAGAATGGTGGTCGTGAGCCATGCCGCGTGATTCGCCGCGAGCAATGCAATACCGAATAGAACGGCGAGAGCGATCGATATGCCCATCCGCGTCGAGCTGTCGGTCGATTGCCGTTTCAGGTTTGTGTTGGGTTCGTTCATGGGACGAATCTAGTGCCTCGCGAACCGTGTGATATCGTGCGCCGAAGGCCCACCAGGAGGTACATCGTGGCGGACGAATCCGGCGAGGAACGATCAGACGACCTGGAATACAAGGAAGGTGGTCTCCCGATCGGGCTGATCATCACAGGTATCGTCGCCGTCATTGCCGCGGTCTTCATCGTCCAGAACAGCGATGAGACCGAGATGGAGTTTCTGTTCTTCAGCGGAAGGGTTCCGCTGTCACTGGTGATCATCATCGCGATCGCGCTTGGTGCATTACTCGGCTGGTTCGGCGGCTACATGCGTCGGCGCAAGAAACGTCGCGACGCCTAAACCCTCCGACAAGCCGGCTATGCTCACTGATCGAAGCGCTCATCCAGAGCGGTGGAGGGACAGGCCCTGTGAAGCCGCGGCAACCGATCTGTTCGGTGCCAATGCCTGATCGATGAGATGTCAACGAGCGGTGACCCGCTCGAGGCGCGTGAGCGTTTCGGGACGAGAGGAGCCGCGATGGTGCCCACAACAGAACGCACCTGTGTCTGTACGAGAGGTGCTCGATGACCGACTACATCGACACCCTTTCACAGCGTGTTGTCGTCTTCGACGGCGCAACAGGTACATGGCTCCAAGCACAGGACCTCACCGACGAGGATTTCGGTGGTCCCGACCTCGAAGGCTGCAACGAGATCCTCAACATCACCCGTCCTGACGTGATCGAGTCCCTGCACCGCGCCTACCTGGACGTCGGCTCAGATGTCATCGAGACGAACACCTTCGGTGCCTTCGGGGTACCGCTCGGCGAATATGACCTCGCCGACAGGGCGTACGAGCTCGCTGCCGCTGGTGCCACGATCGCGAGGCATGTCGCAGACGAATTCGACGACCGATTCGTCGCAGGTTCCATCGGCCCTGGGACGAAGCTTCCGACTCTCGGCCAAATCGCGTACGCGGACCTGCGCGGCCAATACGAGATCGAGTCCGCAGGCCTCATCGACGGAGGAGTAGACCTGCTCATCATCGAGACGCAGTTCGACCTCCTCTCTGTCAAGGCAGCCATCAACGGTGCCCGCCGCGCCATGCGGTCATCGGGACGCGACGTGCCGCTGCAGACCCAGGTGACAATCGAGTTGACCGGACGCATGTTGCCGGGCACCGAGATCGGTGCCGCACTCGCTGCGATCGAAGCACTCGGCACAGATGTGATCGGCATCAACTGCGCGACCGGACCCGTCGAGATGTACGAACCGATTCGGGTGCTGTCACGCCACGCGACGGTGCCGATATCGGTGATACCGAACGCTGGCCTGCCGTCCGTCGTCAACGGTGAGATGCACTATGACGTCGGTGCGTCGGATGTCGCCAAACATCTCACCACATTCGTCGAGGAGTACGGTGTGAGTGTCGTCGGAGGCTGCTGTGGCACGACGCCCGAATACATCGCAACGCTTATCGATGCAGTCGGTCACAGGGCGCCAGCCGAGAGGAATCCTTCCGCAATACCCGCAGTCACCTCGACCTACTCAGCGGTGTCGCTTCACCAGGACACGTCGTTTCTCATCATCGGCGAACGGACCAATGCGAACGGGTCAAAGGCCTTCAGGGAGGCGATGCTCGATGGAGACATCGACGCGTGTGTCGGCATTGCGGAGAATCAGGTCGCAGAGGGGGGGCACCTGGTCGACCTGTGTGTCGACTACGTGGGAAGAAACGGTGCTGCAGACATAACACCGATCGCCCAACGATTCTCGACAGATGTCGCTGCACCGGTTGTCATCGACTCAACCGAACCAGAGGTCATGCAAGCAGCGCTCGAGCAACTCGGAGGAAGGTGTGTCCTCAACTCGGCCAACCTCGAATCGGGCGACGAGACAGGATCTCGCCTTGACAGAGTGCTCACTCTCGCAAAGGAACACGGGGCGGCCGTGATATGTCTCCTCATCGACGAGCGGGGTCAGGCACGCGACGTCGAGTGGAAGATGGAAGTTGCCCATCGTCTCTATGGGATCGCGACCGAGCGTTACGGGCTCAGGGCCGAAGACCTCATCTTCGATCCCCTCACGTTTCCTCTCTCGACGGGTGACGACGACCTCAGACGCGACGGGATGGAAACGATCCAGGCGATCAAGCGAATCAAATCGGAACTCCCAGGCGTGAGCACTGTGCTCGGGGTGTCGAACATCTCCTTCGGCCTCAGACCAGCGGCTAGGCGAGTGCTCAACTCCGTCTTCCTCTACGAATGCCTTGAAGCTGGACTCGACGCAGCGATCATCCACGCGGGCAAGATCACACCCCTTTCAGCGATCGAGGAAGAGCATCTCAAAGCATGCACCGACCTGGTCTATGACCGCAGGGCAGAAGGATACGACCCCCTTGAAGTGCTTCTCGAGGCATTTGAAACAGTGACAGACGCCGAAAAGGCAAAAGACCCATTCGAGGGTCTGACGCTCATCGAACGTCTGGAGAAGCGAATCGTTGCAGGGAACGCGATCGGTCTCGAAGACGACCTCGACAAAGCACTTGAAGAAACGACTGCGCTCTCGATCATCAACGATGTACTCCTTGCGGGTATGAAAACCGTCGGCGAGCTATTCGGTGCCGGCGAAATGCAGCTCCCTTTCGTCCTGCGTTCTGCACAAACGATGAAAACATCGGTGCGGTACCTCGAGCCACACCTCGACCACGTCGACACCGCTGACCGCGGCAGCATCGTTATTGCAACGGTATCCGGGGACGTCCACGACATCGGAAAGAACCTCGTGGACATCATCCTCACGAACAACGGATACCGGGTGCACAACCTCGGAATCAAGGTGTCCATCACTGAAATGATCGAAGCGCTCGAGAAGCACGAAGCCGATGCGATCGGAATGAGCGGGCTCCTGGTGAAGAGCACGCTCGTGATGCGGGACAACCTCGATGAACTCTCCCGAAGAGGTCACGATGACGTGCCTGTTCTCCTCGGCGGTGCCGCGCTGACGCGAAGCTACGTTGAAGATGACCTTGCCCGGCGACACCCCGGTCCCGTGATCTATGGCAAGGATGCCTTTGCCGGTCTCGATGCAATGGAGTGGATAGCTGGTAGACGCGACGAACCAAAGTCCCCGAGGCGCGAACTTCCAAAGATCGATCGTAAGGAAACGGATCATGGAGTCGCACCCGATCGGTCTCCGGAGGTATCTGCTGACAAACCGATCCCTGATCCTCCGTTCTACGGATCGCGTATCGTGAAAGGCATCGAACTCGACGAGATCGCCGGGTATCTCAACACGACGGCACTGCTCCGCAACCAATGGCATTATCGCCCTGAACACGGAGAGACGGACGCGCAATTCAAGGAACGTCTCGCTCCTGAGCTGCGGCGTGCAATCACTGCGGCACGCGCCGAGGACCTCCTTCAGCCGCAGGTTGTGTATGGCTACTTCCCCGTGAACGGCCACGGCAACGAGCTCATCGTGTGGGCAGACCAGACTCGGACACAGGAACTTGTACGGTTCCGATTCCCGAGGCAACCTGGCCCACCATGGCTTTGCATCGCAGACTATTTCCGTCCGGTCGACGCAGACCTCACTGATGTCGCAGCATTCCACATCGTGACGATGGGAACTGCAGTTTCCCAGCGAACTGCTCAGCTCTTTTCGGAGGATCGGTACGAAGAATATCTGAAGCTCCACGGTCTCGGGGTCGAGATGACTGAAGCTCTTGCTGAGTATTGGCACGCCCGAGTGCGCGAGGAGCTTGGAATCGCGAACGAGGACGACCCGACTATCAGGGGTCTCTTCCGACAGCGCTACCGCGGCGGCCGATACTCATGGGGATACCCGGCTTGTCCGGATCTTGAGGACAATCTCACCGTTGCAGACCTTCTCGGAGCGGACCGCGTCGGAATCCATGTCGGACCAGAAACCGGATTCCAGTACCAACCCGAGCAGACGACATCGGCGATCATCTGCCACCACCCGCAGGCGAAATACTTCATCGCTCGCAAACCAAGGGAGCTGAGAGATGCTCAGTAAGGCTCGGTCGTTTCTCTCCATGAGCGAGGACCGCAGAGATATCGCTTGGCTGGCATCGATGTAGGCTGCCGCGGAGGCCGAACGGGCCGGGTGTGCCGAAGCGATCCTGATGGGTCTCAAATTCGAAACAATCGTTGACGAGGCTGCACCGGTTTGGAATCCGGCTGTGCTCGGCTGACTGATACGGACCCAGCTTCACCCGCACGCCAAGCGGACTCAGTATTCGTCGAGCCATTCATTCGCGTGCTCGACCATGTACATGCTGACCTCGTGAACGCGGTCGAGAACATCACACAACGAATCTTGCTTGAAGACGATGTCTGCAAGCGATCGTTTTGCCGCACCAACGACCGAGAGCAGTCGGTCCTCCTTGTCTGACAGAGCTCCCATCGTCTCTACAGCAGATACCTCGATCGGCAAGTCGATGCCGCCGATTCCTGCAAACTCGGCAGACAGCACGATGATGTCGGGCGCTTCGTGGAGAGGTGGCAAAGACCAATTGAATAGGAAGGTGACTTCAAACTCGTCACCGTCCTCTTCAGGGATGCCATCGGCAGCCTGCAGTGCATCCTCGAAACGAAGCAGCAAACGCGGTTCCACGTCCAGCGCGATGTGAAGATCCAGTGGACCGGCGCAGGCTTCGGCAGGATGCACATCGATCTCCCACGACTGACGCAGCGTGTATGTCTCGACGAAATGCCGTTCGTCGTGTACATGGAACCCATGCTCGATTGCATGGTCCTTGAGATAGGTGACCGTTGATGCAAGATCAACGGCCATCAGGTGACGCTCGCGGCGTGGATCTCGATACCTCCCATGACGGCCAGTGCGTCGATGAGAAGCACCGGTGCGTCGTCTGACAGAACATCTGGTGCAGTGAGGTTTGCAACTCCACCCATCACCGACCGCCCCATCACCTCGACGCGCCACGCCGAAGGGACAACAACATCGATCCCACCCATCACAGCTCGAAGTACGAGGTAGGCCCCCGGCCCGACGTCGGCATCCATCAGATCGAGTTCTATCCCACCCATGAAGGTCGTCGCACTGCCTTCCGCAAGGTTCGTCGCCTCACTTGCGAATACGGCGCCGTCCATGGCCGCGACAACGGAGAATCTGTCGTCGCTCTCATCGCCGAATGCGGGGATCCTCTTTCTGACCACGAATGCTGCAAGCGTGCAGGACGTCGCGAGCGCGAACATTCCGAAGAGCAATCTCTTGGCGAACCTCATAACGTCAAGCTACCAGCGGGTCGGCCCCTACTTCCCCGGGCGGAAAAGATCATGCGATCGGTGAGGCCGGGTGAAGGCGGGTGAGACCCCAACGCTGCACAACGGCAACAGCGACGACAACGGCAGCAACTCCCACCCACTGCACCGGATCGAGGGCTTGACCGAGCATGATCGCTGCAGCCACAGCTCCGATCGCAGGCTCTGCCGTAGCTATCACGCCCACGATTCCCGAGGGCGCAAGCCTCAAGGCAGCGAACCCTGCGATGAACGGGACCGCAGTTCCGAGTACTCCGATGATGATGAGATCGATCCACGCCCTCGTGCCGATCGCCGTGGGGAAAGTCCAGATGGGCAACACGACCAGCCATATCAACGATGCGAAAACGAAACCCCACGTGGCTATCTGCGCCGGTCGAAATGTCTTTCCGAGATACTCGCCGTAGAGCAGATACGTCGCAAACGCAACAGCCGAAGCAAGACCAGCAGCTATCCCTAGTGCGTCGGACGCCTCCAGCGTCCACGCCTTCGTCACGAGGCCAACACCGAACACAGCGAAGGCCGCGGCCGCCCACACAAGTGACCTGACCTTGGTGTGATGAACAACAACCATCCAACCGAGCACGAGGATGGGGCCGAGGAACTGGATCGTTGCCCCGGGCCCGACACCGAGCGCATCGAGAGCCCAATAGAACGTCACGTTGACCAGCGCCAGGTTCACCCCGAGCAGGGCGAATCTCCAGAGCCCACCTTCGAGGCGCAACGCACCACGGTGCGCTGCATAAGGAACGAGCACAGCAAGAGCGACGAGCGAGCGAGTCTGAGCAACCCTCGCGGGAGACACGACCTCAAAAACACCGGCTGCTACCGCGCCTGTCACACCCCAAAGCGTCGCTGCGAGCAAGGCGAGCATCACCCCTCTGGTCGCACGATCGTTCGTCATCGGGCGAGCCTACGCCCTCCTGGCCGGCTGTAGAATCGCTGCGAATCCCGAAAGGCATCATGACACCCCGAGTTCTCTTCGTCTGTGTCCACAACGCAGGACGCTCGCAGATGGGGGCTGCTCTTCTCGAGCACCACGCGATGGGGCGCGTCGAGGTGCGATCCGCCGGCTCGGAACCAGGAAATGAAGTCAATCCTGCAGCCGTGAATGTTCTGGCGGAGTGGGGAATCGATATCGCCGGTAGATCTCCGAGAGTGCTGTCGACCGACGATGTCGGTGCATCCGATGTCGTGATCACGATGGGGTGTGGGGATGCCTGCCCCGTGCTTCCGGGAACGCGCTACCAGGACTGGGAACTGACCGATCCTGCCGGCAAGGATCTCGACATCGTGCGATCCGTGAGGGACGAAATCGATCTGCGGGTGAGGGCATTGTTATCGGAACTTCTCGATTGACTGCAACCGATTGGCACACGAACCGGTTCTATTGGTTATGAAGGCGCGTGATGCATCAACCGACGCGGAGATCAAGCAGGTCCTGGTCACGAACCGCGACCTTGGATTCACCATGCTCGTGCGCAGCTGCCAGCCGGGGATCTACTCGGGCGCACGGAGACTGACTCACAGACATGAGGATGCCGAGGAAGTCGCACAAGACACATTCCTTCGGGCATACCGAGCGCTCGACGGGTACAGCGACGCCCGAATCCGTGATCTGCGCATTCGGGCGTGGCTCTGGACCATTGCCCTCAATCTGTGTCGGGACCGAGCAGGACATTCCAGGAACGAGACTGCCCGGCATACGGGCGGCCCGAATGCTGCGTCCGACGAGACACCGATCGACGCGGCGTCGTGGAATCGACGGCTGGCGAGACTCTCGGTTGAGCAGCGCAATGCAGTCGTTCTCCGCCATGTGGCTGACTTGCCAATCGCCGAAATCGCGGAAATCACCGGTCGGCCGGAGGGAACAGTGAAAGCTGACGTTTCGCGTGGACTCGACAGGTTGAGAGACGCTCTGGAACGAGAGGAACTGAAATGAACTACATCGAACAGGCACTCGCGGGACTTGCCGAATCACCGCCCGCCGATCTCGAACGTGCGACGGTTGTCGGCGCAGACGCAGGGGATCTCGTTGCCAAAGTCGATAGCTCCCGTGGACCGGTGTGGATCGCATGGAGCCGGACCGGGATCACGGGACTGACCCCTCTCTTCGTTGACAAGACCGTGGATGAGTTCGTCGATCACCACAGGCGGGTTGCCTATGAGGCCGATGTGATACCGAAGCTGCTCAAGTCCGAGATCGAAGAGGCGTTGGAAAGCGGCCGGTCGATGGGCCTGTCATTCGACTTGCGCGGCCTTTCGAGCTTCCAGCAGTCCGTACTCAGAACCTGTGCGACCATCTCGAACGGAACAGTGCGCCCTTATGGCTGGATAGCAGAGGAACTCCACAAACCGGGAGCAACACGAGCGGTTGGTACGGCACTCGCCAAGAACCCGATCCCGTTTCTCATCCCATGTCACCGCGTTGTGCGCTCGGACGGCTCAGTAGGCAGCTACGCCTTCGGCCCCGAAATGAAGAAGGAGCTGCTACTCAGCGAAGGAGCGATAGCTCTATAGACGGCAACGAGTTCCCACGCTGTCTACTGCTTGCTGTCTACCGTCTACCCTCCACTCATGGACATCATCGAAACCGTACGGGCGTCTGTAATCGGGGGGGACAATGTCGTGTCCGGACCGTACGGGCCTCGTCGTGTGACCTATGCCGACTACACCGCTTCAGGAAGATCGCTGACTTTCATCGAGGACTACATCAGAGATGTCGTCCTCCCCCTCTACGCGAATACCCACACAGAGGCCTCAGGAACCGGACTCCAGACGTCCGGGTTCCGCGAGGATGCGCGTGAGATAATTCGGCGTTGCCTCAACGCCTCGGACGAATACGCCGTCATATTCGTTGGTAGCGGCTGCACGGGTGCGATCGACCGGATGATCCGTGTTCTTGGCCTATCGATACCGGACACGCTCGACTCACAGTTCCAGCTCTCCGACGCGATACCGCCCGATGAGCGGCCCGTCGTATTCATCGGACCGTTCGAACACCACTCGAATGAGCTTCCATGGCGCGAGTCGATCGCCGATGTCGTCAAGATCGGCGAGGACAGCGACGGCCTCATCGACAAAGCGCAACTCGAACGAGAACTCATCAAGTATCGGGACCGATCGGTGAAGATCGGTTCGTTCTCGGCGGCATCGAACGTCACAGGGATCCTGTCCGACACGGAGGGAATCGCTGCCCTACTCCACCGATATGGAGCATTATCGTTCTGGGACTTCGCAGCAGCGGCTCCATACGTTTCGATGGACGTGCAACCACGAGATGCACCAGAGGCATACAAGGACGCTGTCTTCATCTCGATCCACAAGCTGATCGGTGGTCCGAGCACACCCGGATTGCTCGTCGCTCGCAAGGAACTGTTCAGGAATGCGGTGCCTGCGGTACCCGGAGGGGGCACCGTTTCATTCGTTCGCATCGATTCGCACGAGTACATAGCAGACGTCGAGCATCGGGAGGAGGGTGGCACACCGGCGATTGTCGGTTCGATTCGAGCTGGACTCGTCTTCCAACTCAAGGAAGCGGTGGGTCCATCGCGTATCCGAG
Organism: Acidimicrobiia bacterium; assembly: GCA_036985855.1. Lineage (GTDB taxonomy): Bacteria > Actinomycetota > Acidimicrobiia > Spongiisociales > UBA5794 > B3-G11. The sequence continues at coordinate 43,214 of BTQL01000004.1, read as the reverse complement.
TCCTCGAAGAGGGCTTCATCAAGAGAGCGATTTCGTCTTGGAGCCAGAATCCGGCAATCGAAATCCTCGGCAATCCTGACGCTGATCGCCTCTCGATCGTGTCGTTCGTTGTCAAGCACAAGGGACAGTATCTCCATCACAACTTCATCGTTGCCGTCCTCAATGATCTGTTCGGAATCCAGTCAAGAGGTGGCTGTTCGTGTGCCGGTCCCTATGGTCACTCGCTGCTGGGAATCGACGACGAGCACTCCGCCGAGATCAGCCACGAAGTCGGACTCGGCTGTGAGGGGATCAAGCCCGGTTGGGTTCGGGTCAGTTTCAACTACTTCATCTCAGAGACTGTCTTCGACTTCATCACCGAAGCCGTCAACCTCGTGGCTACGCACGGTTGGAAGCTGCTTCCGTGGTATCAGTTCGACACACACACCGCCGAGTGGGTGCACGTGGATGGGCGAGGTGATCCACCGTTCTCCTTGGTCAATGTCGACTACAGCGACGGCACGATGCGGTACGAGGCCTGCCCGGCTCACGCTCCCGAAACCGAGCTCGCCCGGTATCTCGAAGAGGCGCGAACTCTGTTCGAGTCGATCGACCCGAAGATGGGGCCCGCGCAACCGCCTGTGGAAGCAACCGCATCATTCGAGGATCTGAGATGGTTCGTGCTGTCCGAGGAAGTGCGGACCGGTGAGTAGCTTGGCTCCGACGTGGTTCGATACTGCGATTTCGCACGAGCCGGAGGACCGGGCAGTCATCGTTGAGGGCGCCACCATCCGATATCTGTCGTGGGGCGACCGGAAGAATCCCGGACTCGTGTTCGTGCACGGTGGTGCGGCGCACGCCCACTGGTGGTCGTTCATCGCGCCGCTCTTCGTGAGCGAGTGGCACGCCGTTGCGATCCACCTCTCTGGCATGGGCGACTCAGACAGACGCGATTCATATTCTCACGAGGTGTGGGCCCGCGAGGTCATGGCCGTAGCAGAAGACGCCGAGTTCCCAGGACCCCCAGTAGTCGTCGGACACAGCCTCGGGGGCATGGTCACGATTCAAACAGCAGCGACGTTCGGAGGGAGACTGAAAGGGGCCGTCATCGTTGATGCGCCCGTCAGCCAGCCCGCTCCAGAATCCGAGGAAAGCCGATCAAGTCACGTTTTCAGAACGCCCGGCACATATGCAACTCTGGAACAGGCGGTGTCTCACTTCGCGCTGGTGCCGCGCCAGCCATGTGAGAACGATTACATCATCGACTACATAGCCCGGATGTCGGTGCACGAGACCGACGAAGGGTGGACCTGGAAATTCGATCCGAATATCTTCGAGCGGACGCATGACACCCTCCGTGATCAGCTGGCGTCCGTGAAGTGCCGAGTCGCTCTGTTCACGGGTGAAAAGTCTGTTGTCGTACCACCCGACACAGCCGCATACATGTACGAGCTCATGGGACGGGTCTCGCCTGTCATCGAGATACCCGAGGCTCATCACCATCTGACGCTCGACCAACCCTTGGCATTCGTCGCGGCACTCCGAACTCTTCTCGCCGACTGGCACCACTCGATCGCCTTCGAGCGAGGGTGGCCCGTCGGGTAAGCTTCATTCACGTATGGGCATCCCGAAACACAGTCAGCTATCACTCGACGAGGCCTATCAAGCGACATTCCTGTGGCTCGACCACGCGGGGGATCCGCCGGTGGACATCACGGAGCCTGCCCACGGATCCGTTGAACTCCACACAGAGAAGGCGTTCGTTCGAGTCAGGTCCAGCGACGGACCAGTGGAGCAGTCTTCGGTACTCGCCTTGTTGCGCGCAGCGGAAGCCGGCAAGAAACTCCTGCTTTTCTCGCCATCCGGATTCTCGCCAGGAGCGCTCTCGATCGCCGAAACCCAGGGCATTGCTCTCTTCACGCTCGATCCGCATGGACGCGCCATACCCGAGACCACCCATGCAAGATCGATCTCACCAGAAACCGAACCGGATCCGCCCTTCGCACCGGCGACCGTGGACAACGAAGAGAGCTTCTGGTCGTACACACCTCCTCCTCCGGGCGACGCGCCCGAATCGGACGATCGTGGCATCGACGCAACGACCACCGACTGGGCAGATTGCCCATCGTGCGGTACCACTCACTACCGCAACGCGAACTTCTGCAAGGCCTGCGGCACAAGTCTGCGGGTCGGTACCGCCGAAGAGCACGCTCCCATGCGGTGCCGGGATTGCGGTAGCCACAACATCGAAAAGCTCGAGTAGTCGATCCACGACCGCGTACCCAGGGTTCGAGACCGCAGTGAGTCCGGTCTACAGCCCAGAGAATGGATTCGCGCGCAGGGCGCAACGCTCCCCTAGCCGGAGACCTTGCGTCTCACAGCACGACTCTTGCGCTCGGCCGCTTCGGCACCGGTGACCGAAAGTGGAACACCTGCCAATTCCATCCGCCGTTCCAGAGCGCTTCGGAATCGCTTGGGACAAGTTCCGAAGCCAGCGAGCGGTACGGCCTCACCTCGGGCCAAACGGGCCCTCTCAGCACCGTCTACGGGCACGGGCGGCAGGACGCCGAGTGGCTGTCCCGGAATCGCTCCTGGCTCAAGTCGGGTGATCGCCCCGGCACCGATCGGGGAGATCGAAATCCGCGTGTACCAGGGCAGGAACTCCTCGTTCTCGTCATAATCGAGGCTGATTTCTGCGAACGCCTCGTATGGGATTCGGTACGTGTGATCGACCGGATCACAGCCAACGACATAGAATAGAGCTCGGTCAGACAGCAACCAGAACAGGACCGCACGTTCGGAATCTCTGCGATCAAGACCAGCCGCGGACCGGTCGAGTGTCTCGTCGTCAACAGTGAGTGGACGCGCCTTGGTCTTGGCTTCGCCCCGACCGAGGTCGAGCACCGTCTGCTTGAATCCATGCAAGATGGGCACGGGTTAAGCGTAGACCCCAAACCATAGGCCCGTGCCGATGGCACCACGGAACAACGACTCATCCGTTCTCTGGGCTGTAGACCGGACTCACTGCGGTCTCGAACCCTGGGTACACAAGTCTCGGTGTGGGCTCCGTGTTCGGTACTCTGGTCGAATGGGCAAGGATCTCAGAGCGACCGGACACGAACAGGCTTGGTCCTGGCCACTGGCCGACTGGGAGCAGATGTGGCGTCCATCCTTCTGGCTCAACAAGCCGCCCCGGCCGCATGACACGCACATCTTCCATCTTCTCGCAATCCTTGCACTTGCCGGATACGCAAACATCGTCACCAACGAGATCCTCGACGATGTTTGGCACATTCCATTCAACCTGGGGATCCTCGGCGTAGCTCTCCTCGTTGCGCGCAGGGCAGGGACCACATGGACGACGATGGGCCTGCGGACCGACCGCGCGAAACAGGGCGTCTCGGTTGGCACCATCGTGATCGGAATCATCGCGGTTGGAGTCGCGATTGGTATCGCTATTCCGGCCACACGTGAACTGTTCAGAGACGACCGTATCATCGATAACTCGGTCGGCTGGGTTCTGTTCCAAGCGTTCGTTCGCGTTCCGCTCGCGACCGCACTCTATGAAGAGGTGCTATTCAGGGGCATCGTATTCGGGATGCTCATACGGCGCCGATCACCCCTGATCGCCGGGCTCATGACCTCGGTACTGTTCGGTCTCTGGCACATTCTCCCAACGCTGGACACGCTCGACACGAATCCTGGTGGTGACCTCTTCATGGGTGCAATCGGCCTCGTGATCGCCCTCACTGGAGCCATTGCCGGAACATTCATCGCTGGTCTCGGGTTCCTCTGGATCCGCCTCTACGCGAACAGCACCTATGCCGCGGTGCTCGCCCACATCGGCACGAACTCCGTCGCGATGATCGGCTCGCTGATCGTCGTACACCTGCTCTCCTAACGCCGCGACTGCCTCTTCCCCGACAGCTGATGCGTGTCCAAGCTTGACATCTGGTTGACCCTCCGCGAGCATGGCGCCAACCGGTCTTTGGGGACCGGGTTAGCGATCAAGGAGGGTCGATGAGAAGGCAGCAAGTGCCAAATCCATCATCACCGGCTCTCGCGCGCCAGAGAGCTCTGTAACACCAGCCTTCTCCCCACTCTCGAGACCCACCAAGGTGACGGCTTGGCCGTTCGTGACCCCTGGCTCGCCCTCGATCCTTCAAGGACCACCCATGATCCCCGTACGCGCATACTTCAGACTCTTCACCGGATACCTCCGGCCGCACCGCTCAAAGGCGATGCTGCTCGGTCTCATCCTGCTCGCGACGATCGCACTGCAGCTTGTCAACCCGCAGCTGATAGCGCTGTTCATCGATCGAGCGACATCAGGGGAACCGACGTCAGCTCTCATCCCCATCGCACTCATGTTCATGGGGATCGCCATCGTGCATCAGTTGCTCGCTGTCTGGTCGACCTATCTCGCTGAACAGATCGGGTGGTCGGCCACGAATCAATTGCGCGCAGACCTCACAGATCATGTGCTCCACCTCGACATGGGGTTCCACAAGAGCTCGAGTCCTGGTGAACTCATCGAGCGGATCGATGGTGACATAACGGCTTTGTCGAACTTCTTCTCTTCGATGATGATCAAGGTCGTTGGAAACGGTGTGCTGCTGGTGGGCATCATGGCCCTTCTTTGGAGGGAGTCATGGATCATCGGGCTCTCCATCACGGTGTTCACTTCCCTCACGTTCCTCGGTCTCTTTAGGCTGCACGGAATCACCGTGCCTTGGCACAAGACAATCCGAGCGACCAGTGCTGAGATGTACGGGTTCATCGGAGAGCAGATGGATGGCACCGAAGACATCGAGGCCAACGGTGCCACAGGATTCATGTTGTCTCGATTCGACGCCATTCAGCGTAAGTGGCTGCCCCAGATCGTCCGAGGATGGACCGGCTGGGCCGTGATGTGGAGCGCATCGATGGCGCTGTACTTCGTGTCGCTCGCTGTTGTGTTGATCACCGGTGCATGGCTCTTCGGGATCGGTACGCTGACCCTTGGGTCGGTCTACCTCCTATTCCAGTATGTCGAGATGGCACATAGGCCAATCGAGCAGATCCGCGAAGAGCTCATCGATCTGCAGAAGGCCGGTGCGTCGATCGAGCGAGTCGAAGAGCTTCTCGCCCGTGAATCCTCCCTGATCCAGCGAAGAGAACACGAGCTCCCAGATGGGCCGCTCCGTGTGAGGTTCGACCGGGTCACCTTCAGATACGACGATGAGGCAGGGAACGAAACGATCCTCGACGATGTGTCATTCGATGTAGCACCCGGCCGTATCGTCGGATTGCTCGGGCGCACCGGATCCGGAAAGTCGACGATCGCTCGACTGCTCACCCGGATGTACGAACCACAGGCTGGTGCCGTGCTCCTCGGCGAGACTGCGACCTGGGACATCAACATGGCTGACCTACGCCATCGAGTGGCAATGGTCACCCAAGATGTGCAGCTCTTCCGTGCAACAGTACGCGACAACTTGACGTTCTTCGATCGGTCTGTCAGCGATGAAAAGCTGAGCGACGTCATTCACAGGCTCGAGCTCGACGAATGGCTCGATTCCCTTCCCGCAGGCCTCGACACGATGCTCGAGTCGGGGAGCAGCGGTCTCTCGGCGGGTCAGGCACAGCTTCTTGCGTTCACCAGGGTGTTCCTGCGCGACCCAGGGGTCGTGGTGCTCGACGAGGCATCCTCGAGGCTTGATCCGGCCACGGAAGCCCTCATCGATCGAGCGGTCGAACACCTCCTCGAGAATCGAACGGCGATCCTCATCGCACATAGGCTCGCGACGGTCGCGCGGGCAGACGAAATCGTGATACTCGAGGACGGCAAGGTCATCGAACAGGGAGAGCGGAGCCGTCTCGAGAACGACCCGGATTCGACGTTCTCACGGCTGCTCGTGGCGGGCATGGAGGAGGCGCTCGCATGACGACCCAACCGACACCTGCTTTCGGACGTGTCCTGCTCGGGATGATGCGGAGACAACCGATCCGATACGGTTTCGCATTGTTCCTGTGGATGGGCATCTGGACGATGCCCATACTCATCGGGCTCGTTACAGCTCGCTATTTCGACGCACTCGTCGAGGGCATCCCCGTCACAACGGTCACGCTGCTCGTGGCCGCAGTGTTCGGATACGCAGCGATGCGCTCGATCTTCATCGTCCTGGCTATGCGGAATCACGCATCACTGCTGTTCAGAGCGGCCGCTGCGATGCGACGAAACCTGCTGGTCCGTATCTACGAATTGCCCGGCGCCATCGGTCTCTCCGAAACACCCGGTGAGGTCGTCAGCAGGTTCAGGGACGACATCGAACACGTGATCGAGCCGTTCGATCTGTTCGTCGATTTCGCCGGTTCGCTTGCCGCCGGATCCATTTCGTTCGCGATCATGTGGACGATCGACCCTACGACAACACTCGTGATCGCGGTACCCGTGATCGTTGTCGGTGTCGTGTCGAACCGCACCGGAGGTCTCGTTCGTCGGTACCGGAGACGCGCTCGCGAAACGACCGAGGCGATCACGGGCTTCCTCGGAGAGACCTTTGCGGCGACACAGTCTGTAAAGGTCGCCGGCGCCGAATCCCACATGCTCGGCCACTTCGTGGAACTCAACGACCTGCGCAAGACGATGATGGTGCGTGACCGGACGCTCACATCGGTTCTCGAGGCTGTGTTCCGCAACACGGTAAACCTCGGCACAGGCCTCATTCTTCTGCTCGCAGCAGGAAGACTCAACGCAACCGGGTCCGCAGGCATGTCACTTGGTGAGTTCGCTCTGTTCGTCTACTTACTCGGTGTGGTGACCGATTCGGCCTATTTCTACGGGGTGTTCATTGCTAGAGCGAAACAGGGCAGCGTCAGTATGGAACGACTCACGGCGGCACTGTCGGGTGACCCGTGGGACAGACTGATCCGTCGGACCAACCTGGGCCTCGACCAGAACGCGCCAACACCGATTCCCCGACCGATTGAGGTGGATTCCTTCGAGTCTCTCTCTGTACGTTCTCTTTCGTTCCACTACCAGGATTCGACGAATGGCATAGAAGACATCGATTTTGACATCGCTGCAGGAGAGTTCGTTGTCGTGACCGGTCGCATCGGATCGGGCAAGACGACACTGATGCGAACTGTTCTGGGTCTTCTTCCTGCGGACGCAGGCACGATCTACTGGAACGGTGAGACGGTTGCCGATCCCTCGACATGGCTCGTCCCTCCGCGCGTGGCGTACACGCCACAGGTGCCGAGGCTTTTCTCGATGTCGCTGGTGGACAACCTCGTGCTCGGTGCAGACCTCGCCGACGGCCAGCTCGATGAGTCGATTCGGATCGCCACGATGCGACGCGATATCGAGCAGATGCCCGAGGGTCTCGAAACGTTTATCGGCCCGCGGGGAGTTCGACTGTCCGGCGGACAGGTCCAACGGTCTGCTGCGGTCCGAATGCTCACCCGCGGTCCACAACTCCTTGTACTCGACGATGTGTCATCTGCGCTCGATGTCGAGACAGAGCGGACACTGTGGCGACGCCTCTTTGAGGCCAGGGTCGACGTTGCAGCGCTCGTTGTATCACATCGTCACGCTGCCCTGGCCCAAGCAAACCGCGTCATAGTGATGGACAGAGGACGCATTGTCGCCGTCGGAAAGGCCAAGGATCTCAGCCAGACTTCAGCGACGTTCCGTGCGATCTGGGAGGGTGCCCTCGGCGGGTCTAACCACGGGTGATCGCGAGGATCTCGATCTCGAAAGTGAGCGCCTTACCCGCGAGCTGGTGATTGGCGTCGAGCGTGACCGTCTGCTCGGTCACCTCGAGCACGATCGCGCGCTGAGAGTTCGTGAGAAAGACCTGGTCGCCGACCTTCACATCACCCTGCTCAGGGTTGAACGGAACCTCGATGACGTTGTCCTCGCTCCACTCACCGTACGCCTCCCCGGGTTCGATTCGAACGGTTCGTACGTCGCCGACCTTTCCTCCACGTACCGCCTCATCGAATCCTGAGATGACAGCTTCCGCACCAACGGTGAAGGTAAGGGGCACTCCACGGTCTCGCGACGAGTCGAACTGTGAACCATCGTCGAGGGTTCCGATGTAGTGGACCTCGACCAGATCGCCATCCTGGACGACGAATTCCTCCGCGGCACCGCCTCCACACGCGGCCGCAAGCAGCCCGATAGCGACCATGAGAACCGTGATGTGGCGTACACGCATTGGATCACTCCAGAGTCGGATGGTTCACGAGAGGGTACTCCGGGGGAAGACAACCGTAGGCCTGCGCGGCAAGATCGGGAGTGCAGGTCCCACTGGCTACCATCCACCGACTACGGTCTACGCTTTCGTTATGGCCACCTACACACCCCCCATAAGAGACATCACCTTCACGCTCGACACCATTTCGGACATCCGATCGATCATTGCGTTGCCAGGTTTCGAACATGTCGAGCCTGACACGATCGAAGGTGTGTTGGAAGAGTCTGCTCGTTTCTTCTCCGAGGTATTCGCTCCGACGAATGAGATCGGTGATCAGACGGGCGCCATCCTCGAGGATGGCAATGTGGTCACCCCCGAGGAGTTCAAGCCGGTGTGGCGCAAGCTCGTCGACGCTGGTTGGACGGCCGTTACAGGATCCCAGGAGTACGGAGGCCACGGATTTCCCAAGGCCGTCGGTCTAGCCGTCTCTGAGATGATGACGTCGGCGAATCTCGCCTTCTCGCTCAATCCGATGCTCACCGGCAGTGGGATCACCTTGCTGACGCGCCACGGAAGTGACGAACTGCGCGATCAGTACCTCGCAAAGCTGATCTCGTGCGACTGGACGGGAACGATGGTGCTCACCGAGTCAGCAGCCGGGTCGGATGTTGGTGCGGTCCGGACCAAGGCCGTGCAGAACGACAACGGCAGCTATGCGATCAGTGGCACGAAGATCTTCATCACATGGGGTGATCACGATCTCACGGACAACATCATCCACCTCGTCCTCGCCCGCACGCCGGACGCGCCTGCAGGCACGAAGGGCATCTCACTGTTCGTCGTCCCCAAGTTCATCCTCGACGACGACGGAACCCCGGGAAGCCGCAATGCCGTTGAGATCGTGTCGATCGAGCGCAAACTGGGTATCCATGCAAGCCCGACGTGTGTGATGTCCTTCGACGGAGCAACCGGCTATCTCGTCGGCGAAGAGAACCAAGGTATGCACTACATGTTCACGATGATGAATCAGGCCCGCCTCGAGGTCGGACTTGAGGGTCTGTCTGTTGCCGAGCGCGCGTATGAACACGCCGCCGCGTACGCAAAGGAACGGATTCAGGGAAGAGCGCTCGGATCTCAGGAGTCCTCACCCATTATCGATCATGCCGATGTTCGGCGGATGCTCATGACAATGAAGGCATACACGGAAGCTATGCGCTGTCTCGTGTACGACGCAGCCGCGGCTGAGGACCGGTTCCATAACGCACAGGACGAGACTGCGCGCACCGCAGGTGGAGATCGTCTCGCGCTGCTCACGCCGATTGCAAAGTCCTGGTGTACGGACCGCGGCGTCGAGATCGCTTCCATCGGCGTACAAGTGTTTGGCGGCATGGGTTTCATCGAGGAATCCGGAGCTGCGCAGTTCTACCGCGATGTGCGGATCACTCCGATATACGAGGGAACGAACGGTATCCAGGCGCTCGATCTCGTCATGCGAAAGCTTCCGATGGGTGGCGGGTCTGTCATAGCGGGGTATCTGGATGAGATCGATGCTCTCGATGGGCCACTAGGTGTTGCCGGACAGGAACTTTCGGACCTGCGATCCCAGCTCGCAGATGCCGTCCGGTCTGTGCGGACGGCAACCGAGTGGCTCAACTTGTCCGCCGACGTCCAAGCGAGGATGGCCGGCGCGACACCGTATCAGGAGATGCTGGGAACACTCGCAGGTGGTTATTACCTCGCCCGTCAGGCCTTGGCTGCGCTGCCCGATGCCGACTCGGATCCATGGATGGCTGCCAAGGTCGCAACAGCGAGATTCTATGCAGTCAACCTGCTCCCGAAGGTGCACGGCCTGCTTGCAGCCGCCACAGACGGTCCCGGTCTGTTGTTCGCTGTCGACGGTGAATACATCGGCACTTCGGCATGACCGAAAAGGGCGCCGCAGCCTTTTTTGACCTCGACCGGACGATCATCGGGGGTTCCTCTGTTTTCACGTTTGGCTGGGTTGCATACCGCAATGGCATGGTGCCAACAGCCCAGCTGCTCAAGGATGCAGCATCAGCTGTGACGTTCAAGCTGTCGGGTGCATCTGACGACAAGACCGAGGCGGTCAAGAGCAGGATCCTCGAGGCCATCAAGGATGTACCGGTATCGATGTTCACCGACCTCGCCGACGAGGTCATACCGAAGCTACTCAGCGACGTCAAGAGAGAGGCACGAGGCCTTGTCGACCTGCACACCGATGCGGGTAGGGACACGTACATCGTGTCTGCGTCGCCGGTTGAGATCGTTGAGAAGTTCGCCAATGCCATGGAGATGACCGGCGAAATCGGCACTGTTTCTGAGATCGTAGACGATGTGTACACAGGGAGACTCGCCGCCCCGTTCTGCTACGGCGAGGGCAAAGCGGAAGCGATCAGAAACGTCGCCGACCGTCGGGGCTACGACCTGTCTCGCTCATATGCCTATACGGATTCCTCGGGTGACCTGCCGATGCTTGAAGTCGTGGGTCACCCCGTTGCCGTCAATCCGGATCGCGCGCTCGAAACGATCGCATTCCGTCGCGGGTGGCCGATCGTCGAGTTCTCTCGAACGCGCAAGAAAGTGATGAAGAGAACGACCGCAGCTTCCGGAGCCATTGTTCTCGCTGCTGTCAGCTATGCCATCGGGCGGGGCCAGAGCAAGCGGGCAGCCCGAAGGCGCTGACCGTATGGTCCATCGCGTGCGACAAACGCACGGACTATCGATCCAGGGCAGCTACCTTCACTACAGGGGCTCACCTCGTCTACCTCGCCCTAGGGAATGACTACAGACCAATCCACTGAAAACGCGACAACCTTTACCGACCTTGGCGTCGACGAAGACCTCGTTTCTGAACTCAAGACACAAGGCATCACATCTCCGTTTCCGATCCAGAAGATGACGATGTCAGACGCGATAGCGGGCAAGGACATCACTGGCAAAGCGGAGACCGGTTCTGGCAAAACCCTCGCCTTCGGCTTGCCGATGATCATGCACGTCACCAAGGGGAGACCAAAGCGACCCCAAGGACTCGTCCTCGTCCCGACACGTGAGCTCGCAGTCCAGGTCACCCGCGCACTCACACCGTTCCTCGAACTGCGCGGGCTCACTGCCGTGTCCGTATACGGCGGAGCGCCGATGGGACCACAAACCGAGGCCCTGAACCGCGGGGCGTCCGTTGCCATCGCGACACCTGGGCGACTGATCGACCTGATTGAACGCAAGGCGTTCGATCCACAGGACATCAGCATTGTGACGATCGACGAAGCCGATCAGATGGCCGACATGGGGTTCATGCCTCAGGTACGAGCGATCATGAGCCATCTGCCCGATGATCGCCAGACCTTCCTCTTTTCCGCAACACTCGACCACCAGGTTCGGGAACTCATCGACCGGTACATGAGTGATCCCGTGGACCACAGGGTCGAGTCGCCCACTGAGACGGTCGAGAGCATGGAACATCGGTTCCTCAAGGTCCACTACATGGACAAAGCCAAGGTCGTGAAGGAGCTCTCAAAGCACAATGATCGCGTCCTGGCGTTCACCAGGACCAAGGCCGGGGCTGACCGTCTCTCGAGAGACCTTCGCGAGCTCGACGTCGCCGCTGCACCGATCCACGGCGACCTTCCTCAGCGAAAGCGGGAACAGTCCTTGAGCCGGTTCACTGACGGAAAAGTGAAAGTGCTCGTTGCAACGAACGTTGCTGCACGCGGACTTCACATCGATGGGATCGACGTTGTCGTTCACTTCGACCCACCAGACGACCCAAAGACGTACCTCCACCGCAGCGGGCGGACTGCCCGTGCAGGCGAAGAAGGTCTCGTCGTGACTCTCGTCGAGTGGGACCAGGTGAACGAGGTGCTCGGCATCCAACGGAGAGCGGACCTCAACGTTCCTATTGTCAAGATGTTCTCAAACGACGAACGTTTGGCCGATCTCGCCTCCTGGGAGCCGCCACCCGAAGAAGCACCCTTCAAGGCAAAGTCGATCAAGAAACGAAAGCGCCGCGGGTTCTAGGAGAGAGTCGATCGATACTCTCCTGGCGGAATCCGAGAACTCGGACAGGAGCAAGCATGAGCAAACAATACGAAGCAGCACCGGAGATGACGATCGATCTCTCCAAGTCGTACGAAGCGGTGCTTCACACGAGTGCAGGTGACATCTCGGTGGAGTTATACGCCGCTGATGCACCTCAGACCGTCAACAATTTCATGTTTCTCGGAAACGACGGCTTCTACGACGACGTCATCTTCCACCGTGTCATCCCGGGTTTCATGGTTCAGGGCGGCGACCCGACCGGCACGGGCCGGGGCGGTCCCGGATACAGATTCCGCGACGAGGCTCACTCCAAGACGTCCTACGACCGCGGAACGCTCGCAATGGCGAACTCAGGTCCGAACACCAACGGTTCGCAGTTCTTCATCATGCACGCCGACTACGGACTGCCGAACCAGTACACGATCTTCGGCGAGGTGACCGAAGGCCTCGATGTCGTGGACGCAATCGCGGGGGCTCAGGCCGGAGCACAGGACCGCCCGCACGATCCGGTTACGATCAACTCGGTGACGATCACCGAGAAATAGTCCCGCTGCAGGCTACGAGCGCCGCTGCGTGGACCGTCGATGTACGTTTCGGCAGTTGAGAACACAGGGCTCACGATGATCGACGACTGGCTCGACATGAGTCGCTACCGTGGCCCTCAATGGATTGGTTGCTCGAACCTTTTTCGCTCGCGTTTCAGCAAAGGGCACTGATCGCGGGATCGCTCGCGGCGATTGTGTTTGCTGTGGTCGGTACCTGGGTGGTGATCCGTGGGATGACGTTCCTTGGTGATGCATTGATTCATGGTGTGATTCCGGGAATCGCTCTTGCCGTGTTGTTCGATTTCAATGTGCTCATCGGCGCCATTGCCGCCGCTCTTGTGATGGTTGCGGGCATCAACTTCGTACACCGCCAGACCGAGTTCTCAGAAGACACAGGCATCGGCTTGCTGTTCGCAGGAATGCTCGCCCTCGGCGTGATCCTGATCTCGACGACGGAGGGAGCGAGCGGAACCCTCAACGCGATCCTCTTCGGCAACGCTCTGGGCGTGTCCAGTTCCGACATCGCTGTTCTCGCTGTCGTTGCTGTGGCAACCATTGGTGGAACGACGCTGTTATACCGACGGTTGCTTGTGCTTGCGTTCAACGACCTGAAAGCCGAATTGTTCGGGCTCAAGCCGCGAGTGACCCACGCCATCCTGCTCGTGCTGATCACGCTTTCGATCGTGGGCTCATTCCAGACGGTCGGCACACTGCTCGTGTTCGGGCTGATGGTCGGCCCTCCGGCAACCGCAGCACTTCTCGTGCGCAGGGTACCGACCATGATGCTGACAGCGGGAGCGATCGGCATCCTCTCTGTGCTGGGTGGGCTCATCATCAGCTACCACCTGGGCACGTCTGGCTCAGCGACGATGGCGTTGATCCCCATCGTCCTGTTCTTCATCGTGTTGGCGACAAAGTCGCTGACACAGGAGCTGAGAGCGCACAACAAACAGACCAGACCTACAAAGGACCGCGTTTCTTCCTGAAACCCGTCAGGACGCCTTGCGGCGTTCGCGGTCACGCAGCCTGCGACGCATTCGCCGCCGTTCTCCTGAATCGAGGCCGCCCCAGACACCGGCCGCTTGGTTTGTTGCCAACGCATACTGCAAACATGCGTCACGCACAGGACATTCGGCGCAGATCGCCTTTGCGGCCTTGGCCGCGGATTCTTCGTCAGACGCTGGAAAGAAAGTGTCGCTCTCGACACCGCTGCATGCAGCAGCTTTTCTCCAGCCGGCGTCTGGTTCCCACATCAGATCGCTCAACGTAAGCAATGTGCCATCCCTTTTCTCTCCGTGAACCTTATAACGACTACGGCGGTGTGTGAATTCCCGTTTTGTGCGAGAACAGGCGACGTGCACCAAATTGGCGATGGTTCTCGTCGTGATTCGTTGGTCCGTACTCTGGAAAAGTCAGATTCCGGGAACAGATCCAGGTTCTGGTTCTCCGTGGGTCCAGGTCACCGTCGAGTCGACGGCCACAATGCCCTCGACCCGGGAGGCCAGTTCCTCGAGCATCCGGCCGTCCATCCGCGTCGACACGTGGCCGGAGATCTCAGCGACACCCTCCTTGACCTTTACCGTCACTTCCCCTGGTAGCAGTTGCAGCACGTCCACCACGACACTGCTGACGATCTCGTCCGCAAGCGCTTCGTCAGGCCGTGCAAAGATAGCCATGACATCGGCGCGGGAGATGATTCCGCAGAGAATTCCGTCAGGAAAGATGACGGGAAGTCTCTTCACCCGCAGATCCGTCATCGCTCGCGCGGCTTCTGTGACAGATGACCCACTATCGATCGTATGCGGATCAGCGGTCATCACGTCTGACACCGTCTTGGCGTTCGGTGGAGTGGTCTCACCAAGAAAATTAGCGAGCAAGCGACGCCTCTGACGGCCCCAGGACCGATTGGCCTCAGCTGTCACGAAGTCAGCCTCAGTGATGATTCCGACGACCTTGCGGTCGTCATCGACGACGGGAAGTCCGCTCACACCGGAATGCACCATTGCGGTCGCAGCCTCCTTTAGCGGAGCATCTGCATCGATCGTGATGACCTCGGTACTCATGACATCGCCGACCTTCATGGGCGGACCTCCTCCTCGGAATCTGTAGTCATCAGGCTAGTGCCGCTGCCCGTCCCGAAGATGTTCGTTCCAGAAACACAGGTGGGCTACGCTCATGTGACCTGCATCGAAGTCACCCGGGGGGCGACGTGCCACTGAAAATCATCTACCAAGGAAGCGAAACGACCGTCGACGATGACGCCACTGCCCTCATCGGCTCAGACGCTGCCTCAACCATACGAATCGTTCGACCCGGGATATCCCGAAAACACGCTGTGGCCTCCTTCGATGGAACCGTTTGGAAGGTCGAGGACGCCGGCAGCCGCAATGGCATCTTCTCTGACGGCCAGCGGATCCAGACGACAGTCATCACCGGACCAACCACCCTCTATCTCGGGCATCCGACCGACGGAGAAACCGTCTCGTTCATGCCTCTGGCCGGCCCCGATGGGTCACTGGACGATTCGATTCAAGACGAAATCGACGCGTTCGTCATGCCGGAAGAACCAAAGAAGGACAAGGGAAAGCCCACGAAGTCCGTCGAAAACGCCACGGCTGTCGTCGAAAGTACTACGGCGAAACCCGCACCTGTCGCGAGCGCCTCGGACGCTGAACTTGCTGCCCTAACCGCTGCTCTGCGCGATCAGATCAGCTCGGTCAAAGGCTTGACCTGGTCCGTTTGGGCGATGATCGCCGTCACGGCAGTTCTCGCCGTCATGACTCTCTTCGTAGGGATCCTGGGAAGCTAGAGCTACGAACACTCGCGCACGCCATCGAGGTCGCCTGGCCGAGCGATCTGGGAACCGACGGAATCAGTTTTCTTCGGCGTCCGGATTCTGAAGGAACTTGAGTACCTCATCAGCAATCTCGTCGGCAGTCGGTAGATCGTCCGGGACCTTCGACGTCGTGCCAACACGGTCCTCGAGTCCTTCGATGAACTCAGCAGCCGCCGACCGCTGCGAGATGATCTCATCAAGACGATCGATCTGCACTCGTGCCTCCTCCTCCATTTCGGCAACGTCGAACTCTGCACCGATCTGGGCAGATACCTTTCCCAACAAACCCAGGACCGCAGGGTGATACGGTCTTCCGACATACTGCGGAACCTGTGCCCAGTACCCGATCGCCTCGACGCCGACATCCTGTACGGCTGAGCGGAACACGGTCCCGGCTGCCGCAGGCACGATGATCTCATCCATGAGCATCTCGTCGCCCGGCAAGAGCAACCTGGGGTCTGACGTCGTGCAAAACACAGCGGTGTCCAGTCCGTGCCGAACAGGCGTCGGAACAGATCCGAGTGTCACGAGATGAGCGACGTCGAGGTGCTGCACAAGATCCCCCAGCGCGTCGCTGATACGAGCCCACGCGTAATCAGGCTCGTTGCCAACCATGACAAGTACATCCCTCCCGGAGGGCCGCACATGTACGATCTCCATACGAGGCCAAGCGAGCGACTGAGCTTCCCCTGCGCTGAATCTGAGGATCGGGCGGTTGGACCGATAATCGAAAACCGAGTCAGGATCGAAAGTGACGATCGGTTGTCCGTCTTCCGCGAGCCAATCGGCGGCATCACTCGCAGCCGAAGCGGCATCTCCCCATCCCGCAAGACCGAAAACAAGAATGGGACTCTTCATCGGTGGAGGAGTATGCAGTGTGTAGAGCGTCATGGCTTCACACTAGAGGATTGGAATCGACCGAGGTCCACCCCCATGGCGCCTACGGCCCTCCAAGGGACGGCAGGACGGTCTTCACACGGATTCTGACTATGAACACCGCACTGCGAACGGTGCACTCTAGAGATAGAGGCCGTTCCCGCGATCGTCCGCATCGCCGCCCTCAAGCGCCTTTTGTTGGCGCATACGCTCGAGCTGGGATGACGCAGCCATCTGCTGGCTTATCAACGAAGCTTGAATCCCGTGGAAGAGGCCTTCGAGCCATCCGACGAGCTGAGCCTGGGCGATACGAAGCTCAGCCTCTGAGGGCAACTCAGTGATCGGAATGAACACGGCGTCGAGCTCCTCGACGAGATCGTCCGAAAGAACGTCGCGCAGCTCGTCGATGGACTGGTCGTAGATAGCAACCAATCGCTGCCTACCCGCTTCGTCGAGAGGAGCCTCTCTCACCTCATCGAGCATCGCCCTCGTCATGGAAGCAATGCGGATCAGTTTCGATGGCTCAGAAACGTGTGGCCGCGAATCTTCGCGATCCTCGGTCTGTGTTGACTCGGTCACGACCTCAGGCGTGACCGTTTTCGATGCGATTGCTTTGGGTTCAGAATCCATGCGCCAAGCATACGGCGACACGGTTTCACCGCGACCGGTACGATGCCGCCTCATGGGCGATTCGCAATCGACGCTACCGAATCGGGACGAGTCGAAGAAGAAAGGAGTCTTCAAGAAACTCCTATGGACGTTCCTTGGCCTGCTCGTTGCCTTCGTCGTTCTTGCGATTGCATTCGCTCAGGTCTCGGTTCACCGCGCCTTTCCACAGGTGGATGGGACGATTCAGATCGAAGGTCTGTCCGGGTCGGTTACGGTGATCCGCGACTCGCTGGGCATTCCGCACATCTACGCAGATTCGGCCGAGGACCTCATGATGGCCCAGGGTTATGTCCACGCCCAGGATCGCTTTTATCAGATGGACTTCTGGCGCCACATCTCATATGGCACTTTGTCTGAGATGTTCGGCGAAGACTCGATCGAGACCGACGCCTTTCTGCGGACGATGGGCTGGGGTCGGCAGGCCGAGGCTCAATTCGCCTCCGAAACGCCGGAGCTGAAGTCGCTGCTCGAGTCCTACGCCGCCGGCGTCAACGCGTACCTCGCCACACAATCGCCGGCGGATCTGTCTTTCGAGTACTCGATCCTCGAGCTCACCAATCGCAACTACACACCCGAGCCATGGACACCCGCCCAATCACTTGCGTGGGGAAAGGTGATGTCGTGGGATCTCAGCGGAAATCACGGCGCCGAAATCGGAAGGGCACTCGCCCTCGGGGTGATGTCCTCAGAGCGCGTCGACCAGCTCTATCCCGAATACCCAGGCGACCGAAATCCATATATCGTGGACTCGGGCTCGACATCAGCGAGCGGAGTCGGGGCGACCGTGCTCACATCAGAGGCACTTCAGACTCCACTTCGGTCCGCAGCATATGCGATTGATGCTCTCTCTCGGATTGCCGGCGGAGATCTAGAATCCGGAATCGGTTCGAACTCATGGGCGATAGCAGGGAAGTTCACTGACACCGGGAGTCCGCTCCTCATGAACGATCCTCACCTCTCGGCTCAGATGCCCTCGATCTGGTACCAAGTAGGGCTGCACTGCAATTCTGTATCGGATGATTGCCCATACGACGTTGCGGGGTTCTCCTTCGCTGGTGTACCCGGAGTCATCATCGGACACAACGCGGATATCGCTTGGGGTTTCACCAACGTCGGTCCAGATGTTCAGGACCTCTACATCGAGAAGATCAACCCTGAGAATCCGAACCAATACGAATACAGGGGCGAGTGGCTCGATATGGACGTCCGTACGGAAACACTCACTGTCGCGGGAGGTGATGACGTTCAGATCGAGGTGCGATCAACTATCCACGGACCGATCCTCTCGGGCATCTACGAACCTCTCGATGACTTCGCTGATACCGGACTAGCCAAACCGGAACAGTTCGAGGTCGCGATGCGCTGGACAGCCCTCGACGAGGTTCCTTCGATCGCCGGCCCGATCCTCGGCATCAATACTGCTAGCAACTTCGAAGAGTTCCGCGAAGCGGCGTTGCTGTTCGCAGTTCCCTCACAGAACCTCCTATATGCGGACACCAAAGGCAACATCGGCTATCAGATGCCCGGCAATATACCTATCCGGTCCAAAGGCGATGGAACATTGCCGGTTCCGGGATGGTCGGGGGAGTACGAGTGGACGGGTTTCATCCCGTATGGAGAGCTCCCGTATGTCTTCAACCCACCGTCTGGGTACATCGTTACCGCGAACAACGCAGTGATCGATGGCAGCTATCCATACCTGATCACCAAGGACTGGTCCTACGGTTACAGGGCACGGAGGATCGTTGATCTCGTGACGTCGAACTTTGGTATCGGGACCGAGGGGAACGCAACAATCCAATTCGACAGCTACGACCTCAACGCCCAACGCATCATCCCGTTCCTCGAGGCCGCGATGAAGGCGAGCGAAATCAATCTAGAGGATGTCGAGAGCGAGGCGCTCAACGAGCTACTCGACTGGGATCTCCAGAACTTCGCGGAGAGCACCGGTGCCGCCGTATGGAATACGACCTGGCGCAACCTTCTCGATCTGACGTTCAACGACGAGCTACCCGAAGACATCGCCCCGAGTGGCGGTTCACGTTGGTTCGAGGTGATGTACAGCCTCGTCGACAATCCCGAGGACGAGTTCTGGGACGACGTGAACACATCCGATGTCGAGACGAGAGATGACATGATCGTCGCCGCATTCTTCGCAGGAGTCAGCGAAGCACGTGACCGAATGGGGTCAGACGTCGGGGGCTGGACGTGGGGCGAGCTGCACCGCATGATCTTCGTCAACCAAACTCTCGGGAAGTCAGGGATCGGCATCATCGAAGATCGCTTCAACCGCGGTCCATTCCCCGCAAGCGGAGCAACATCTGTGGTGAATGCGGTTGGATGGGACGCCACCGAGGGATACGACGTCAACTGGCTCCCTTCGATGCGCATGCTTGTGGACCTTGGCGACCTGACACAATCACGCGCAATCCATACGACGGGCCAGTCAGGTCATATCGACAACAAGCACTACATCGACATGGCCCCGCTTTGGCTGAAAGGCGAGACCGTCCCGATGTTATGGGCCAAGGACGACATCGAGGCCGACGCAGAAGCAACGCTGGTGCTCGTTCCCTGAGACCGCACGCGAACTCAGCGAGCGTACGATCTAGCGTCGGGGACGATTCGGTCGGGGGTCAAGCGCTGACGAATCGAATCGCGTGCCAGCCCTCGGCTCCGTTCGGCCTCGGTGCGACCGGTCCTTCTGGCTGGGTCGCGCCGCTGCCATCCGTCGCTCGCACCGCAACGGTGTGGTCGCCCTGCTCGATGTCTGCCTCGAAGGCCCACTGAACCCAGCTATCGGTCGATAGAGGCACGGTGAGCTCGGCAACTTCCCATGGACGCCCATCTATCTGTACTTCGACGCGTTCGATACCGCGGGTTGGAGCCCATGCGACCCCTCCGAATGTGTATCTGCCGGCGTCGATCTTCGAACGATTCTTCGGGCGGTCAATTCGCGACTGTGTCTTGATCGGACCCACCTTCGACCAGCCACGCGGAATCCAGAATCCGTCGAACGCATCCCACGTTGTCAGCTCGATCTCAGAGAGCCACTTCGTCGCAGAAACATATCCGTAGAGACCGGGCACGACAAGCCTTGCAGGAAAGCCGTGATTCGCCGGTAGCACCTCACGGTTCATGCCAACGGCGACCAGGGCATCACGGCCGTCGAAGGCGAGCTCGGTCGGGAACCCCGCGGTCCACCCGTCCACGGATCGTCCCACGAGTTGATCTGCTCCATCTTGGACCCCTGCCTGTTCGAGAATGTCGGTAAGGAGGACTCCCGTCCAAAGCGCATTGCCTACCAGCCTGTCCCCTACCTCGTTGGACACGCACGAGAGCGTCGTGTATCGCTCGACCAGGGGCATGCCGAGCAGATCGCCGTACGAGAGCACAACCTCGTTGTCGACCATGCCGTGGACCGTGAGGGTCCAATCATCGGGGTCAACGGTCGGTACAACGAGCGCAGTATCGATCCGATAGAAGATCGAGCTCGGAACGACGATCGGCAGGACGCCGGAAAGGTCGAAGTCGTTCGCTTCCGTAGGATCGAGCGCTACCTCTTTGGGCTCCGGAAGTTCGAGCGCCGCGATCTGGGCCTCTGCTCTCGATCTGATCATCGATCTCCCGATGCCGACAGCCACGGTCGACACCACGGCAGCTGCTCCAACAGCAAGCAACAGCCTGCGACGTTGGATGCTCGGGACATCAGTGTCGGTGATCTCGTGGTCTCGCGCTGCGGTCCATTCCTTGAAGCCGTACCAGGTGAGTACTCCTGCAGTTGCAGATATGAGAGTGGTCAAAACCACCACAACTGCTTCAGCGCCGACCTCGGCGAGCTCTGCGGCAATGCCAAGCACGGCAAAACCAAGGAACCCGAGGGTGATCGGAACGGGGGTGTTTGTCGACGCCCGGCCGAGGAACCATCCGACGATCAGCGCCGTCACGAAGATCCCGATGCCGAGCGCAGCCTTGTCCGCGGTACCGAACGTTGCAATGGCGAAAGACTCGAGCCATCCGGGGGAGATTTCAACGACCACCGCGCCAATCGACGAGATCGCAGAGGGAATAGTGCTCGAGAGACCTGCGAAGAGTTCCGTAGCTCCGAGCGCCACCGCAACGCCAGCAGTACCCGACCATGCCGAGCGACGGCGCGCACTGAAATCCATCGTGTCCTTCCGCATCAGCGGTTACAACGGAACAGCGACGTCATGAGTTCCGCTTTCTGTCAACCCAATCGAGAAAGGTCTGTGTTTCGAGCGCGTTGACAACCCTTCCCAGAGGAACCCATCCCTTTCGGGCCAGGGCCGCACCCCATTTCACGTTGCTGTATGCCGACGCGTGGTGCGCATCGGTCGATATCGCGAACATCACTTCCGAGGTCTCAACGGCCCGACGTAGGTGAGACGCTTGCAGGTCGAGGCGGTGGAGATGGCTGTTGATCTCCAGCGCGGTACCTGAACCAGCCGCCGCTTCGAAGACCGCATCGCCATCGAAGGGGACCCCTGGTCTCCGGCCGATCATTCGACCACTTGGATGACCGATCACGTTGACGGCAGGATTACGTATCGCCGCGATCAGACGATCTGTCTGGTCTTGCGGCGAGAGATCGAAGTGAGAATGGATCGACGCAACACCGAAATCGAACCGTGCAAGGAACTCGCTGTCATAGTCGATTGAACCATCTGCACCGATATTCAACTCCGCCCCGTGCAGGATCGTCAGGCCCGGATAGTGCGCTCGCATCTCTTCGATCACCGCGCGCTGCTCGAGCATGCGCTTCCTTGAAAGACCGTTCATGGCGAGGTTCTCTGCGTGATCGGTTATGGAGACGTATTCGAGACCTCGCGAGACGGCGGTGTCAAGCATCTCTGAGATGGTGCTTCGACCGTCACCGGACCAGTCAGTGTGAACATGGAGATCACCGCGCAGGTCGCCAACCGCTATCGGCATGGGAAGCGAACCGGAATCAGCAGCAGCTATCTCGCCTGTGTCTTCCCTCAGCTCGGGAGTGATCCAGGCAAGGTCGAGTCTGTGGTAGATATCGGCCTCGGTCGACGCGGCCACCACGGCTGCGCTTCCGACCTCAGAGAGCGAATATTCATTGAGGGTGAGACCCCTGTTGAGCGCACGTTGGCGCAACGCGATGTTATGGGCCTTCGAACCGGTGAAGTACAGAAGGGCAGCACCGAAGGCAGCTTCGGGTACGACGCGAAGATCGACCTGCATTCGGTCATCGATCACCACCGAAGCCTTCGTCGAGCCAGATCCGAGGACCGCTGTAACACCAGGGAGCGCCAGAAATCGTTCCACCACGGGCGATTCGGCTCCGGCTGTGACGAGGATATCGACGTCACCGATGGTTTCTGTCAGCCTGCGCAGACTGCCCGCGTAGTCCACCGTATGCACACCCTCGACGTCCTTGAGCTCCGCGACGACTCGTCGTGCGATATCCATGGCTTCAGCAATCGGTGTTCTGGTCTCGTCCGAGTGGATGCCAAGGAGCGATATCGCCTGCGCGATCTTCGCTTCAGACTTCGGCCCCAGTCCAGGGAGCGTCCGAAGCTGTTGTCTCTCGATCGCCTCGGTGAGGGCAGGGACGTCCACGACCCCCAGGCTGTTCTGGAGGAGAAGCACGGTCTTGGGGCCGAGGCCCGGAATGCGCATGAGGTCGAGCATTGTCGGAGGGAACTGCTTCTTGAGCCGCTCTACCTTGGCGATGCTCCCGTTCGATGCGAACTCCACGATCTTGCGGGCCGTACTGTCACCGACACCATCGATCTTGGTCAGCTCGGATACAGACATCTCCCCGACGGGCTCCGATGTTGCTGCGATGGCGTCGATTGCCTTCTCATACGCGCGAGTTCGAAACGATTGACTCTGGCCATCTTCGAGCTTCGTGTATGCAACGAGCAGGCGAAGAGCCGCGACCACGGATTCGTTTGACGGCGTCACAGCGAAAGGTACGCGTAGATGAGGAATGTACCGATGAGGATGGATCCTTCAATTCGGTTGATTCGCTGGGATGTATACGCAAATACACCGGCGAAAACAGCAGCCAGGAGCATCAATCCGAGCAGCACCGTTGGTACTCCATCAACCACGCCTGGACCGATGATCGCCGCTAGCCCGGCCACACCGAGCGAATTGAAGACGTTGGAACCGAGGACGTTGCCGAGTACAAGATCCGATGCACCTCGTCTGGCTCCCGCAAGGGCAGCCGATAGCTCGGGAAGGCTTGTGCCGACACCCGTTATCAAGCCCATGAACACGACGGAGAGGCCCATCGTCTCCCCGATGGAGACGACACCAACGAGCAATTGCTGGCCGGCGACGACGGTCGCCACAAGAGCCACGATGCCGTAGATAATCTCGATCCATACCCTGTCAGGATCCGCGACGATGTCGGTGAGGTCATCTCCAGAGTTGTCGGTTCCGTTCTTCGCCCACAATACGAGCAGCCAGATCGCCACCAGCATTCCTGTCGCCAGCAGAAGACCCTCGCCAACCCCGACGTACCCATCCGCCAGAACAGCTGCAAGCGCAACGACAGATCCAAGCATCAAGAGGCCTTCGCGTCTCACCACGGTTTGTTTGGTCACCAACATCGCGACCAGCGCCGATGCGCCGAGCACGAGGGTCACGTTGACCGTATTCGAGGCGACCACGTTGCTCATGGCTAGCCCGGTCCGCCCATCCGACGCTGCGATTGCCGATACCACGAACTCGGGCACAGACGTTCCGAACCCGACAATCACCGCGCCTATGACGACGACAGACACGTTGTAGACCTTGGCGATGCGCACGGCGGAGAGAACGAGACGATCGGCAGCGAGAATGAGGACAACGAGGCCAGCGACGATTCTCAGAATGTCCACGCCCACGAAAGCACCTCCGGATGGCGGCGATGGTAACCGGCCGCGTCACATGACCGGTGTCGTCGCCCATGATCGCGAGTGCCGTCGAGATGGCCAACATGTATTGATCAACGGTCTCCTAGGCTTGCGGTTTCATGGCGAATCCTCATGAACCCATCCATGAAACATGGCTCTCATCCAACCGAATCGTGCCTCACAGGTTCATCCGCCCGGTAATCGAGTTCACACGCGTTGAAGCGGCCGGTGGCATCGTCCTGTTGATCGCCGCGATGATCGCGATCATCTGGGCCAATTCGGCATGGAGCAACGCGTACTTCGAGTTGTTCAATACGCCCATCGAATTCTCCGCAGGAATCATTGAGATCGACGAGACGCTGAAGAACCTCATCAACGATGGGCTGATGGTCGTCTTCTTCTTTGTCGTCGGTCTGGAGATCAAACGGGAGCTCGTGGTCGGCGAGCTGAACTCAGTGAAGAAAGCCTCGCTCCCTGCTCTGGCCGCTCTCGGAGGCATGGTCGTACCCGCCCTGATCTTCATCGCCTTCGTTGCACCAATCGGCAACCCTGAGGCACTGCGAGGTTGGGGGATCCCGATGGCAACCGACATCGCCTTCTCCGTTGGTGTGGTGGCCCTGCTCGGATCACGAGTATCGGTCGGAGCGAAGCTGTTCCTGCTTGCTCTGGCCATCGTCGACGATATTGGAGCCATCGTTGTGATCGCTGTGTTCTACACAGACGAGCTCCATCTCGGCTACCTGGCATTCGCCGCAGTGCTGCTTCTCGCAATGCACTTCGCGAAGAAGGTCGGCGTCTCGAGCATGTTGTTCTACGTTCCTGTGGCGTTCGCCATCTGGTACGGGTTTCTCGAATCAGGCGTCCACGCGACAATCGCCGGTGTCGTCCTTGGCCTCATGACGCCCGTGTATGCCAAGTACTCCGATGAGCAGTTCAGGCAGAAAGCAGTGCTCGTTCTCGAACGGTGGGACATCAACCGAGCAGCACGACACGCTGTGGAGCGTCTCGACCATGATGCCCTCGAACTGGCTGAGGTGGCGAAGGCCTCGGTGCCACCGCTGAACCGCCTTGAACGCGCACTCCACCCCTGGTCGTCATTTGTGATCGTTCCGCTGTTCGCACTAGCGAATGCTGGCGTGCGATTCGTCGGAACAGGAACAGGGCTCGGCGAACAGCTCACGAGTCCGATCGCGCTCGGTGTTGCGGTTGGTCTGATGGTCGGCAAACCCGTGGGTGTGACGGCGGCCACATGGCTTGGGCTGAAACTCAATCTTGGTGTGTTGCCAAGGCGTACCAATATGAAGACCATCGTCGGGCTTGGCGCACTGGCAGGCATCGGATTCACGGTGTCCCTGTTCGTTACCGAGTTGGCCTTCAACCAGGTATTGCTCGCAGACGAGGCCAAATTGGGGATCTTCCTCGGATCCTTCGTCGCGGGAGTGGTCGGATTCACGATCCTTCGCTTGCTCAAGACACCAGAAGAAGGCTCCGCCGAAACATCCGAGCCCATACCCGAATCGGCGTCCGGCTGACGTAGGTCTCATTTTCCCGGAACACTCCCACGGGTCCGGGAGTTTCCACTCCGTGAGCATCGGACCGAACCCTCTCCACGCGGCATGGAACATGCTGTACGCTCGTCGGTTGAGGCGACCTCGACCAAGTGGTCACGATGAACTAGATCACGCACCACTCGCCGAAATCCTCGGCCAGATGCGGAAACATGGTGTGCGGTCGCTTGCCGACGCAGGCACACACCTGGCTGACTACCGAGACGCGCTCGCTGCGATCGACCCCGACACTCTCAATCCACGAGAGTCTCTCGCTTACTGGATCAACCTCTACAACGCGGGGGCGCTCCACCGGGCAGGCCAGGCGTACTCACACGACTACGACTCTGTGTTACGAGTTTCGGGGGCGTTCTCCGCACCATGGGCAACCGTGGCAGGTGAGACTATGTCCCTCGATGACATCGAACACGGCAAGATCCGCAGGTTCGGTGATCCCCGAATCCACGGAGCACTCGTGTGCGGTTCCGTGTCTTGTCCGACCCTTCGTAGCGAACCGTTCGACGGACCTCGCCTTGATGAGCAGCTCGACGACCAGATGCGGTTCTTTCTTTCCAACGGCGGAGGCAGGCTCGAAAAGTCAAACAACACCCTTCACCTCACAAGGGTTCTGAAGTGGTACGGCGGGGACTTCGTACGCCCACACAAGATGCCGACTTTACGACCGGCAAGGGTTCCCGAGCTCGCTGCAGCAATCAGCCAATGGTTCGACACCGATGACGCTGCTCATGTGACGACTCACAAGCCGAAGGTCGTGTTCACGCCCTACGACTGGGGGCTTGGCTGCTCTGTGGCCTGAGCTCTCGCGCGCACACCGATCAGGAACACCGAAACGGCCGCGACAGCAGCGACCGTGTCATACGGAAGCACGAAGCGCGTGAGGTCCGGCGCCGACACGATCCACTCACCGTTCTGACCAAATCCAACATGGTCGAGATAGTTCCAGATCGACCAAATGCAGACAACGCCTACCGCCGCTCCGCCGACCACCGCCCAAGCTCGACCCCACGCGCGGTAGGCCCCAATCGTGATCGCTGCCCCTACCCACGCGATGTCAAGAGCTGAGATCAGCTGCAGGAACTGTGCGGACGGATCGTACCGGAGGGCAGCGGAGGAGGCGAGGGTCACGAGGCCAACCGTCCCCGTCACGAGTACGACCAACCCGATGCCACTCGAGATCAGCCTCACGAAAGTGCTCCACGAGACTCCGATGAACCACTCAGCCGTGCCAAGCCGCACCAGGACGTGGGAGAGAACCAAGCCGAATCCAACGAGCACGGTGAGCTGCACTGTGAAAGTGACGAGCGGATCGCCTGCCACGTCCACGAGGAGGAGGGGTATCGACAGGACGAGACCGCCGAGCAGCCATGGCACCGTCCGCAACAGGGCGCGTTCGATCGGGGCCATGTCAGAGATGGACCGAGCGAGTCCCCGTTCGCCCTTCGTGGATCCTGCGTTCGGCAATGTCGATGTATCCGGCATCGAGCTCATAACCGACGTAGTGCCTCCTGGACTCCACGGCCGCGACGGCTGTCGTTCCCGAACCGAGGAAGGGATCAAGCACCAGGTCAGCTTCAAAGGTGTACAGCTCGATCAGCCTGCGTGGAAGTTCGACGGGGAACGGGGCCGGATGACCAACTCTCCGTGCAGATTCCGGGAGAATGTTCCAGATCGAAACTGTGGCGTCGAGAAACTCGTCCTTTGAGATCGTGTCCTCACCTCTCCTGACCCGCGCGTACGAACCTTTCGAAGCAACGATGACGTATTCGTGGATGTCGCGCAGGGTCGGGTTCTTTGCGGACTGCCACGATCCCCACGCACATGACCCTCCAGCAGATTTCGCCTTCTGCCAGATGATCTCGCCCCGCAGATCGAATCCGATCTCTGTCAGAAGCGCCGACACGTACTGATTGAGTGGGATGTATGGCTTCCGGCCGAGGTTCGCAACGTTCACGGCAACCCGCCCGCCGGGTTCAAGCACCCGGAACGTTTCAGTGAACACCCCGTTGAGGAGCTGAAGGTACTCGTCGATGTCCAGGTCCTCGTCATAGTCCTTGCCGACGTTGTACGGAGGTGAAGTCACCATCAGCGCCACGCAGTTGTCCGGAATCTGGTGCATCGACTCGGATGACCCGTGGAACAGGTGATCAACCACAGATGCGGGAGGATCGACCAGTTCGCCGACCTCGCGATCGCGACCGGCTGCATGCATCCGCCGGCCGTAATAGCCGGACGAATCGTGCCCTTCACGCTTGCCGGTACCGAAACTGGCCGTGCTCGTCGCCACGTTGCCTCCTGAGACGCAACGGTAGCAGTCAACTACTGACGACGACCGACCTACTTGACCTCCGCCTTGTATGACCCAAGGTTCAGAACCTCAGCCGCATTCGCTGGTGGAGGATCGAGGACGTGTGCCAGACCGGCAGGTCCGGGAGCGTGCACGAGATCGATGAAGAACCGGTAGTTCCACGCAACTCCGGAGGGTCGTGATTCGATACGAGTGAGGTTCGCACCACGGAGTCCAAGTTCGGTCAGCACGAGGGCGAGAGATCCAGGTGTATGCGAACCGGTCACGACGATCGTTGTCTTGTCATCATTCTCGTTGACCACCGGATCCCCGACCGCGAGAACCACGAAACGCGTCGTGTTGTGGTCCTTGTCGAGCACGTGTTCAAGAAGAACCTCGAGGCCATAAGCCGCGCCCGCGCGCGGCGGAGCAAGAGCAGCGACCGATGGGTCGCCTTCTTCGGCGACCTGGCGCACAGCTCCCGCTGTGTCGTACGTCGGCACCGGCTCGACACCGAGGTCGAGGAGGACCTGCTCCGCTTGCGCAAGGGCCTGAGGATGCGAACGCACCTCACGCACGTCATCGATGGAGGCGCCGGGAATTCCGTGCAGCGTGTGGCGTACCTCGACGAGATGTTCGGCAAGGATCGAGAATCGAACATGGCTTGCGTCACCGGGGAGACGATCGAGGACCGGAAGCACTGAGCCCGTCGTCGAGTTCTCAACGGGCACTACGAGCCGGTTGACATCACCGCCTTCGAGCGCATCGAAGGCGGCCGCGAAACCTCGATGGCCGACATACTCGTCGTCGGGAAACAGCTCGGTCGCTGCGCGATAGCTATAACTGTGCGGCTCTCCCTGATATCCGATCTTCATAGGAGCAGACCCTAACGGGCCCCGGCTCCCAGCCATCAGGCGGTCACATCGTTGCATTCCTCAGAGACGATGGTTTCAACCTCTTCGACCAGGCTCAGGGTGCCCGCAGCGAAAATGCCAGGGAAGATGAGGCCGATGAGTCCGGGGAATCCGAATCGTTCAGCGAGGATCGGGCCGTCATGATCCCCTCCAGGATCAGGAGGATGACCTCTACAGACCCGATGGTGGGCCCTCCTAGGTGCGCTTGTCGAGCAGCATGGCGATGTCCTCGACGACCACCGTCTCATGTGCGCCGATCTCTTTGACACCGTCGTCCAGCATGACGTAACAGAAGGGACATCCGGTGGCAATGATGTCTGCCTCCGTGGCAAGGGCCTCCTGTGTCCTATCGATGTTGATCTTCGTGCCACTGCGCTCCTCGAACCAGAACTTCCCACCG
Source organism: Acidimicrobiia bacterium (assembly GCA_036985855.1). Classification (GTDB taxonomy): domain Bacteria; phylum Actinomycetota; class Acidimicrobiia; order Spongiisociales; family UBA5794; genus B3-G11. The sequence continues at coordinate 14,011 of BTQL01000004.1, read as the reverse complement.
CCTGCGCCGCAACAGAATGAGTTTGTGCCATTGCGAGGCATCTCCACCCTGATCCCTGCGGCATCCACGATCGTTCGGGGCGCAAGGAAGGTGTCATTGTGTCTGCCGAGGTAGCAGGGGTCATGGAACACGATGGATTCCCCTGTCGATCTTGGAGTGAGGCGACCGTCCTCGACAAGTTGGCTCAGGAGTTCTGAGTGGTGAATGACCGAATAGTCGCCGCCGAACTGCGGGTACTCGTTTCCAAGTGTGTTGAAGCAGTGAGGGCACTGCGTGATGATCTTGTCGATACCGAGGTCGTTGAGCGTCTCGATATTCGCCAGAGCAAGACCCTGGAACACGTATTCGTTCCCTGTGCGCCTCGCTGGGTCGCCATTACAGAGCTCCTTGGGACCGAGAATGGCGAAGTCGACATCTGCCTTGTGCAGGAGGCGCGCCGTTGCAAGCGTGGTGGCGCGGTTCCGGTCGTCGAAGCTGCCCGCGCACCCGACCCACATCAGGTACTCAGCGGTGACACCCGGTTCACCGAGCCGTTTCACCTCGAAATCAAGTTGGTCCGTCCAATTGCCTCTCGTGCTCTGGTCCATGCCGTATGGATTCGACGAGTTCTCCATCGACACGTACACCTTGCCGAGTTCCGAAGGGAAGTCAGCCTCCATGAGTGAGAGGTACCGGCGCATGTCGAGGATCTTGTCGACGATCTCGATGCCGGCCGGACATGCCTCGTCACAGGCCCTACATGTCGTGCATGACCAAAGTTCCTCCGCGGTTATGAGCTCGAACACGTTGTCTGAGGTGACGGTGATCGCAGGGTCGATTCCGACCGGCGGAGAGATCGCTGGCTCCCCAGACAGAGCAGCGACCGTTCCGAGCTTGAGCACGATCTCGCGTGGATCGAGCAGCTTCCCGGTCTGGTTGGCCGGACACACAGAGGTGCATCTGCCACAGATCGTGCATGCGTCCGTGTCGAGTAGCTGTTTCCACGTGAATTCGGCGACGGTGGAGGCGCCAACGGTCTCGATGTCTGTTGCTTCCATGAGGTTCGGCATCTCGCGCATTGCACCCTTTGGCCGTTCTCGTGGCTGCAGCGCAAGGTTCGCGGGAGTGGTGACCATGTGACGCAGCTTCGTGGTCGGCAACATCACGAGAAACACGAGGAATGCCACCGCGTGGGTGATCCACAGGATCTGATGGATGCCGCCGGCGGAAGTAGTCGATATCAGGCTCGAAAGCGGGAATCCGACGAACGACCACTGCTCGAACGTAGGTCTTCCGATCCAGGCGATCCGGGCGGCCTCGGTAAGTAGGCCGGACACACCGATCGTTGCAAGCATGATGAGGATCCACGCATCTTCGGGCCGCGTCTTGGTTCGTATGCGCCACGGCTTGACACCGTATCGTCGTACCGCTGCCCACGCCACACCGGTGAGGAACGAGAGGGCGGCGAGGTCGAGAATGAGCGAGTACCACTGATACAACGCGCCTTGCAGGAACTTGAGGGACACGGGTGCCACGTGGTCGATCTCGAGGATGACCGTTCCGATGAACAGGACGATGAACCCGTAGTACATCAGTGAGTGCATGATTCCGGCCGCCGGGTCCTCCATGACGGTCTTCATCGAAACACCTTCGCGGAACCGGTGCAGTCGCCTCTTGAAGTCGCCAGAGCGCTGCTCCCAGCTACCGCGCTCCCAGTTCCTGGCTCGCATCGCGAACAGGCCGATCGAGATGCCGAGGAACGCTGCGACCAGGATGTAGAACACTGCCACGACGAGAGCAGGTATGTTCCCAAAGACCTCCCTACCGACCTCGAAGTACGGCTCCGCCGGGAGAGTGCCAAGCCACCACAGCGCCAGGGTGCCGGCAACGGAGAGAACGGCGAACACTGCCAGGATCTTCGATACAGCGAACGTTCTGGCAGCCACGTCGTCGGTCTTCGTATCCGTTGCCGTCACCTGGTCTCCTCCGCGGGTCTCGACCGATTGTAAACGGCGGAGCGCTGGTGGGCCCTCGCTCGACATGACAAACCGAACGAGAGGAACCTGGTCGACGAGTTCTGGGCATGACGGGAACGACTACCAGGCCACCTCGTGGCAACCAGTGTGAGACTCCGGTTCGATCTGGAGGGTCGCGTGGTCGATGCCGAATTCCGTCGAGAGTGCAGCGCGAGCAGCATCAAGTGTGGGATGGCCATCGACTCCGTCGCTGATGACAAGATGGGCCGTCGCTGTGTGCATTTCAGATGTCAGTGTCCACACGTGCAGATCGTGCACCTCAACCACGTCGGGCAACGCAAGCAGCTTTTCTCGCATCGACTCCACGTCGATTCCTTCAGGGGCGACCTCCATGAGGATCCGTATCGCACGCCGCCCAAGGGAGAGCGCCCTTGGCAGAATGAAGAGGCCTATCGCAATTCCGACAATCGCATCGACCACATACCAGCCGGTTATCAGGATCACCGCACCGGCGACGATCACACCCACAGACGCGAGAAGGTCCCCGAGTACCTCGAGGAACGCTCCTTCGACGTTGAGGGACTCGTCGGCACCCTGCCTGAGAAGGCGGAAGCTGACGAGATTGACGAGCAGACCACCCACCGCGACAACGAGCATGAGCGCCGTTTGAACTTCAACCGGCTCGCGAAGCCTGATGATCGCCACGACGATCACATAGGTCGCCACGCCGGCGAGAAGAACTGCGTTGGCCAGGGCTGCAAGAATCTCAACGCGATACAGACCATATGTTTGGGTAGAGCTCGGCTTCACCCGCTTCGAAACCACCGCAGCGGCAAGAGCCATACCAAGGCCAATCGCATCAGTCGCCATGTGGCCGGCGTCGGCGGTAAGTGCAAGCGAGCCGCTCGATATACCGGCTATGAACTCCACGATCGCGAAACTTGCTACGAGCCCGAATGCAATCGCAAGCGGTTTCGTGTACCGAACGCTTGCAGAGCTTCCGTGATCGTAACCACTGCTCACGGGCGATCCTCGTGGCCGTGCAAGTAGTGCTCGACGGCTACGTCGAGAAGAACGCGAATGTGCGAGTCCGCGACCGAGTAGAAGACCTCGCGTCCATGCCGTCTGGACCGCACGAACCCGGCCAATCGCAAGTTACGGAGCTGATGACTCGTGGCCGATTCGGAGGAACCAACCAACGCTGCGATCGCGCCGACACACATCTCTCCACCCTCAACAAGCGCGTAGATGATTCGTAGGCGGTGTGGGTCGGACAGCAGCTTGAAACGCTCAGCGAGATCGGAAGCTGAGGCTTCATCAAGCAGGCGATCGCCAGAGACCGGCGGGGAGTGCTGATGTTGCGGTGTTCCCATCTGCTCTATTATATGACCATACGCTCATATATGCAGATGTTTATTTCCCGAGCAGCGCCCGCATGAAGAAGAACAGATTCGCGGGACGTTCGGCCATCCGACGCGTCAGGTACGGGTACCACGCCTCTCCGTACGGCACGTACACGCGCATCTGGTGTCCCATGGCCACCAACTCGGCCTGACGATCTCTCCGTACGCCATAGAGCATCTGAAACTCCCATCGCTCATCCCGATGCTCTGCCGCGGCAAGGATCTTCTCGAGCCGAGCGTCATCGTGGCTCGCAATCGCAGGTTCCACGCCCGGTGACTCCATGAGCAGGGCTCCAAGACGGTCGAAGGAGGCATCGACCTCATCGCGGGACTGGTAGGCGACTTCTGACGGCTCAGCGTATGCACCCTTGCAGAGGCGGATATGACCACCGAGCGGGATGATGCTGTCAAGATCATGTGCGGTGCGTCTGAGATACGACTGGACGGCGATTCCCAGATTCCCGTGCGTATGTTGTGCAGTGGCGTATAGGTCCACTGTCGTCCGGGTGTGCTCAGACTCCTCCATGTCGACCGTCACCGTCGTTCCGGCCACGAGAGCTGCAGACGCGATCTCGTCGAGGTGGTGAGCCGCCGCATCGTTGTCGAGTCCCATACCGAGCTGAGTGAGCTTGATCGAGATATTCGCGTCGAGGTTGTGCTCCGAGATCTGGCTGAGGCATGCGAGATAGGAATCCCTGGCCGCTATCGCTTCCTCTATCTCAGCAACGTGCTCACCGAGATGGTCAAGGGACACACGCATTCCCTTGGTGTTGAGTTGCTTGGCTACCTCGATCGCGGATGCAAGGGTGTCGCCTGCGACGAATCGCTTCGCCACGGCCCGACCGGCCGAGGTATCGGTGATCATCCTTCTGGTTACCGATCGTTCAGTCACAGCCAGTACGGCTGAGCGAATCATCTGTCCGACGCCTTCTCGCCCAGTTCTCTCGATCGATCCGCTGCCGCTCGGACGGCGTTCTCCACGAGAGCTCTGAAACCGCCATCCTCGAGGATGTGCATTGCCGCGGCCGTAGTGCCACCGGGAGAAGTCACTTCGCCGCGGAGCCGGAATGCCGACTTGTCCGATGCCGCAAGAAGTTCACCGGCACCACGAACCGTCTGATGCACGATCTTCTCCGCTGCATGATGAGGCAGTCCTTCCCTGATCGCTGCCTCGATCAGCGCCTCTGCCATCAGAAAGACGTACGCAGGTCCAGTACCTGAAACCGCGGTCACCGCATCGAGCAGATCCTCAGACACCTGCAGCGTCTCGCCGACCGCTGCAAGGACAACTTCGGCTCGATCCACATGCTCAACGCTGGCCGCTTCTCCAACGGTGTATGCAGTCATTCCGAGGTCAACCGCCGACGGCGTGTTGGGCATCGCTCGTACAATCGGAAGCCCTGGCAACGCGTCTTCGAATACGGACACAGGAACACCCGCAACGATCGAAACGACCACTTGATCGGTGGTCACGAGGTCAGAGATCGCGCCGAGCACAGTATGCACATCCTTCGGTTTGACCGAGATGACGAGGACATCCCTGCCCTCTGCCGCCTCAGCGAGAGAGAGGGTCGTGTTGACTCCCGTGCTGTGCTCGAGATCTCGTACGCGCTCAGGCCTTCGAACGGCAAGGGCGAGGTCTTGCGGCTCCCAGCCGGCACGCAAGAGACCGTGGGCGAATATCTCGCCCATGGAACCCGCACCGAGGATGCCAACTGTGGGTCGTGTCATGCGCCTGAGGATATCGCAGAAGCGAATCGTTCGGTCATGACGGTTTCGAATCCGACCAGACGAACCGACGCCAACGTTGTGTCTGCACCGGCGATGAACTTGCCAACGGCTTCGACGATAACGGCCGACGCTTCATCCGGTGGATAACCATATATCCCGGCTGAGATCGCCGGAACCGCGATGGAAGTCGCCTCGATCTCGGTCGCGGTGTCGAGCGCCGCCCTAACGGCAGCGGCGAGCAGCTGTTCGTTCTCCTGGCCGGTCGCGTAGATAGGGCCGGCAACATGGATTACGTACGACGACGGCATGTTGCCCGCCGACGTAAGGGCTGCCAAGCCAGTACCGAGCGGCCCATTGGTTGTGATCCAGTCCGCTGATTCCGCATCGATCGTCGGACCGCCGGCCAGCGAGATCGCAAGAGCGATTCCTCCGCCATGCGCGAGATGATTGTTCGCGGCATTCACCACAGCATCAACCGGCATCGTCGTGATATCGCCATGGACGGCGCTCAGCGTTGTCTCGCGGACCCTGACCGCAGCCATCGCTGATCCCGGGATATCGATCGTCATCCACTGTCGTCCGTCGTCACGTTCCGTTTCGAGTCCTGTAGTCCAATACACCGTCGACGCCGTCCCCTCGAGATCGACTTCGCAGTCGTGAGCAACAGCCACGACCCGCTTCGCGACTGCGTCGGACGGATCGACGACAATCGTCCCCTTCGGTAGGCGCTGCTCGATATCGGATCGAATGAGCGGGTAGTGCGTGCAGCCGAGCACGATGACGTCTGCGCCCGCATCCACAACGGGAGAAAGGAACTCATCGAGAAGTGCCGCGGCAGGTGCGCCCTGTTCAACGACCGCGGCCAGGCCAGGACACGCCTGTTCAACAACCACGATGTCAGATGCGTGACGTCCGATGAGACTACGAAACAGCTCTCCTTGGAACGTGGCCTCTGTGGCGAGTATGCCCACGATGCCGCTGCGTGTCAGCTCAGATGCGGGTTTGACAGCCGGCTCCATGCCAACGAATGCGACGTCTGGCAACACTTCCCTTAGATGGTGCAACGCCGCTGCGGATGCCGAGTTGCAGGCGATCACGATCTCCCTGACACCGACAGACTCGAGATATCGAGCAAGCAACTTCGTCCTGGCCCTGACCTCATCGAGCGTACGCTCTCCGTATGGTCCGAACGCGTGGTCAGCAATGTAGATGAGGTCGGACCAGGGAGCGTGTTCACGTACGCGGTCGAGCACCGTGGTGCCACCGATCCCTGAGTCGAATATCGCTATCTGCGCCATATCAGAACGACAACGAGGTGTTCATCGCCGGAAGAAGACACGAACGAGGCGTTCGATGCCCCAACCAAGGAGTCCTCCAACCAGATAGTTGATGACAGCCAACAGCCCGGTGACGATGAATATCGCGATCGTGAAGTCGATCTCACCGACGGTGAACACCAGCAACCACAAACCGAGTACTGCGAGGATGGCACCCGCAATCGTGACGTTCACGCGCCGAGTGACGCCGTAGATGTATCCGAAGACGAAACCAAGAAACATGAGCGTCGGAAGCATCGATCAGCCGCCGTAGCTGTCGTGATGCGCAAGCTCACCGAGCGGTTTTCGACCACCCATTCGCCCAGGACCTGCACCAGGGGCCGGATACCCGATCGCTATCGCGTACCTACACCTTCTACCGGCAGGTAGCTCGAGCACCGAAGCCGCAATCTCGTCGCGGTGCAATGTCACGGGACAGCTAGCCAAACCAAGCGCATCGGCAGCAAGCATAATGTTCTGCGCTAGACGACCCGTATCGAACTCGTAACCCTCAGGCTCTTGCACCAGACAGATCGCAGCCGGTGCGTTGCGTACTGGGTCCATGAAATCGCCAGCGTCACAGAGTCGCTCCTTTTGTTGCGGATCGTCAACCAGGATGAAGGACCAGTTCTGCAGGTTCTTGGACGACCCCGTCCACCTGGCAGCTTCGAGGACTGCATCGACGTCCGTCGATTCGATCGATCGCTGCGCGAACTGCCTGATAGCACGCAACGACAGGATGGATTCATATCGATCAGTCATGAAACCAGCGTAGCTCGACGCACTCAGATCCAGGCGAGTTCACACCCGACACATGTCAAAAGGCAGCATCGGACATCTCCATGAGCCAGCCATCTTCTGCCTGGGCCGCAGCAGTACGCACGGCGACCCTCGGGAGAGCGTCGTTGACGAAGAACCGCGCCGAGGCGATCTTGCCTTCGTAGAAGCCGACATCGTCACCCGTTGCATCGGCCAGAGCCACGTTGGCGACCTCGGCGTGCTCGAGCAGCAACCACGCAATCGTGACCTCAGAGAGGCTCTCGAGCAAGGCATTCGCGTGCAGACCCGTCTTGTAGATATCTGTTGGGTTCTGCATCGATTTCATCGAGTATTCGACCAGGGCCCCCACATGGTTTTGCGCCTGCTCGAGCGCCTGGCCGAGTGCATGGCGCTCGGTAGCAAACTCGTCGGAGCCACCCTTGACGTACTCCATCATGCCATCAGAGAAGCGCATGAGTGTCTGGCCCTGATCCCTGGCGATTTTGCGGAAGAACAGGTCGAGCGCCTGGATTGCCGTAGTGCCTTCGTACAACGTGTCGATCTTGGCATCACGGATATACTGCTCGATCGGGTAGTCCTGGGTGAATCCGGATCCGCCGAACACCTGGAGCGACTGAGCAAGCAGCTCGTACGCCTTCTCAGACGAGTAGCCCTTCACCATCGGGAGCAGCAGGTCGTTGACCCTGTCCCAATAGTCATCGTCCGGATGCAGGACCTTGCGATCGAGGGTCGCAGCCGTGTACATCCACAGTGCGCGAAGACCCTCTGCATATGCCTTCTGGAGCATCAACATGCGGCGGACATCAGGATGTCTGATGATCTCAACACGCGGAGCGGTCTTGTCCATCATCTGAGCCAAATCGGCGGACTGCACCCGTTCCTTGGCATACTCGAGTGCGTTGAGATATCCGGTAGAAAGCGTCCCGGCAGACTTCACGCCGATCATCATGCGGGCATCCTCGATCACCTTGAACATCTGGCGGATGCCCTGGTGCACATTGCCGACCAGGTATCCGACACAAGGCTGGTCCATGCCCATCGTGAGCTCGCAGGTCGTGGAACCCTTGATACCCATCTTGTGCTCGATGTTCGTTGCGTAGATGCCGTTGCGCTCACCTACCGATCCGTCGTCGTTCACGAGGAACTTCGGAACGATGAACATCGACAGACCTTTCGTGCCCGCTTCGCCTCCATCGCGCCTTGCAAGCACGAGGTGGATGATGTTCTCGTAGTAGTCGTTCTCCCCTGAGGTGATGAACCTCTTCACGCCTTCGAGGTGATAAACCTCTCCGTCGATCTGGACAGCCTTTGATGTTCCTTCGCCGACGTCTGATCCTGCATCAGCCTCTGTGAGAACCATCGTGGCTCCCCAACGTCTTTCCACCATCGGGATGGCCCATTTCTCCGTCTGCTCCTGGGTACCTTCGGCCGCGATCACTCGCGCCATCAACGCGCCTGAGGCAAAAAGGAAGGTTGCGGGATCAGCCCCGATGAACATCTCGCTGATCGCCCATCTGAGGCTGTCGGGTGCACCGAAACCACCGAGGTTCTCATCGAGGCCGAGCATGTGCCAGCCGCCGTCGAACATCGCGTCGAGACTCGCCTTCACCGATTCACGAAGCTTGATCTCGCCATCGACAAGCTCTGGAGGATTGCGGTCCGCATCGACGAAACTTGCGGCGAACTCTTCCGTTGCAAGACGATCGACCTCGCGAAGGGCGTCCCTGGCCGTGTCCTCATCGAAGGAGGCGAACGGTGCCTTGCCGTAGTACTCGCCGACCTCGAGATACTCAAAGAGGTTGAACTCGATATCTCTGCGATTGCTCTTGTAATGACTCATGGCTGTCCCTTTTGCTTCGTACTCCATCAACACGACTTGGCCATGTCGAAGGGCTGCACTGCCGTCTTTCCGACACAATTTGAGTATACACTCCAAGTTGGAGTGTTCGACCATATTTGGGTAAACACTCAACATCCGGAGTACGATGCCAGAGACGAAGGGATCGCGTGGCTCGATACCAGGTAGGCATACAGACCGAGGCTCGAATCATCGAGGCAACACGAAGTCTGCTCGCCGAGGGCGGCATGGAAGCGTGCACACTCAAGGCGATCTGTGACCGGGCCAAAGTGAGATCCGGCAGTTTCTACAACCTCTTCGATTCCAAGGAGGACGCAATCATCCGTGTCGTGCGCGAGTCGATCGAAGCCGTGGATCCCGACCCCGACCACGCCGGCACGGACACGGTCGATGACCTCGTGCATGCGTACATTCGCTTCTTCCACGAGGAGCCGACCATGGCACGCGTCTATGTGACGGCTGCTCTGACCGGTGAGTCATCGGCGACCGGTGCAAGGCGCCGATTCCTCCGACACCACCTACGCAGAGTCGAACGTTTCGCAGATGCCATGCAGCGAGGCGACACAACACTCACCCCCGAAGACGCAGAGGTGCAGGCCGAACTCCTCCTTGGCGCACTCGACGGTCTTGCGTTTCGCTGGACACTCGACCAGGACTTCGATTTCCCGAAACATGCCCTCTTCGCCGCCGAAAGAATCTCCTAGCCCTGTCTCCTGAGCCTGGTCAGTACGGCAGTCCTTGGGCCTCACATAGGAATCGGTTGAGGTCGCTACCGGCCTTGAACCGCTTCGCCAGTTCCTCGTCGAAGTCTGGAGAGGTGACGGTCTTATGAGTCAGCTTCGAGCCCGCGATGAACGTCTTGAGCCGAAGATCGTCGGCGAACTCGAACCCGGGATCGAACTCTTTTGGCACGCGCTTGAGGTAGTCGCCCTCGTCGTCGGACATCACGTCCCAAACAGAGGTGAACCGCTTGTATTTCGTCGCCTTCTTCCACTCATCCGGATACTCGAAGATGCGCTGTCTGATCTCGCGAGCGACCTTCGTCTCCGGTCGCCACATGCCGATACCTGCGAAACACGCACCGGGCTCGATATGGACGTAGAAACCGGGAGCATGCACATCCTTGCCCCGCTCGTGACGGAACTGGATCCCAACGTTGGTCTTGTAAGGTGTCTTGTCCTTCGAGAACCGGGTGTCGCGATATGGGCGCATGAGTGATCCACCGTTGGTTCGGGTGTCCGCAACGAAGTGCTCAGAGATCGCACAGAGACGTGAGCCGAAATCCTCGATGAACACCTTCGCTGGCTCGCGGATGACCTCGATGTAGTGCTCCTTGTTCTGCTCCCACCAAACCCTGTCGTTGTTCCGAGCAAGCTCGTTGAGGAACGCGAACACCTTCGGCGAGAAGTACGACTGTGCCATGATTCCATCCTTCCTGGATACAACCTACGGTGTCCCGGTGACACATTCCAGATGTCCGATCGGAAGCCGCCCGCGGCTCCCTACGCTTGACGAATGGAATATGCCCTTCAGGTCGCAGGACCTTACAACCATCTGCTCGACGCGGCGGCGTTCGCTTCAGAGCATGGACTCGTGGCCCTCTCCCTACCAGATCACTATCTTCTGGCCCTCGACGAGGAGAAGGCCAAGACGACACCCGCCCCGGATGCGTTCATACAGTTCGGAGGACTCGCAAGGGAAACCAGTGATCTCGAACTCGTCATGCTCGTCTCTCCCATCACGTTCCGCCATCCCGGGGTGCTTGCAAAGATGGCAGTGACGCTCTCCAACATGTCGAACGGTCGGTTCACCCTCGGCATCGGAACCGGCTGGATGGATCGCGAACATGACGTGTTCGGTTTCGAGTACCCGAACATCGCCGAGCGCTTCGCAATGCTCGAAGAGGCTCTCGGGTACATCACGGCGGCCTTCGATCCCGAGTTCCCTGGATATTCGGGTCATCACTTCCAACTCGAGGCTTTCCCGCTGGCTCCTCGGCCGGACAAGAAGATCCCGCTGCTCGTTGGCGGAACGGGTGCCCACAAGACGCCTCGGCTGGCTGGGATGTTCGCGGATGAGTTCAACATATACCCCGGTGAGGACCTCGCCGACCGGATCGAACGATTCAGAGCAGCTGCCACAGATGCGGGTCGAGATCCAGATTCCATTCGGCTGTCCTCAGCCGGTCAGGTCGTTGCCGCCGCGAGCGAGAAGGAGCTCGACGAGATGTTGGACGAGAACGCTTCGGAGGCCGGATTCAGCAGGGAAGAGCTCGAGGCCCACTACGAGAGACGCAAAACCCCAAGAGGAACGTACGAACAGGTACGAGAACAGCTCGACGGCTACGAACAGCTCGGGATCTCGCGTTTCTACTTCCAGAGCACGTTCACGCCTACAGACACCGGCAAGCTTCTCGACGGCCTGGGGGCGTGTTGAATGACCATGGAGCGTTATACGGTCGACATTGGCGGGCCGGTCAGCATCCTCGACTACGGAGGAGACGGCCCGCTGATCGTATGCGTTCACGGACTTGAAGGGTCCGCATACAACTGGAGTCTGATCGCACCGCGGCTCGCCGAGACCCATCGGGTGATCGCACCGGATCTGTCCGGCTTCGGATTCACCGCACCACTCGATGGCGGAACGGCTGTGGAGCGCAATGTGGAGCTCGTCAAGGATGTCATCGACCATTTCGGAGGTGAGGCGATGCTCATCGGCAACTCGATGGGTGGGCTCATCTCGATCCTGACCTCCGAGCAGTACCCTGAACGCGTCAACTCACTTGTGCTCATCGACCCTGCCGCACCAGTCTTCTCGTGGACAGCGATCAACTTCCCGACGGCTGCACGGCTGTCCGTTCCCTTGATCCCGTGGCTCGGAGGGAAACTGATCGACACGGTCCGCCGACACACCTCGGTGGATGAAGGAGTGGTCGAGGCGCTCACGTTCGTCGTTGCGCACCCAGAGTCGCTCGACTCGTCTGTTTGGGAGCATGCGACACAAATCGCAGCTCTTCGTCGGACTCAGCCCTGGGCCACGAAGGCACTCGTCGACGCGACGAACTCGATCGTACCCTACGTTGTGCGGAAGGGCCGATTTGGCAACCTGATCCACAAGGTGACCCAGCCAACACTGCTCATGCACGGGGCACATGACAAGCTGGTCAGCGCGGAGATTGCGAGATGGATAGGCAGGGAGCGCCCCGATTGGACAGTCGTTCTGTTCGAGGATGTTGGCCACGTACCGATGCTCGAGGCCCCGCAACGTGTTCTCGAAGTCTTCGAGGCCTGGGAATCAGCAACGCTCTCCGACATGCTGACCGTGGACCGGTAACCGTAATCCGACTCCTACTTCCTGCGGAGCAGCGTGAAGGGCGGGTCATCCACCACCACTTCCCAGTCTCCCGATTCGATGATTCCATCGATGATGTCGTCGAACGTGCGATAGGAGTCCGATCGGATGAACAACCAATCAACCTTCGACGGATCCGGGTCTTCGATGCCTTCCGCGCCGTAATACGCGAGGTCCCATGGGCTCGGGAACAGATACACAGTCTCTCTGTTCGCAAGCGGCGGTACCAGTGTCGTCCATGCGGAAACAGATTCGTCATCAGGAATCACCTCGAGGATCGCGCGTATCTGGGTCTGATTGACGTGTGCCGCCGGCCATCCGGTTCGAGGACCCGCGACGAACCACGTTGCTGATGCAGCCACGATTGCGACGACTACCGCGGCGATGCGCAGAGATCTCCGGTCCCATCGGGACACGCTCGCTGCACCGAATGCTGCTGCAAGAACGACGGCGACGACCAGGTATGCCGCGTAGTGGTACTCGATCTCATACTGGTAGCCGTGGTTGGAGAACAGATTTGCCGCCAACATCGGTACCCCGACGAGAAGCCAACGCGGGGCGAGGATGGCCAGTGGCATCGCAAAGACCAAGGTTGCGACGTACGTCATTCTCGTGCCGTCGGTGATCACGGCCCACCACTCCGAAGGGGATGTCAGCAGGCCAACAACGACGTCGACCGGTGTCGTTCCAAACTGGGCATATCGATAGGAGTACAGCAACTCACCCGTCGGGGACCACGCCGGAAGCAGCACGAGAAAGTTCAGTAGAAAAGCCCCCAATCCGAGTGCAGCGATGAGCCATCCGGTCCGCCGCTTGCCCAAGAAGTAGGCGATTGCAAGCCCCAGCGGCACGATGAGCAATCCGACGTCTTCCTTGGCCGTCAGTGCAACCGCAATCAGCGTGATCGCCCAGACGTCGCGGTCGCGCTGCAAAAGGGCGAACGCGCCCACCACGAGCGGCACGACCAACACCTCGGGATGGAAAGAGTCGCGCACCTGCCACTGAACAGCTGGTTGAACCAGCACGAGCACACCTGTCACTGCAGCGAGCAGCGGACTTGCGCCCGCTCTGCGAGCCACGACGTACACAAGGGGAGCGGTCGCTGTCATCGCAAGCACGGTCACCACGACCAAGGTGGCAGCAGTGGGGAACAGCCAGTACAACGGAACGATTGCTAGCAGGATGTAGGACGAGTGGTCGGCAAAGATCTGGAGCCCTCTGATGGTGACGAACGGATCCTTGAAACGCGACAGCAGCCACGTGGCCTGAGAGAAGATTCCGATGTCGTAGGCGTGCATGTGGAATCGCCACAGTTGGGTGAGGCCGAGCGTCGCGAATAGTCCAGCCCAGCCGACGGAAAAGACGCCAACGACCGTGGCGGAGATCGTCGACGCTCGACTCCGACGCTCAATCTCTGGCGTAGTCGCCTGTTCGGTCACCGCTCCCCCGCGTTCGAGCCAGAAGGAGGCTATCGCAGTCTGATCCATCGGGTGCAGGTTCATCCCAACTGCTTGTCGAGGGTCAGTGAACGTCGACGCTACTCAATCACCACTCTTCCGGGAACCCTGAGAGGATTGGAACGACCGCGTTACCGTGTTGTCATGCAATCGAGGAACG